>NZGF01000046.1 GCA_002690915.1 Crocinitomicaceae bacterium
AAGCCAAAGTTCTTGCTTGCAGACGGTTGGCTCGGTTTGGGCTTCGACAAGTTCTCGTTGTCCAAAAGTTACCCTACTTGGTTAATGCCAAAGTCAAAAGAATTCGTGATGGACACCTGTAACAATGGTGAGGAACGTGCTTTTGTGGTAACGGGCCAATACGAGCCGGTGTTCCCATTTGATATCTATCCTGTGCAGTTGTTGAAAAGCATTTTGGCCAATGACATTGATGCCATGGAGAAGCTGGGAATCTACGAGGTAGCTCCAGAAGATTTTGCGCTCTGCGAGTATGCCTGCACATCAAAAATTGCTGTTCAGTCCATTGTCCGCAACGGTTTGGACATGCTGAAGAAAGAATTGGGATAAGATGAAAGCATTACACAACTTACTGGATTCGATACGTCCTCACTTTCAAGAGGGCGGCAAGTTGAGCAAGTTTTGGGTGGTCTACGATTCGTTGGAAACGTTTGCCTTCACCCCGGGACACGCGACCAAAAACGGCGTGCACATCCGCGACGGAGTGGATTTGAAGCGCACCATGTTCATGGTCATTGTGGCGTTGATTCCCGCCTTGGTGTTCGGTACGTGGAACCAAGGTCACCAGTACTTGTTGTCCATCGGCGAAATCACCCCCAGCGATCCATTGATGACCGCGTTGTGGGATAAGCTCTTCATTGGAGCGGTGAAGGTCTTGCCTTTGGTGGTTGTGAGCTATGGCGTTGGATTGGGCATTGAATTCGTCTTCGCCGGGATGCGCGGGCACAGCATCAACGAGGGCTACCTCGTGTCGGGCATGTTAATCCCGTTGATCATGCCAGTGGATTGTCCGCTATGGATGGTGGCGTTGGCGGTAGCCTTTGCGGTCATCATCGCAAAGGAAGTGTTTGGAGGCACGGGCATGAACATCCTGAATGTCGCGTTGACGGCCCGAGCGTTTTTATTCTTCGCTTACCCGAAACAACTCTCCGGTGAAATCTGGATCCACAACGTCAAAGCTTCTGCAGATGCAGGTTTGCTTGCGGATGGATATACCGGGGCGACTGCGCTGGGCCATTTGGCCTCAACCGTGGGCAAAGGATTGGACGAACCGGCCGTTACCGGCGTGATGTCCATGTTTGGCGCGGACGGCATGTTTAGCCTTTCCAATTCCTTCTTGGGCTTGATTCCCGGTTCCATTGGTGAGACTTCAGCGCTCGCCATTCTTATTGGTTCGGCCCTGTTGATTTGGACGGGCATCGGAAGCTGGAAAATCATGTCATCGTTTCTGGCAGGTGGCCTCGTCATGGGCTTCTTGTTCAACCTGTTGGGATTGAACGCCTACATGACGCTTCCCGCCATCCACCAAGTGGTGATGGGCGGGTTCATGTTCGGCATGGTCTTCATGGCGACGGACCCCGTGAGCGCTGCTCAGACGGAACGCGGCAAATGGATCTACGGATTCTTCGGAGGTTTATTGAGCATCATGATCCGCGTTTTCAATCCGGCCTACCCGGAGGGCGTGATGATGGCCATTCTTTTCATGAACGTCATGGCCCCTTTAATCGATCACTACGTCATTGAAGCCAACGTCGGCAAGCGCGAAAAGCGCTCGCTCGCTGCCCAAGGCGCAACTGCATAACCCACGTAATCATGGCTATCGATAAAAACAGCACCGGTTACACCTTCATCTTTTCCATCGCCATGGTTGTGGTTGTGGGCACAGCGTTGGCGTTTACCGCCCTGTCGCTGAAGGACCGACAAGACGCCAATGCGGCGGACAAGAAAATGATGAACATCCTCGGCGCTATCGGCGTTTCCGCGGACCGGACAAATGCCAATGCACTCTTCGCAGAATACGTTGTGGAGCGCGTCGCCATCGATTTGGATGGTCGTCAAGTGTCCGCCACATCATTAGCGGTCGACCCGAAGGACAAAGCGGACCCGTTCAGCATCGATGTGAAGAAGGACTACCGTGCCTCCATCAAATCTGCAGTCAAAGCTGCAGACGGTGATGAGGCAGCCTTGGCAGCAGCCTTGTCCGATAAGGACCTGGAGTTCCCTCTGTTCCGATGTGTGACAGATGCCGGTCAAAACCTCTACGTAATCCCTGTTGTTGGTTCCGGTCTGTGGGGACCTATTTGGGGCTATGTGGCACTGGAAGACGATATGACAACCATCTTCGGAGCCAATTTTGACCACAAGACCGAGACGCCTGGCTTAGGTGCAGAAATCAAAGAATCATTCTTCACAGTCAAGTTCAAAGGCAAGAAATTGAATAAGGAAGGCAAGGCGCTTTTCAGCGTGTTGAAGGGGGGAGCGCCCACCGATGAAAACAGCGTCGACGGTATAACCGGTGGCACCATCACGTCGAAGGGCGTGGATGAAATGATTAACCGCACTTTACAGGTTTATCTCCGTTATTTTGAATCCCAAACACGAGCGCAGCGATGAGTACTGAAACTGCAGTGGCAACGGTCAAGAAGGAGTCGTTGTTTTCGAAGAAGAACAGGAAACTTCTGGTTGATCCCTTGGACGATTCCAATCCAATTACCGTTCAAGTTTTGGGCATTTGCTCAGCATTGGCCATTACGGTGCAATTGCAGCAAGCGGTCATCATGAGTTTGTCCGTGTTGTTCGTAATGATCGGTGGCAATGTAATTGTGTCGTTGCTCCGCAACATGATCCCGGACCGTATCCGAATTATTGTCCAGCTCGTTGTCGTGGCATCCTTGGTTATTATTGTTGACCAGGTGCTGAAGGCCTTCCAGCCGGACATCTCGGAGAAGCTCTCCGTCTTCGTAGGATTAATCATCACCAACTGCATCATCATGGGCCGCCTCGAGGCCTTCGCACTAGCTAACAAGCCGGGACCGTCTTTCTTGGACGCCATCGGCAATGCCATGGGCTACGCTTGGATTTTGCTCGCCGTTTCGATCGTACGTGAAGTCTTTGGCAGCGGAGCCATTTCGTTGCCGGGCATGGGACAAGTGAAGTTCCTGCCGACCGAGTGGTTCATGAGCGAAGGTGGATTTTATGAGAACAACAATCTGATGATCCTGCCTCCGATGGCCCTGATTACCGTGGGCATTATCATTTGGATTCAACGCAGCCGCAATCAGGCTTTAATTGAAGAGAACTAATGGAATACCTCAGCATATTTGTGAAGGGCATCTTCATTGAAAACATGATTTTTGCCTACTTCTTGGGCATGTGTTCGTACCTCGCTGTTTCCAAGACCGTGAAGACTGCGAATGGCCTAGGACTTGCCGTCATCTTCGTTTTGGGCATCACCGTTCCCATCAACTACTTGCTTGAGAATTATGTACTCGAGGAGGGAGCGCTGGCTTGGATTGATCCGGAGTATGAGGCGGTGAACTTGAGCTTCTTGAGCTTCATCATGTTCATTGCCGTCATTGCTTCCATGGTGCAATTGGTGGAAATGATCGTTGAGAAATTCGCCCCTGCGCTGTACGGGGCGTTGGGCATCTTCTTGCCGTTGATTGCGGTGAACTGCTCCATCCTCGGGGGTGCGCTCTTCATGCAGGATCGCCAGTACCCAAGCATCGGTGAAGCCACGGTCTTCGGCTTGGGTTCCGGAGTTGGCTGGTGGCTCGCCATCGTGGCCATAGCGGCCATTCGGGAAAAGATCCGTTACTCCCACGTCCCGGCTCCGCTGAAGGGCTTGGGCATTACGTTTATCATCACAGGACTCATGGGCATCGCGTTCATGAGCTTCATGGGCATTGAAATTTGATCGAGATGACTACGACCATTGTACTGACCATTGTATTCTTCCTGACCGTCATCCTCTTGCTAGTCGGCTTGTTGTTGTTCGCAAAAGCGAAGCTATCTCCGAGTGGTAAAGTTTCCATTGTTATCAATGGGGAGCAAACGTTGGAGGTGGACGGCGGAAGTACCTTGCTGACTACGCTGGGTAACAACGGGGTCTTCTTGCCCTCTGCATGTGGTGGCGGTGGAACCTGTGTCCAATGCCGATGCCAAGTGAGCGAAGGCGGGGGATCGATTTTGCCGACAGAAGAGCCCCATTTCTCACGGAAGGAAATCGCCGACAATTGGCGCTTAGGCTGTCAAGTGAAGGTCAAAGAGAACATGGAAATCCAGGTTCCAGAAGAGGTGTTTGGTATCCAAAAATGGGAGTGTGAAGTGATTTCCAACTACAACGTAGCCTCTTTCATCAAGGAGTTCGTCGTTCGATTGCCAGAAGGAGAAAAGTTGGACTTCGAGGCAGGCGGATACATCCAAGTGGATGTGCCAGAGACAGTGGCCAATTACAAAGACTTCGACATCGCAGCGCATCCGGATCATCACAAGGATTCGAACACGTTCCAAAGCGAGTGGGACAAGTTCGGTTTGTGGGATTTAAAGATGGTCAACGAGGAGCCTATTGTTCGTGCATACTCGATGGCGAATCACCCGGCAGAGGGCAACATTGTGATGTTGAACATACGCATTGCCACGCCGCCGTGGGACCGTGCGCGTAACGCTTGGATGCAGGTAAATCCGGGGATCTGCTCGTCATACGTTTTTGCGCAAAAGCCAGGCGACAAGGTGACCATTTCAGGACCTTACGGCGAGTTCTTTATCAAGGAAACCGAGTCTGAGATGGTTTACATCGGTGGGGGAGCGGGCATGGCTCCGATGCGCTCGCATCTGTTCCATCTCTTCCACACCATGAAGACGGACCGTAAGGTGACCTTCTGGTACGGCGGACGTTCGAAGCGTGAGTTGTTTTACCTGGACGATTTCAACAAGATTGCGGCTGAATTTCCGAATTTTGACTTCCACGTGGTCCTTTCAGAACCCGCTGAAGAAGACGACTGGAAAGTCAAAAAGGATATGAACGACGAGGGCGATGGTTTCCTCGGGTTTGTTCACAATGCGGTCATTGAGCACCAACTGACGCAACACGACGCGCCAGAGGACATCGAGTTTTACTTCTGCGGACCTCCGCTGATGAACCAAGCAGTTTTGAAGATGTGTGACGATTGGGGCGTTCCACCAGAAAACGTAAGCTTTGATGATTTTGGAGGTTGATTCAATTTTCAAAACGAAACGACACCCTGTGGCCTCAGTGCTGCGGGGTGTCGGCGTTTTAGGCCTCGGTTCCATGCTGTTGTTTTCGTGTGAAACACCACCGCAAAGGGTGTCTTCGGACATCGTTCATTACGGCGAAACACAAGGCACGACCTACATGGTGAAGTACCACGGTTCGGATTCGATTCCCCAGGCCGCCATTGATTCGGTGTTGGAGACCGTTGATGTGGAATTCAATTTATGGCGTCCTGAATCGCGCATCAACGCGATCAATGCTTTTGATCGATCAGATTCGCTGTATAAATTCGTCGACAATTCTAGGCTGTGGTCTTCCATTTGGGCCCAAACATTGGACTTACATACAGCTTCACAAGGGGCATTCGATCCCACGGTCCAGCCGCTTGTCGAATTGTGGGGCTTCGGATTGGCCAAGCGCTCGCACGTAACAGACGAAGACATTCAGGCGCTGTTGCCTCACGTAGGACTCTCGTTTGAACGCATTGATATCAACGAGGTTACGGCTGATAAGCAATATAAATTTACCATAGTGCGCAAACGGGATTCGCTGACTCGCATCGATTTTAACGGAATTGCACAAGGGCTTACGGTCGACTTGCTCGCTGAAATGTTACAATCCCGTGGGGCAATCGATTTCATGGTTGAAGTTGGGGGAGAAGTTCGATGCGGAGGCAAGCGATCAGATGGCCTGCCCTGGCGAATTGCCATTGACCGCCCTATCGCTTCCAATGACGGATTGGATCAGCGTGAAATGCAGGCGATTGTCGGTATTTCCGATGCGGCCATTTGCACTAGCGGGAACTATCGGAAGTTCTATGAAGAGGATGGTATCAAGCGATCGCATACCATCAGTCCTTTCAATGGTTATCCGGTGCAGCACAGCTTGCTAAGTGCTACGGTGCATGCTGTAAATGCCAGCACAGCGGATGCCCTCGCTACGGCATGCATGGTCTGGGGCCCGGAAGAGGGACAGCGGTTCATTGAAGCCTACCGTGCTTCCCATCCTTTTGAGCGGGTTGAAGCCTACTTCATCAGTGACGAAGGGAGGGGGGAATGGCGTGTCTGGCAGTCAGCGGGCTGGGAGGAACTTGAGAGTCATCAATGAAGAATTGATTAAGACGACGCAGTTGCTTCATCTGCTTTACATTGCTCTTCAGGCCTTGCTCCACACAATGAACAGGCTTCTCCGTCTTTGTTGAGCAGCGGATTCTGGCTGGCGCACGTCCCCGCAAATTGGCCGTCTTTTTTCACGAGAATTTTGATGGCAATCCCAGCAAATCCGATGGCGAGCAAGGCAATTGCGAGCAGAACAACTTTCCATTCCATGGTGCAAAATTACGTGGTTCTTGGTAGTTGGCTGGTACGTTAAAACGATAATCTCCCGGATTTTGCGTAAATTATCCTTACTTAATCAATGGCATGAAACGTGCTTTTCTTCACATTTTGACGGTGGGGTGTATGTCCCTTGTGGCTTTCGCGGCTTGGAGCCAGGCGGGACCTTGCGATTGTCCACCTGTGGCAGAGCGTCCCATTGTAGAGGTAGACGATGCTAATGGTCTTGGGACAGGCAATGCCACTTGGTCGTGTGATTCGCTCTACGTTTTGACGGCGACGGTTTTTGTCAATCCAGGCGATGAATTAATCATTTTGCCGGGCACGGTTGTCCAAGGAAGAACGGGCATCGTCAGCGATACGTTGACTTTTACCTTGCCGAATGGCAATCCCTCTCCTCGGCAGGACTATTTGTTCAGCCAAGAAGCTGGTAGCCTTGTCGTCAGCGCAGGTGCCACGATTGTTGCGGATGGGACATCCAATTGCCCAATTGTTTTTACATACGAAGGTGATCCCATGGACGCCAGCTCTGGTTATGATGTGCGGGGCAAATGGGGTGGATTGATTGTGTGTGGAGATGGGCAGTTGAACACCTTTGATGGCGACGATGAAGCAGAAGGTGTTGTCGATGCAACGGGACAGAATCGCCACGTGTATGGGGGAGACGGTACCCTCTACCCTTCGTCAGGAGTTTTGCGGTACCTAAGTTTACGTCATGCCTCGACTTCACGGGGCATCAGTCAGTTTGAAAATGGACTGGAAACCAACGCCTTGACCTTGTGTGGGGTGGGACCGGAGACGACAGTGGAGTTCATCGAGGCAGTAGCGAGTGGAGATGATGGTGTGCAGATTTTCGGTGGCTTGGTCAATGTGCGGTACTTGGGTTTGGCATTTAACGCGGAAGATGGGCTGGAGTATGACCAAGGCTGGCAGGGCAATGGGCAGTTTATTTTTTCCATTACCGATGAGCTCAACGGCGCTGGCGAGCACGCCGGGGATTACGAGGGTGACGACTATGAAGAATTTGACGTCGACATGACGTTTATGCCGTATTCCAACCCCATGCTGCACAACCAGACCTACATCGGTAAGGGCGCGGCCACCGCGATACGTATGCACAATGGAGCCGGTGTACGCATGTACAACAGCCTTTTCGCGCACTACGGATTGGGTATTGATTTTGAGGATGAAGACCCGTGCGATGCGTGGGAGTTATTCCTTTTCGGCGAAACGCAAATCCACAATAACCGGTTTTGGGCCATTGGTGATTCATCCGGTATTACTGAGATGATACTCTACAACGAAGGGTTTGTCTTCAATGGCCAGGAAGAAATTGAGGCCCATTTCATCGATAACAATAACTACGCAGCTGACCCGCAGTTCGATGCCGACTTTACTTCCGAAGAGGGGCACATTACTGATGCCATCAATTTGGCACCGAGCTTGGATTCCAATTTTACCGTGACCCCCGAGTTTCTCCCAATGGACCCCTGGTTCATTCCCGTTGATTACATCGGGGCATTCAATACCGATGGATCGAATTGGTTGACGTGTTGGACCTACATAGAACAATTGGGACTGTTCGGCGAATGGGTTGACCCAGAGGTTGTACTTGCGGGCTGTACGTACGATTTCGCGTGTAACTACAATCCAGAAGCCACGGTGGACGACGGTTCGTGTGAGGTGACGACCTGTGCGGGATGCATTTGGCCGGAGGCCACGAATTACGACCCATCCGCCCTATGGGACGACGGTTCATGCCAATTGCCGATAGCGAGTTCTTGTCCCGAAGACATCAACCAAGACGGCCAAGTAAATACTGGCGATCTGCTCATGTTTTTAGGGGCTTTCGGTATGATTTGTCCCTGATTAACAGGGGATAGAGGGCTGAAATCGGATTCCGATGAATGGATAGTCGGCCCTCAAACGAAACGAGCGCAGCCCCATTTCAATGGCCCACCTTTGACTGGTGTCGTAAGCAAAGACCGCCTGCAGGTGACGACGGCCTAGTGCCTGGTCTGGATTAGTCCATATCCATCCTTGAAGGAGCATCAAATGGCCTCGTCCAAAATGCAGATTGATACCGGTCAGACTCCCGAGTTGAAGACGATCTGCAGTGGACAGTGGAGTCTCGCTAAACTGCTGAAGGCTCTGGTTGTGGGCAATGTCTAAGGCCAGGACCCATGAAGCGGTTGCTTTGATTCTTTTCTGGACATAGACGCCGGTACTGACGGTGGGATAAAGTGTGCCACCGGGTAAATTGATGTCGCGGGCACCAGCGCGTCCAGCGACCGCCCATTGCCATCGTTCAATTCGATCTACGGGTCCATCGGTGACGCGTTCCGGAAAGCAGCGCTTGGCGTTCCACCCTGCTTGGATACGCAGGTGAAGGTTATTCAAACCCAAATTGGGGAGGGCCAATGCGCCGTTCGAAAAATGCGTGAGTCCCGCACCCACCGAGACCCAACCCGTTTCGTATTGGAACACTTGGACCGCAGTACCGATGTGAATGCCCGCATTTAGTCGCGTGCCAATTGCAATGGACAAGGGACGTTCAATGGGGTCATACGGAGCCGTTGACCACGCCAATCCAGAGCCCAATTCGACGTGGAATCGTGAATGAATTGGCAACGCCACCATCCACATGGCGCTTGACATCATACCCAGTTCATGGCTGCCGCCATCGAGCAAACTCATTTGAACGCCCTGCCAAACAGAGCCGTGTTGACTCCAGTTTTGTCGCCACCCATCCTTTTTCCAATTGCCGTGGCGGAGTGCAAGCCCGCGGGAGTGTCCCGTCACCAAGGCGAGCATTTCGCTGCGATGCGGCAGGGCGAAGCCCGAACTAATCTCAACGCTCCAGGTGCTCTGTTGGGCATTGAGTGGCACGGCCACTGCAGCGCAGAGCCAAAAGCCAATCCATTGTACAACGATTCGCAGCGGTTCCATCACTGTTCGAATTTAGCAAGGCATACCTTTGCAGCATGCACAGCATCGAAGAGAAATTGGCCGCGTTTGAACGACTCTTGAAAATCATGGGAGAGTTGCGGGAGCAATGCCCATGGGACCGTAAGCAAACGTATGAAACGCTCAGGCATTTAACCATTGAAGAAACCTATGAATTGTCTGAGGCCATCTTGGATTCGAATTTGGATGAAATCCAGAATGAGACTGGCGACTTGCTGCTGCACATGGTTTTTTATGCCCAAATCGCAAGCGAAACCTCTCGGGAGCAAGGAGGGTGGGACATAGCAGATAGTTTAAATGGGATTTGCGATAAGCTAATTGATCGGCATCCCCATATTTATGGCGATGTGGAGGCCAACGATGAAGAGACTGTGAAGGCCAATTGGGAGCAGTTGAAGTTGAAGGAAGGGAAGACATCCGTACTCGCAGGCGTTCCAAAGGGGTTGCCAAGTTTGGTCAAAGCCTACCGCATCCAGGACAAGGTCAGAGGTGTAGGATTTGATTGGGAAAACGCCGGTCAAGTGTGGGACAAAGTAGAGGAAGAAATTGCTGAATTTCAGGCAGAAGTGGATGTTAATCCAGATCGTGCCGTGGATGAGTTTGGAGATGTCTTGTTCGCTTTGATTAACTACGCGCGTTTCAAGAACATCAATCCGGATGAAGCTCTGGAGCGAACCAATCGCCGATTTCAAGCGCGTTTTCAGCACATGGAAGCGGCGATCCGATCTGATGCCGGACTCGGGGGTAAAACGATGGCCGAGATGTCGCTTTCGGAATTGGATGCGTACTGGGATCGTGCAAAATCTGCAGTATTTAAGGGCCGTATCTGATGGCTAAAATCCCAGCTCCAACTCTGCCTTGGCTGTGTCTTTTTGGTTTTGTAAGTGCAGGGATTGAGGGCTGCAATGGACCAGAATCTCCCGGGTGTCTGATGCGGGGAGGGGACTGGGTTGAAGTCGTCGAAGTTTATGAGGTATCGCCCCGTGAATTGATTTTGAACAACCACATGAATGTAGTCGTGGAAATGTGGGATTCTGCGGCCACGCAGTTGGTATGGAGTGGACCCGAAAATATCTTGGCTTACCGCTGGTCGCTATGGGATGGTGATGCACTCGAATTGGGTCACGAGGACCGCTGTCAGTGGATGCGCGACCTTGGTGCGAATGTGGGCTTGACCGTGCGGGCTCCTGACATTTCCAAATTCGCTTTGCATGGACAAGGGCGGTTTGATGCTTTGATGTCCAATGCAGATATGGCTGTTACCGTTGATGCCCATGCCTATGCGGGTTACGTTATGTTAGAGTGTGAGCTTGATAGCCTTACCGTTCGGTTGCATGCTGGTGCCTGTAGTGCGAGGGCTGAGGGTACGGTAGGTACGCTGTCGTTGTTCGCATCAGGATTGTCAGGTGTAGATGCGAAGGGTGTGCAAGCCCAGCGTGTATTTGTTAATCAGTCGGCACATCCTGTGTTGCGGTTTCAGGCTGAGGAATATGCTTACGTAGCATTGAACAGCCACAGCAACGCGGTTGGGACACTGCCCATGCCCGAGGATTACTATGTGGTGCGCAATGGGAGCGGGCAGCTGATCTGGGAGGAATGAAGAGGGTAATTTATGCTTGGGTTGATGTAAATTGTGGGCTTATTCTTTACCATGGTTAAGTACGTTTTACGAATGGCTGCAGTGGTTGCCCTTTTGGGGACCTGGGCAGTTTCCTTTTCATTGGCTCAGCAAACCTTGCAGGGTGTGCCCACCCAAGTGAATGAAAACAAATTCAAGCAACTCGGTCAAGAGTTGCCGACTCCTAATGTGTACCGCACGGCAAGCGGCGCTCCGGGCCATGATTACTGGCAGCAACAAGTGGATTACAACATTCAGGTAACACTGGACGACGAGACTCAAAGAATTGATGGAGAGGAGCGTATTTTGTATAAAAACAATAGCCCCGATGAGCTGCGTTACTTGTGGTTGCAGCTCGACCAGAACGTGCGCGCTCTGGACAGCGATAGCTACAAGATTCGGGAGTCGCGCATCAATGGTCGCAACGACTTTGAATCCATTCAAGACCTTGAGCCCTCGTTTGATGGCGGTTTCAAAATTCAATACGTAGGCGATGAGACAGGTAAGCCACTGAATTACACCATCAACAAAACAATGATGCGCATCGACTTGCCCAGGCCGCTGAAGCCAGGAGGCACGTTCGTGTTTGATGTGGCCTGGTGGTATAACATCAATGACCGTATGAAAGACGGCGGACGCAGTGGATACGAGTACTTCGAAGACGAGGACAATTACCTGTATACGATTGCACAGTTCTACCCTCGTTTGGTGGTCTACATGGACAACGAGGGCTGGCAAAACAAGCAATTCCTAGGTTCAGGTGAATTCACTTTGAATTTTGGCGATTATCACGTCGCTATTACAGTTCCTTCGGACCACGTGGTAGCATCGACAGGTGTGCTCCAAAATGAAAAAACGGTACTGACTCCAACGCAACGGAAGCGATTGCAAAAGGCACGAAAGACCTACGATCAGCCAGTAATGATTGTAAATGAGGAAGAGGCACGGAGCACCGAGCAAAGTAAGAAAGCGGGAACGAAAACGTGGGTTTTCGATGCGGAGAATGTGCGTGATTTTGGCTGGGCGTCCAGCCGAAAATTCATCTGGGATGCCATGGCAGTCAAGGTGGGGAATACGTCACCGCTTGCCATGAGCTTCTACCCCAAAGAAGGCAATCCGCTGTGGGAGCAGTATTCCACAAAAGCCGTGGCCCAAACGCTCAAGACCTATTCGAATTTCACCATTGATTACCCGTATCCAGTAGCCATTTCTGTTCATTCCAAATGGATTGGAATGGAGTACCCGATGATTTGCTTCAACGGGGGACGACCTGAGCCGGATGGAACTTACACAGAACGAACTAAGATTGGGATGATTTCCGTGATCATTCACGAGGTTGGACACAATTTTTTCCCGATGATCATTAACTCGGATGAGCGCCAATGGACGTGGATGGACGAGGGTTTGAATACATTCGTCCAGTACCTAACTGAAAAAGAGTTTGACCGAGATTATCCTACCCGGCGCGGCGCGGCTCGAGACATTCGGGATTACATGGGGGGCGATAAATCGCGCATCAGTCCGATCATGACCAATTCGGAGTCCATTTATCAGTTTGGCAATAACGCCTATGGCAAACCCGCGACGGCGTTGAATATTTTGCGGGAGACCATCATGGGCCGGGAGCTGTTCGATTATGCGTTCAAGGAATACTCACGGCGCTGGGCCTTCAAGCATCCTTCGCCAGCAGATTTTTTCCGGACCATGGAGGATGCATCCGGTGTAGACTTGGATTGGTTTTGGCGTGGATGGTTTTATTCCACAGACCATGTCGACATCGCTTTAGATGAAGTGGTGTGGTACCAAATCGACACTAAAGACCCTGAGGTTGAGGCCTCATTCGATCGTGAAGTTGAGGCAAATGAGCCCGATGATATTGCCCTCATTCGTGATGATGAGTTCATTCCTACAACGTACATCGAGGCAGATCCGACCTTGAATGATTTCTACACGACGACCGACCCTTTCATGGTATTGGAATTGGACAAAGTTGAATACGCGGAACGCATGTCCACATTGTCGGATGACGAAAAGGCGTTGCTGTCCAGTGGTAACAACTACTACGAGATTACCTTCCGAAACGAAGGGGGCTTGGTGATGCCGTTGATTCTCCAGTTTGAGTACCAGGATGGTTCCAAGGAGATTCGACGAATCCCAGCGGAAATCTGGAAGATGAGTGAACCTACTGTGACCAAGGTGTTCGTTACGAGCCAGCCTGCGTCCCAAATCACACTCGATCCCATGCTTGAGACGGCAGACGTGGACATGGACGACAATTTCTGGCCACCTCGCCCACAGCCAACGCGGTTTGAACTCTTCAAGTCAGAGCGTCAAAGATGGGGCAGAGGTGGAGATGAAAACCCCATGCAGCGGGCACGCCGTGATGCTGAAATGCAACAAGAAGGCCAGTGATTGATCATCGGCTGACAGTTTCCCATAGCAAAAGCACAATCACCAAAGCCCCCAAGGCTAGTCCGAATCGGTTGCGCCTATTTAGCCGCTCTCCTAGGAACAGAACGGAGGAAGCAGCGCTGAGTAGAATCACACCGAGGTTGTTGACCGGCATTAATCCGCTGCGTTCGAGGTTGATTTTATCGTAAGCCTCCAGCAGGAAATAGAGGGCGCCAAAATTGATGATTCCGAGGCCGAGGCCTGCCATGGCTGTGCTGCGAGATGGAACATTCAATTGGCCGGATGCTGCAAGCCAGAATACGCCTGCAATGCACGCCGTGGTGAGCGGTAAGGAAGCGAACAGGTATCTGTGCTCGACCGATTGCATGTGGGCTTCCCCGGAGTAGGCAGCGAACATCAAATCAATGCACCCGCTTCCAACAAAAATGACCAATGGCACTAGCCAACGCATCATCCCCTGTTTTGCTGAGATGCGTTCCTCTTTCCACGACGACAAGACAATGGCCGGAATGGCCAAAGCAATGGCCAGTCCTTTATGCAACGTCAAATCGTCAAGTGGGTCGAAGGCCAGAAAAATTGCTACTGGCAGTACCATGCTCAATTTGGAAGCAATCGAGGTCACGGTGAGCCCTAGCTCCTGCGTGGAGCGCGCAATTAGATGAAACAAGTAGATGAAGAGCAAGCCCATTGCCAGGGCAGTCCAGACCCATGGCTCAGATTGGACGCTGACGAATATACTCCGGCCACCACACAGCATCCACCCCAATGTCGCAGCGACACCGTAGTTGATTACAATCGCTTGCAGCGTGTGGACATTCCACAATGTGAAGCGTTGAAACAGTACAAAGATGCCGGTGGACAATGCGATGCTGGTGAGCAGATAAATCACCAAGCGAAGGTAAGGATTCGGTTAGTCGAATGCGTGACGCGGATGCAAGCGATTTTGCCATGAATCCTCTCCGGCCCGTCCGGCTGAAGCTCGACCGTCCGGCAGAGGGAGGGTGCCTTCGGGCAAGGCAGGAGCCGGCAGTCCGCTGCCGATGGCTACAGGACTGGTCCAGCGTTTTACTTCATTCCAGGCACCTTGTTTCAAAAAGTCGTTCAAGACCGATGCGCCTCCCTCGATTAGGAGGCTCGAGAGGTTAAACTGAGCATAAAGACGCTCTAGAAGTACGTCCAGTCCTTCACTTACTCGCCAAGCACATGTGTGGGTGGCGGTTGTTGCAAACGTTTCGCCGATAACATGGATCAAGCTGGGGTTGCGAAGGAGAAGGGTGTGCTTGGAGCCGATGCAGCCGTCGGGGTCGAGCAAGATGATGCGAGGAGAGGGGGCCTCGATGCTGCGAACATTGAGTTGGGGTTCATCAATTAATGCGGTACCGGCGCCCACGGCGATGCCTTGTTCAAGAGCTCGCCAGGCATGGGTCATTGGCCGAGCGGCTTCTGAGGTGATAGGAAAACCACCAGCACCAGGTAACCTTCGTGCACTCGGCCTTCCATCCATGAAACCGTCGCTCGATTCGGCCCATTTGAGCACTACCCAGGGACGCTTTTCATGGGCATTCCAGAAAAACCGTCGGTTCTGCCAAGCCAATTCGCCTGCCAAACACCCTTCCTCCACAGCTACACCGGCTCTGCGCAGGCGTTCCATGCCTCCTCCGGTGACCGCTGGATTTGAATCCATCATGCCAATGACGACGCGTTTTGGTTTGATTCGTTCAATCAGCGCAGCGCATGCAGGTGTCTTGCCTTCGTGGTTGCAAGGTTCTAGCGTAACATACCACGTGCTTTCCGAGAGCAGGGCTTTGTCTTCAGGAGCAATGGATTCAAAGGCTTCCACTTCCGCGTGGGGCCCTCCGTATGCTTTATGCCACCCTTGGCCAATGATTCTGCACGCTTTGCTGACAATGACGCAACCGACCAAGGGGTTGGGCGCAGCTGTAAACTGACCGTGCTCAGCCAATTCCATTGCGGTGCGCATGAACCGAATGTCCGCTGCTGAAAAAGTCATACTACGAAAAAATTAGGATTGCCCTGTAGCGTCTAACGTGTTTCGAAGGAGCATCGCGATTGTCATGGGACCAACTCCACCTGGAACGGGGGTGATGTAACCGTCAGTATTTGATAGGCCTTCGGTATCCACATCACCGGTAAGACGTGTGCCCGATTTTTTGGTCGCATCCGGGATGCGATTAATTCCGACGTCGATGACGACTGCTCCGGGTTTTACCATGTCAGCAGTCACGAAGTGCGGCCGGCCAATGGCCGCCACCAATATGTCTGCAGTTTTTGTGATTTCTGCAAGGTTTTGAGTCCGGGAATGGCACATAGTTACGGTGCAATTTCCGGGGTTCGCATTGCGGCTGAGCAATAATGTGAGCGGCGTTCCGACAATGGCGCTTCGCCCCAGAATCACTGCGTGTTTGCCACTGGTTTCAATGCCGTAGCGTTTGAGTAGCTCTACAATGCCAGCCGGTGTGGCCGGTTGGAAACCGGGGAGTCCCAGGCTCAGGTTCCCAGCGTTGATCGGATGAAATCCGTCGACGTCTTTCGAGGGAAGAACGGCTTCGAGCACCCGCTGCGCGTCGATTTGCTCGGGCAGAGGAAGTTGGACGATGAAGCCGTCGATCTCGGGATTGTCGTTCAAGGCATGCACTTCATCCAAGAGTTGTTCTTCGAGGATGTTCTCGGAAAGCTCCACCAACGTGCTGTCAAAACCAACGCGCTCGCACGCCTTGATTTTGTGTCCCACATAGGCTCGGCTAGCCGGATTGTCTCCAACGATGATAGCGGCGAGATGGGGCTTTTTTGCCCCCGAAGCCAAGCGCTGTTGGACTTCTTCCTTGATTTCGTCTTGGATGGCTAAGGAGGTGGCTTTGCCGTCAATGATTTGCATGTCTTTTTTTGGAGTTAGCGACCAAGTGCGGAAAGGCCCGCCATGCGACTGCGCTTCCCGCCTTTTCCTTTGGTCATGATGTGCATCATTTTTTTCATGTCTTGGAACTGCTTGAGAAGCCTGTTCACCTTTGAAATATCAGTGCCAGACCCTTTTGCAATTCGCGCTTTACGACGCGCATCTATAATATCAGGCTTTGCACGCTCAGTAGGGGTCATGGACTGAATGATACATTCTACCTGTTTGAACGAATTGTCGTCAAGCTCGATGCCTTTCAATGCCTTGGACATGCCGGGAATCATGCCCATCAAATCCTTGACATTCCCCATTTTTTTCAACTGTTGGATTTGGTTCATGAAATCCTCCAGATCGAATTTGTTCTTCCGAATTTTCGCTTCTAGCTGTGCGGCCTCCTTCTCGCTGATGACCTGCTGCGCCTTTTCCACCAATGAAACGACATCGCCCATTCCAAGGATGCGATCGGCCATCCGATTTGGATGAAACGTATCCAGCGCATCCATCTTTTCGCCGACACCGACAAATTTGATGGGCTTGCCAACAACAGAGTAAATCGCTAAAGCTGCTCCGCCGCGTGTATCCCCATCAAGCTTAGTCAGGACCACGCCTGTAAAATCGAGGACGTCGTTGAATGCTTTGGCTGTGCGGACCGCATCTTGACCGGTCATGGCATCCACAGTAAAGAGGATTTCACGCGGCTGTATAGCATCACGAATGGCTTTGATTTCTGCCATCATGGCCTCATCAATGGCCAGTCGGCCTGCGGTGTCGACAATCACCGCGTTGTGGCCATTGGATTTTGCATAGGCCATGGCATTGTGGGCGATGGCGACCGCATCTTTACTGCCAGGTTCGGCATAGACCTCGACGCCTATACTTTCGCCAAGTACTTTTAATTGATCGACAGCTGCAGGTCGGTGCACGTCGCATGCTACCAGCAAGGGGTTGTTTTTGTGTTGATCGCGCAGCAGTTGAGCAATTTTTCCAGAATGGGTAGTTTTTCCAGCCCCTTGCAGACCCGCCATCAAAACTACAAAAGGGTTGCCGATTGGTTTGAACTCGGCAGCTGCAGAGCCCATCAGCTCCGTGAGTTCTGCATGGGTGATTTTGATGAGAAGTTGTCCCGGCTTAATGGATGTGAGTACCTCCTGGCCCAGTGCTTTCTCCTTGACTCGCGCTGTGAAATCTTTCGCTGTCTTGTAATCAACATCTGCATCCAACAGCGCTTTACGGACCTCTTTTAGGGTCTCTCCGATGTTGACTTCGGTGATCTGGCCTTGTCCTTTAAGCACCTGAAAGGCCTTTTCAAAGCGTTCTTGGAGGTTTTCAAACATCTTTTTTTTTGTGCAAATTTAAGACCTCAAGGCCTGATTATACACAGCTTTGTCGATTCGTTGAAAAGCCTTTTTTGCTCGATTGAAATATTTTTCTAATCGATAGGTTTGCATTCATCCACGTTATTTCGTAATTTTCGAATGCTTAACCTAGGAATGATGCAGACGAAATTTTCCACTATGCTTGGAGCGCTCGCAGTGATTGCGGGTCTTTCCAACCAACTTTTCGCTCAAACAGCTTGTTTTGGCTCTGACTCAGATGCCGACGCTCCATCAGGCTTTCAACTAGCCGTTGAAAGCTATGCGAGTTTCGACGGAACGGAATCGGGCGACCTCGCGAGTTTGGCAGGTCTTACGACCTATCGAATCTATTTAGAGACAAATTCTGAAATGGATTTCGTTTCAGCCGTTTACACAGACGGCGCTGACGGCACGGTTGAATTGTCAACCTCGACGTCTTTTTATATGAATGTGTTTGGTGGCTTAACAGTCAATGACGTCAATCCAGGTCTATTCTCCTTCTTTCCTGCTCTGGAATATGACAGTCATGTTACCATAGGCCTGGAATCAGAGGCTGTGGGAGCGCAGTCTTCCATCTTGGTCTCAGGGGTTTCATCTACGGAGATTGATTGGAGTGATTCCTTCCTAGACGGAGGAAATTTGAACATCAATGGAGCCAATGCCTCCGCTGGTGATGGTTGGTCCGTTCCAGCAGGTGGAATCAATGGTTTTTCGGGTGAGGACATGCGAGTCATGCTCGCGCAAGTGACGACAGACGGTGACCTAAATGGAAGCTTATTTGTGGAGATCACGCGTGCTGGCCAAACGGCATCAGAAAGTCACCAATTCTCTTTTGCTCCCGAGCTTTGCGGTTGCATGGACACAACTGCTGCGAACTATGAACCGACTGCTACTTTAGATGATGGAACGTGCTTGTTCCTCGGTTGTACAGATTCTGCAGCCTGCAATTATGACTTAATTGCCAATGAAGATGATGGAACGTGTGATTATTGTTGCGATGCTGTGGAAACAAGTAATTCGGACTATGAAGTCGAGGTTGAGCTGCACCAGGTAGGAGGTATTACAGGTTTGCGCACATACCGTTTGTATGTGACCATGCCCAATGCGACAGACGTTCTGTCGTCTGTGAGCGGAAATTCCACCGATCCACTGAGTATTGCAACTACGACCGATTTCTTCCAATTCCAAGGTGGCGGCGGTGGCCTAACACCAGCGGGATGGAACCCGGATTTTGCTGCTTTTTTCCCTGATGGTGCTTACGACTCATATATTACTATAGGTCTTGACCGAGCTGCATTAACAGATGAGGGTGAGTCAAATACTACCGTAGTAGTGACGCCTGGAGACACTTGGACACTGGATTTTGAAGGTGGCAGCGACATTGTTATAAACTCTAATACCGGTGGAGCTTGGTTTGCCATGCCCGGATCAGTCAACGCCATTGCAGGCGACGACAACCGTGTATTGATAGGCCAGTTCACCACGGACGGTTACTTGAGTGGTGACTTGTCGGTTCAAATCTTCCCGGAGGGAGATGCATCTCAAGATGAAATCGTTCAGATTTCTTGGACTTCTCCGCTGTGCGCTTGCACAGATGAAATTGCGTGTAATTATGACCCAATAGCAATTTGGGATGATGGTTCTTGTCAAGACGGTCCTGCATACTGGGGCGAAAATCTTGACTGTGAAGGCAACTGCCTGAACGACACGGATGGCGATTACGTATGCGATGAGGATGAAGTTTCAGGGTGCTTGAATCCTACGGCATGCAACTACGTCGCAAATCCAACAGATCTCGAAACGTGCCTTTTCCCGCAAGATGGCTACGATTGCGACGACAATTGCCTGAACGATGTAGATGGCGACGGTGTGTGTGATGAGTTCGAAGATGGAGGTTGCACTGACTCAGAGGCATGCAATTACGATGCAACTGCGACCGATGATAATGGCACATGCAGCTACCCGGAGATTTTTGTTCTTGGAGATGTTCCATCCTCTTCAATTGCAGAATGCAGCTTATTTACTGACGGTCCAAACACAACATGGCAGTACGTCTTGACAGCTACAACATCGGATGATCCGAACAGCAATGAAGCACAAACGCTGGAACTAAACATGATAACGCTCCCAGAGTCAGGAGTAAATTATCGCGTTGCAAAAACAACAGCGAATGGCAACTGGTTCTTCGGCCCTGCGCAGCCTCTTGTCTTGGGGATGAACTCGAAGACAGTTGGAGCCGTTAATTTTGCTCGCTCGGTAAAGTTCCAGTTCTCAAACGGTGATGGCGAGTTTGATTCCGTAGCACTAAACGGATCAATGTTGGATGATTGCACATCTTCAGAGGCTCAGATATCTGAATGCAGTAACTTTACTGAAGGTACGAACGCGAACTGGCCATACATTTTCACTGCTACAACAGCCGCTGAACCAACCAGTAACCAAGCGCAAACGCTTGAAATCAACATTACTTCTTTCAATACAACAGCCGAAGTATTTTGGAGGGTTGCAAAAACTACCGCTAATGGAAACTGGTTTTTCGGCCCAGCTGAGCCCTTAGCCTTAGGCATGAATTCGAAGACTGTCGGAGCTGTGAGTTTTTCACGGTCCGTGAAGTTCCAATTCAGCTCTGGTGCAATTGCCTTTGACGCGTTGACCCTGAATGATTTAGATATTAATGAATGCGGTGGTCCATTGGAAGCTGCAGTCTATGATTGCGAAGGAACATGTTTAAACGATGCGGATGGAGACGGAACATGCGACGAACTTGAAACCTTCGGCTGTACTGACGAGTCCGCTTGCAATTATGACGATTCGGTAACGGAAGAAGACGGAACGTGTGACTACTGCTGTACATCCTCATCTTCTGTAGAGGGTTACAGCGTTATCGTTGAGACATATGCTGATTCACCTGAAGGGACAGTTTATCGAATGTATGTTGAGACGCCAAATGCGACGGATGTTTTGTCTGCCGTTACGGGCGATGCAGCCAATGCAACTTACATTCGAAGTACACAGTCGTTTTTCCAGTCTGACTTTTCGGAAGATGTCACGCCCAATGGAATCAACCCTTCATTGTTCGTTTTCTTCCCAGACCTGGCCTACGACAGTTGGGTGACGATCGGTGTTGAAAACAATTTGTTAGAATCGAACGAAACTGCGGTAGACGTTGTTCCGCCACAGACTGATTGGGACGTTAATTTCAACGCCGGGGGTGACATTGAAATGGAAGGTGTTTATGGTGACGGTTGGTTCGTCACTTGGGATGAGAGTGCAGGTGCCTCCACGAACGGCTTGTCAGGAGACGATCACAAAGTGTTGGTGGGTCAGTTTACAACCAACGGCGTCTTGAGCGGGCAAATTTTCGTGCAAATGTTCCCAGAAGGGGCCCAACAGAATCCAATCCAATTGCTCCTGCCGTTCGAATACGCCAGTGATGACGTGGATGCTCCAGTCTTTACCTATGTGCCGGCAGATGTAACACAAAACTGTTCTGATGCATATCCAACAGAAATGGCTGAAGCTGTTGACGAGGGATGCATTTCAGAAGTAACTGTATCATTGGAAGAGTCCATAGAATCGGCAAGCTGTGGTTACACCTTGACGCGCACGTGGACAGCTACAGACGCATGGGGCAATACACAGACGGCTTCACAGATTGTAAGCTTAGAGGATAACGAAGCACCGGTTGCAATAGCACCTGCAGACCTGACGGTCCAATGTACAGACGACTTGACTCCTGGTGCGGGCATCGCAGAATACCCGTCGAATTCGTATGACAATTGTGCGAATGATGATTTGACTTTTGAGCACGAGGATGTCGAAATGCAGGTAGCTGTAGACTTTACAGGTGTAACAGCTGATTTCCACGTGGAAATGGGACTAAACATCGGTGGACCCTTTGGCCAATCATTGATTCTTGAAGCACAAGGCGTCGAAATCGGCGACGGTGTTGAAATCGACTACGACAATTTGATCGCGAATCCATCGGCGCACCGTGGTGCTGTCGCCATTGACATTTCTGGATCGACAATCAATGCCTTCATTGAAGGAACTGCAGGCACACCTTACCAGTATGACTACGCCATCGTCACCATTTCAAATATTTCAAGTGATGACGTTTCGGGAGTTACGCTGGGTACATCTGGAATTGCCTCAGGCGCAGACGTTACCATGGTAACAACGTCGAATAGCATTGTTTTGACTTGGAACGGAACAGCGACTTACACGGAAGGCGATTCTGCTGACTTTGCCATAGAAGACGCATCATCTTGCTTGGCGGTTTCCAGCATCATGCGTACATGGACGGTAACAGATGGTTGTGACAACGCAGATACTGCAGTTCAATACTTCACCATTGTAGATTCACAAGGACCGGAATTTACATCAACTCCCTCCAACATCGAATTATCCTGC
This sequence comes from Crocinitomicaceae bacterium, assembly GCA_002690915.1. Lineage (GTDB taxonomy): Bacteria > Bacteroidota > Bacteroidia > Flavobacteriales_D > Sanyastnellaceae > UA16. The sequence continues at coordinate 22,064 of NZGF01000046.1, forward strand.
AATGACGAAATTCCGATGGCCACAGTTGAAGCTGCGGATTGTAGCAGTGTGATTATTTCAGATGCGTCGGATGAAACTCAAGCTGGATCATGCGGAAACTCTTACACCATCTTCCGCACGTGGACGGCTACGGATGAGTGTGGCAATTCTTCGATGTTCACCCAAACCATCATGGTAACGGACAACGAAGACCCTGTCTTCACCTCTTTCCCAGCCGACATCACTTACACTGCCGGAGACGACATGCAAGTAGAAGAGCCTACGGCAGAGGACGATTGCAACGGTGTGACCATCTCCTCTAGCGAAAGCCAAGACAACAGCAATGTTGAAATGACTGTAATTACACGCACATGGACGGCGACAGATGATTGTGGAAATAGTACGTCTGCGGACCAGATAATCACCGTAATGGAGGTGCTTGGATGCATGGACGACTTAGCATGCAACTACGATGACACTGCAACTTACGATGACGGCAGCTGCGACTATTGTTCTTGCGGTTCGGGCGGTGAAGCTGGTTTCGGACTTGAATTGGAGTTGGTTGCGAGCCACGATGGCTCTCAGGAAGGTCTTGAAGCAGGTATGAATACTTACCGTGTTTACGTGACGACACCAACAACAGAAGACTTTGTGAGTTCTGTGTCCGGTGATCTTAATGTGCCTGCTTACCTGCGCACAACCACGTCTTTCTACCAAGATGAATTTGGTTCATTGACTCCCGATAACATTAACCCGTTGTACTACACTGTCGCGCCGAATCTTCTCTACGACAGCTGGGTGACGATTGGTATTGATTCAGCTCCCGAAGACGGTGAGTCTTCTATCCAGGTTGCAGTAGCTCCTGAAGACAACTGGGTTGGCGAATTCAATGCTGGAAACGACCTCGAAATTGACAGTTTCTACGGAGGCTCTTGGTTCGCACTGACTTCAGCGAACAACGGATATGCGGGTGATGATCAACGCGTATTGGTCGCTCAGCTGACTACATCCGGAGTAATCACAGGCCAACTCTACGTTCAGGTGTTCCCGAATGGAGACCAGGACGAGGATACGTACTTAACATTGAGTTTCGGAGGCAACGAATGTGGATGCACGGATGCTGAGGCATGCAACTACAGTTCAGAAGCCACTTACGATACCGGGACATGCTATTACCCAGAGTTCGCCTATGACTGCTCTGGCGAATGTCTCAGCGATGTTGACGGCGACGGGGTATGCGATGAATTGGAAATTTTCGGTTGTACGAACGAATCCAACTGCACATACGATCCCACTGCTACAGAGCATGATGAGGATATGTGCCAAGTGTCACCATTCTGCATCGGATGTAACGAAGAAGCAGCTTGCAACTACAATCCAAACGTGATTCCGGAACCCAACTTCAACGACGGGTCTTGTGTATACCCTGAGGAGGGATTCGACTGTAACGGAGATTGCATCGATGACAACGAGGACTTGATTTGTGACGTCCTCCAAGGTTGCGGCGCCCCTGACGCATGTAACTATGAAGAGGGCGTTCAGTACCCATCTGTAGATTTCTGTGATTTCTGTAGCTGTGACAATGTGATCAGCAGCGCTGAAGGCTATGGCATTGAAGTCGAAGCCATGGAAAGCGATATCGAAGGCGCTTTAACTTATCAGGTCTTCGTGACGACACCAAGTGCAACCGATGTAGTGAATGCAATTTTGGGCAATGAAGAGAACCCGATTGTGTTGGCTTCTTCGAGCGAGATTTACCAAAACTATAATGGTTCTGCGCTTCCGACTCCATCAGAATTGTTTGCATTCTACCCAGACTTGCAATACGACTCATACGTGACATTAGGAGCAGGCACACCTGCTGAAGCAATGAGTTTCCCACCGACTGATGATGGCAGTGACCCCGCATGGGTTAGTGTTTTCGAAAATGGTGGAGACATCATTATTGATGACGTGGTCGGCAGTGGTTGGTACATGAACGCGGATGTCATGGGCCAATATGGAGTGGCTGGAGATGACAATCGTGTCATGGTTGCGCAATTGACTACACCTGGTACCATCCACGGTCAATTATACGTGCAGGTATTCCCTGATGGCTTGTCTGCAGGTAACACCCTGTACCTGACGCTCTCGTTCGGAAGCGAGCACTGTGGATGTACAGACCCGTCGGCGTGTAACTTTGATCAGGAAAACTTCGATGATGACGGTTCATGTTTCTATCCTGCAGAGGATGAATCGTGCGAGGCTACTTGCCTATACGACACGTTCTCTCCTGAGGTTGTCTCAGTGGAAGAGACTTACAGCACTTCATGCGAAATGGCGGCCACGGATATCCGTGAACCCGAATTCAGCGACAACTGCGATGACAACTTGGAGGTGTCTTATACAGACGAGGTAGAAGTCGGTGATTGCGAAGGCGATTGGACGATCACACGCACTTGGACTGCGCTTGACAACAATGCGAACGCGGTCTCTGTCACCCAAACCATAAACGTAACAGATACCAATGGTCCTCAATTCACGGTGCCAGCAGATACAAACATCGCGTGCACGGAAGATGCCATGGATCTCACCCTAACTGGTGACGTTACTGATGCGAGCGACGCGTGCAGCAATGAAGTAACAGTTGAATACTCCGATGCAATTGTGACATCTGCTAATGCCTGCTTCGCAAACAACACTGTTATCCGAACCTGGATGGCAATGGACGCATGCGGAAATGTGACATCGAAGGAGCAAATTATCACGTTGGTTGATGAGAACGCACCTTCCTTCACAAGCGTTCCTGAAGGTCTGACCTTGGCATGCGGTGACGACATTCCATTTGTTGATGCTACAGCAGCTGACGCTTGCTCTGCCGTAACGGTTACCTATGAAGATGTTGAAGGCGATATGACGTGTACAGGATTGAACGAAATCGTTCGGACCTTCACAGCTACGGACGCTTGTGGCAATGCAGCATCTGCTACGCAACTGATCACTTTTGCTGATGACGAAGCTCCATCGGGCAGCGTTGAAGATGTTGCTATGTCTTGCGCTGACTATGATCCAGCGATGGAATACGGAGCAGTGGAGTTCGGTGACAACTGCAGTGCAGCAGTCACGGTAACTTGGGAGGAAACTTCCAACACCGGCACAGGAATGGAGGGATGCTTCGAGGTGACGCGCACATACACCTTCACCGATGGATGTGGCAACGCTTCTGCAGTGGTCCAAACCATCTCTGTCTTCGATGATGAAGCCCCCGTATTGAGTGAAGTGGCAACTGAAGTGGTGTTGCAGTGCGGCGATGACATGCCCGCAGCACCAACCGCAACAGACAACTGCTCAAGCGTCGAGGTCACATTCGTTGACGAGGCGACAGGAGTGAGCTGCTCTGGTGAAGAGTCGTTCAACCGCACATACACGGCGACTGACGCATGCGGTAACGAATCGTCTGTTTCTGTAGAAGTCTCGTTCAATGATATCATTGCACCGACATTTACAGCGCCTATGGACGTGACAGTTGAATGCGACAGCGACATGAACGATTTGACCCTCACAGGCGACGTGATGGATGCTACAGATGTATGCAGCGCGGATATCTTTGTGACCTACTCTGATGATGCGAGCACTTCTGAAGGATCTTGCCTTGCTGACAACGTTGTTACGCGCACTTGGACGGTGACCGACGGATGTGGGAACTCGAGTTCAGCAACCCAGACCATCACCTTGGAGGACACGACTGCCCCAGTTGTAACGTTTGAGGCCAACGTGGTTCTTGACAATGTCGCTACTAGCGAATTGCAAGACTTTGAGGGTGTTGAAGTCGTCGATGCATGCAGCGACTGGACTTACACTACCACCGATGAGTGGGTCGGTAACAGCTTGACAGGATACGAGTTGCACCGTGTGATGGTCTTCACAGACGCTTGTGGAAACGCTACAACGATTGAACAAAACATCACAGCGGTGTACGCCAACGGATGTACATACATGGATGCTGAGAATTACGATCCAGCAGCTATCATCGACGATGGTTCATGTGAATACACCGGGTGTACTGATATGGCTTCAGCCAATTACAACCCGATTGCGAGCATCGATGATGGTTCATGTGTAACAGTAGGTTGTATGGATCCTGACGGATACGATTACGACCCGAATGCAAACTACCCAGGTGGTTGCGATTACCCAGATCCTTGTCCGGGTGACATCAATGACGACGGACTCGTCAACGTTGGTGACTTGTTGGAGTTCTTCCAATACTACGGACAAGTCTGCGAAGAGTAATATCTGCCGAAAACGACTTAAAAGCGAATTCGAGTCTGGCAAGACCGATTCCTAGGGAGGGGGCTGCATTCCGATGCGGTCCCTTCTTGTCGTTTTCCGAGATGAGCAATACAGACGCTAGCTTGTTTATTTTTGCCGTCTATCAAGCATACGATTGAGATGAGTCAACATGAAACGGAAGCAGCCAAGCGTGAACGATTGAGGGAGCAATTGAATGACACCCACACCTGGCCTTGCGATTTTACTTTCAAGTTCATAGTCTCTTCGGATGGTGCTGGAGAGGCCGATTTGAGGGCCATCTTCTCGGATGCTGCCACGTTCAGTTTTCGTGCTTCTCGCAATGGGCGATACACGGCCTTCACTATTTCAGATTCAGTAATGTCAGCGGAAGAAGTGTTTAACCGGTACGAGTCGGCAGCCAAAATTCCGGGGATAATTTCGCTGTAATACCATCCTAATGAGCGGTGATCGATTTATCTCTATGGTAGAGACCGGAGTAGCGGCGTTATTGGTAACCCTGGCCCTGGTTGCGGGATACATTGTCATAAAACGAATGGTGCGCCAAATGCGGAAAGGCGTGGTTTTGGCGACCCGACAGTCCATCGATGAGGTCACGCTGCGATGGGCAACGGATGGACGATTACAGATTCACGTTCACCTTCCCAGCGGTATGTCTGGTCGGTTGGTTGTTTACGTAGAGTATGAACAGGGACGACCAGAAAAGCCTGCATTTGAATCCATAGACGCAACGGAGTCGATTGAAGCATCCATTGACGTGCGGAGCGATGCGCGAGCTATTGTGATTGAAGCGCCAATGGAAAAGCTGTATCGTCCGCTCCCCACGCGCATTTGAACTTACATGCGTTTGGGCATTTCAATGCCCAACAATCCCATGGCTATTCTGATTTGGTGAGCTACGCTTTGGGTGAGCGCAATACGCGCTTCACGCAGTGAGACATTCTCTTCGCCCAAGACCGGATGGTCCTGATACCAGCGAGAGAAAGCTTTGGTCAAATCGTACACGTGGTTTGCCACTAAACTGGGATCATAATGTTCCGCAGCCAATTCGACAATAGAGGGCCACATCAACGTTTGTTGGATCAAGCGTAATTCATCTGCATCCCACACAGACGCGTCAATGCTTGTGATCCGCATGTCGATGTCCGCGTCTGCACACTTTGCCAACATGCTGGCTGCTCGCACATAATTAAATTGGATAAAGGGCGCAGTGTTCCCTATAAAATCGATGGAGGCCTTTGGATCGAACATCATTGACTTTGTGGGAGAGACTTTCAATAGGAAGTACTTCAAGGCCCCATATCCTACCTGTTTGAAGAGTGTAGCCTTTTCTTCTTCTGTTAAATCGTCGATTTTACCCAATTCATTGGCCATCTCTTCAGCCGTGTTTGCCATTTCCTCTAGCAAATCGTCCGCGTCAACTACCGTGCCTTCTCTGGATTTCATCTTCCCCTCGGGAAGCTCAACCATTCCGTAACTCAGGTGGTGGTTATTCTTGGCTCCTTCGACACCAAGTTTCATCAAGATGGTGAATAGCACTTTAAAATGGTATTCCTGTTCATTCCCAACGGTATAAACCTGGCGCTCCAAACCAGGGAAATCGCTATATCGAGTGATGGCCGTGCCGATATCCTGAGTCATGTAAACTGCTGTGCCGTCGTTGCGTAAGAGTAGTTTTTCGTCCAATCCTTCATCGCTAAGGTCTATCCAGACGCTTCCGTCTTCTTTCTTGAAAAACACACCTGATCCCAATCCGGCCGCCACTTGATCTTTTCCGAGGAGGTAGGTGTCCGATTCGTAGTAGAGTTTGTCAAAATCGACGCCCATCTCTGAGTATGTTTCTTCAAATCCATCGTATACCCAACCGTTCATGGTCTTCCACAGCTCGACCACTTCTGAATTGCCCTGCTCCCATTGATGGAGCAGAGCATGGGCCTTTAGGAGGATGGGAGCTTGCTTCTTGGCGTCGCTCTCGTCCATGCCTTGTACCAAGAGCTCTGCCACTTCCTCCTTGAAGGCTCGGTCAAAAGCCACGTAATATTTGCCAACGAGTTTATCACCCTTGAGCCCTGCCGAATCCGGAGTTTCCCCCTCGCCAAACATTTGCCAAGCGACCATGGATTTGCAGATGTGAATGCCGCGGTCATTGATAATTTGGACTTTAATAACCTCGTGACCTGCAGCTTCAAGTATGCGAGCGACGCTGTACCCGAGGAAGTTGTTGCGCAAATGCCCCAGATGCAGCGGCTTATTCGTATTCGGGGAGGAGTACTCCACCATAACCTTGGACCGGCTTCCTTTTTTCTGGATGCCAAACGCATCCAGATTGTGTGTCCGCAGCAACTGTTCTGTCCAATACACCGGAACAATGGTGAGGTTCAAGAAACCCTTAACGACTTGGTAGGCTTTGATGAGTTCGTCGTTCGCGACCAACCATTGACCCAATGCCACACCCGTTTCTTCCGGGGATGATTTGGAATGTCGAGTTAGTGGAAAGACAACAACCGTGCGGTCTCCTTCAAATTCTTTCCGGGTCTGCTGGAGCTGAATGTGTTCTGGTGCGATTTGCGCTCCAAAGCAAGCTTCACAGGCCTGGACGGCTGACTGCGCGAGGCGTTGGTCCAATGCATCCATGGTTTATACGTTTTGCTTGGGTAAGTGGATTTCCGCAATCATGCACCGCGCACTCCCTCCGCCGCACGTTTCTATCGTTGGCAGGGGCGCATAAAGCAACGTCGTGTATCGCTGAAGTTCCTTGATTTGGGCCGGAAATAACGATAGATAGGCACTTTCACTCATCACTAAAATAGGTCCTTGCGTTCCCTGGATTTCGAGCATGTTTCCGGCGAATTGATTGACCTGCTCCTCGGTGATTGGAATAAGCGCGAGTCCGTCGTGAGCGATTGAATTTCGAAGCTGTTCTTGCTCCTTTAAGGAATCGATGCTCTCCAGACAGACCACGGCGTATCCGCTTCCAATACTCATCATGACATTCGTGTGGTATATCGGTAGTCTTTTGCCTTCAACGGATTGAAAAGCCTTGAATGCCACAGGTTCGAAGTCCAATTGATCGCAAAAGTGATCCAAGGCTCGAGCGTCCGTTCGGTCGCTCAAGGCGGCGTAGGCCTTTCGATTGACTCGGTCTAGAACAATGCTTCCAGTGCCTTCTAGGAATTTATCGTGAGATTCAAATTCTGTAAAGTCGATGATTTCACGGACATCGAAGCCATAATGATGTTCCAACATCAATGGGACATCGTCTCTACGCTCGTCTCTTCGGTTAGGAGCGAACATGGGGTACAGGGCGATGGTGCCGTCGGCATGCGTGGAAATCCAATTATTTGGAAAAAGGGCGTCGGGCGTTTTGTAGGGATCGGCCTCATCGAAAATGATGACTTCAATCCCTTCGGACTTGAGCTGCTCCACCAATCCATCAAACTCTGCTTGGGCCAGTTGGATAATTTCCAATGGGGAAGCCTTGGCGAGATCGCGTTGGTAGTGATTGTTTGTGGCCGTCTCCTCGTTTTTGCGAAAGGAGTGGGGGCGCACCATGAATACTGTCGATGTGGATTGATTCATATTACCGGAGTTCTTCGGAGTGGGAGGGTGGTGCAGCGAAGCAGCCCCCCCATTTTTGAAGTTTCCTGCAAATCAACTTCGACCACGTCATATCCCCAATTCTTGAGGATGGCATTTGTACGCGAAAAGCGCTTGTCGGATATCACCGCATCGGGTGTTATGCTGAATACATTGCACATCATGTGCTCCATTTCTTCTGCGGTAACCTCACAAACCTGTGATTCATCATAGCGATGCAGCAGAGCATGCAATTGCTCTGGGCGTTTGAATCCGGCTGGATGCACCAAAAGATGGCCCATCCCTAACGGCGCTAGGCAGCAATCAAGGTGCAGCGCGTTGCACCTAGAATCATGATCCGATTTCTGTAATTCAAGCACTCGTATCTCACGATTTGGAAATAGCTCTCCAAGCCATTCCGCGGCCTTGTGGTTGGTCCGTGCGGTCGTGTAGGTGGCGAAGTCCTCATCGCTTGCGCATCCTACCCAGATTTCGTCGTGCATGGGCATGATGTCGCCTCCTTCCAATCGTACATCGCTCGGTGGACGATGCACCAAGCCAGGATTGCAGTCGAGCATCCCCATGATGCCCGCTTTTTCTTGCTCTCGGTCTTCGACCATACTGCTCAAGACGAAAGCATGGTCAATGACCACGCCGATGTCCCGCGCGAATACCTGATTAAATCCCTTTGCTTCTGGGCGTTTGATGAGTATCCCCCGTGCGCTTAAAGCATCAGCCAGGGCATCTAATTCCCGAGTCACGTCGGCTTCTCTGGGGTAGGTCCCTTTTGCAACGTGTTTCCGCGACTGCGGATCATAGGTGTCTTCGAGCTTCGGAACCGGGCCCATTCCGACACCGATCCCCACCATCACAGCCTCTAGTGGCTGCCATTCGTCTTGAATATTCCACGTGATGGATCTCATAAAAAGCGTGAATTATTGCTCTGCGGTTGGATCGTTGGTTCTTCGGTGGCGAAGTCCTTCTACCATTGCGTTTGCTCCCATCATGGATGCGCTCCCGGATTCATTGAAGTTTGGGGGGAGGAAGCACCAATGTGCGGAGTCAACATGGCTTACCGCCCAAATCCGGTTCAATCCCGAGACTTCCCAATACCGAAGAGGCAGTGAATCGCCGGGGACTAGGGGGGCTTCTTTGTAAACCGCGTTTCCTTTTCCGTAGTTGGACTCTACCATCCCTTTCATCCCGTTAGGGCGTGGTCCGTCGTAGTTGGGGTGAAATTCGACGAAATGACTCAGCTGCATGTTGAGTAACACAACCTTTTGGTCACCATCAGTGAAAGCGGGGCTGGCGTAAACAACCTCAGCTGAAGCGGTGCGGTTCTTGACCCCGCGCTCTGTCCAGTAGATCAGCGCTTCCTTACTGCTTTTCAAGAACGTCGTATCCCCTTGTTTCTTGTGCATGGGGAAATGGCGCAACAGGTCGTCCCAACGTCCTTCATTGGTTGCGGAAAAGTAGTGGGTCAAATCACGAGCAATGGCTTCTAGCGTGTCTGTGGACACAAAGGCATGCAAGGATGCGTTCGAAAGGGTGACACGCTCAATCATCTCTTCGCTGATCTCAGGCATATCCTGAGCTCGGGAAGCATTCGAAGTGGGAGAATCGCAAGAAAATAACAGAACTCCTAGCAAGCAGATGCCTGGCAGAGGAGAGAGGAAAGTTCGTTGAAGCATGGAGCAAAAATAGCTCCTTAATTGGGAAACTGCCCCTTCGATTTTAATTGCATTTGTTGGACGATGAGCGCCTTGAATTGAACCGTCTCAATGAATCGTGCGTAGCGTTTTTCTTCGCTTTTGCAGCACAGCACTTCGTGCCTTTCGATAGGATTGAAGTCGTAACGTACCATGGCTTCTGTGAGCGATCGCACAGGACCTTGCTCTTCAGCTTTGCTGCCTTGTGCCTTCCAGTATTGCGAAAGTTCTTCGATGTGCGGCATTGCTCCATCTGGCACATTCCAACTCTTCCAAGTTTGCAACCGTTCAATATTACCCATTGGGTATGGTGGGTCTTCGCCTAGGCTTGCACCATGAATCTCGTGCGTGGTAAATAGGTTGCTGCATTGTACCACAGCATCCCGTTCGCCAGAGCGCCCTGGTTCTGTAGCAAAAACCAAGCGAACGATACCACCGTAGATGGGCGCGTTGAAAGAATGAGGATTGGATGGGGTGTGGTAAGCGATTCCGATTTCTTCAACCTCGTTGTTTTCCATTGCATGAAATAGGCTCTGGTACCTTGGCTCGAAGATGTGTAACGCTAAGCGCTCACCAGGCAAGGGCAGAAGGCCCAACGGAAAGAGCGGGGTGGGAGTAAGGGGTTTTGGCACATTATTAGAACAAGTCGATGTACCAGAGGTTCCGGCTTTTGTTCACCTCATATTACACCCTGTGACTCAATGTCTTACAGCCATCCCGTAATAGGCTTTTTGACCCTTTGGATAGAGGCCTTCGACAAGCAAGCCGTCATCGAAGTGTTCAAATGCGCCTTGAACATCAGAAGGCCCTTCGACGGAAATGGTATTGATTTTGGTAATGATGAAACCTTTTTGAATTCCAGCGTTGGTAAATTTTCCTTCTGCCAAGGAAGTGACTTGGGCCCCGCCGTCGATCTTAAGTGCAGAGGCGACAGCCGGCGGTACAGCTGAAAGTCCAGCGCTGGCTTCTTTGAGCCAAATGTGCTTGTTATCTGTGGCTGGGGTAGCTTCATCTGAGAAAGCTGTGTAGCCCTCGCGGGATTTCAGTTGCACTTCAACAATGGCTGTTGATCCGTTTCTTGCGAATTGCACCTGAACCACGTCTCCTGGATGGTAGCGTACGATACACTCTTGAAGTTCGGGAAAATTGCTCACAGGGGTTCCGTCAATTGCCAAAATGACATCTCTTTGACTTAGGGCCGATTCGGCTGCTCCACTTCCCGGTAGTACCCCGGTGACAGCGCATCCGGCGACAGATTCCATTCCGAGTTCTTCGGCTAGGGTTTCCGTTACAGGGGTGACTTGAATGCCAAGGTAGGCCCTGCGCACTTCGCCAAAGTTCAGCAGATCACTGACGACTTTTTTTACAATGGTCGATGGAACGGCGAACGAATACCCGCTGTAGCTGCCTGTAAGGGATGCAATGGCCGTATTGATACCGATTAATTCACCTTGGGAGTTGACCAATGCGCCGCCGCTATTTCCAGGGTTTACGGCCGCATCTGTTTGGATGAAAGACTCGATGGGGTATTCCATCGTGCTCGGATCACTGCGTAAAATGTTGATGTTACGTGATTTGGCGGATACGATGCCTGCTGTAACGGTGGAGGTCAAGTCAAATGGATTGCCCACTGCAAGTACCCACTCCCCAATGCCCACATCGCTTGAGGCACCAAATGGAACGGTTGGGACAGGTCCGATAGGTTCGATTTTCAAAACGGCAAGATCGGTTGATGGATCCGTGCCAACGATTGTCGCTGGATAGGTCCGGTTGTCATTTAACGAGACCAAGATCTCATCAGCTTGATCAATGACGTGGTTGTTCGTGACAATGTACCCGCGATCGTCGATGATGACGCCAGATCCAGATCCTTGAGCGGGTCGGTCACTTCCTCCGTAACCGAACAGCTCCAACCACGGATGGGATGATGCACCTCGGCTTTGCCTAGTTTTCACATGGACAACGGCGTCGACGGTACGACCTGCAGCCTTTACAAAAGAAGGGGCTTCCATGGCGCCGATGATGGCGGATCTGGTCTGAGTTCGTTTGTATGCAGGTCGTTCTTGCCATTGAAGTGGCTGTTCCGATGGGGCATTCGAATGCAGGGTCAGGATGGCTCCTAGGCATCCTGCGCCGAAGCCGATGGTCGCTGATATCAAATGATTCTTCATCGCATGCTCGTTAAAATGGTTGTGCCAAAGCAACGAGTTCAAGCGATGAAATCACATCGCGAAGTTCTAAAGAAACCCTAACCGATATCTTAATCCGCGTTAAAAACGCTATTTCGCTAAGCCAATTTCGCGTAGACGCTGTTCGAGGTAATCACCCGCATTGATAGGGGGGTCGATTGGTGCTGCACCTTCTTCGACTAAGTGAGGCATTGCATCAAGTCGCATGTCAGGTTTGGGGTGACAAAAAAACGGCATGGAAAACCGTGGCTTGCTCCACTCTGAGCGTGGCGGGTTGACCACCCGATGCGTGGTTGACTTCAATCGGTGGTTCGTGAGGCGTTGAAGCATGTCACCCACGTTGACCACAATGTGCTCCGGCAACGCAGTGATTGGAATCCAGGCTTGGTCGTTGCGCAGTACTTGTAATCCTGACGCAGAAGCACCAACTAGTAGCGTGATCAAATTGATGTCTTCATGTTGTCCAGCGCGAACCGCTGAATCTGGCTCAGAAGCGATTGGCGGATAATGAATGGCTCGCAGGATGGAGTTCCCTCCTGCCACCCAGTCATCGAAATAGAACTCATCAACACCGAGGTGAATGGCAATGGCACGCAGCACAGTTTGTCCAAGCTCTTCGAGTGCTTCAAAGGTTTCTATCGCGGTTTTCTGAAATACCGGATATTCTTTGACCTCTTCATTGCGGGGGAAGTGGAGGGGGGCGTGGTGGACAGGTGGATGAGGTTGTCCTACTTGCCAGAACTCTTTCAAGTCAGCGGCTTCGCTGTCTTTAGCGTGCTCCACGCCCATTGAAACGAATCCTCGTTGGTTATTGGTTTCGGGACGGGCATACTGCCGTTTGGTCTCTGCTGGTAAGGCAAAAAACGATTCTGATTCACTGTACAATCGTGTGATCAGTTCGTCGGATATACCATGGCCGTGAATGGCTGCAAATCCAATGGTTTCATATGCCTCACCGAGTGCGGAAGCGAAAGCGGCTTTATCCTTTTCGCTGCCGTTTTTAAAGGCTCGAATATCGAGGGTTGGGATGCCTGTTAGAAGGTGGGGGTCTGATTTGGCCATACCGTAGAATCCGTTTCGTTGGAGACTGAATGTACGAAGGTATCGGTAAGTTTTTCCGTTGAGGCGCTCCAATCGCAGTGTTTTTCAACCCACCTGCGTGACAAACTTCCCAAAGACTCGGACTGGCTTTTATCGCTTAGCAATCGGTCTATCTGACGTGCCAACCCTTCAGTTGAATTGGCAACTTGAAGGGGTGCGGTGGTTTCCATCGCGGGAAAGCCACCGGCAACGTGTTGCGTGGTGACGCATGGCAGCTCCATGGCCATGGCTTCGAGGATTTTGTTCTGTTGACCCGTTCCAATGCGCAACGGTGCCACAAAGAGCGTCGCCAGCGCATATGCGCTTCGGATGTCATCCAACCAACCGGTTACCTCCACTTTGTCAGAAGCGAGTGCACGTACCTCAGGAGTAGGGTCGGTGCCGGCAATCATAACCCGAACGCCGGGTGTTTGCACGAGAGGAAGTACTTCCTGAACAAGCTGTTTCGCAGCATCCACATTTGGCGGATAGCTCATATTGCCAGAGAATAGCAGAACCAAGTCTTTCTTATGATTCTCACGAAATCCGTCCCGGTGAAAGAATGCCGTATCGATGCCATTAGGTACAACGTCAATGATTTGGTTTTCGGCGTGTTGTATGAGCTTCCTGTCGGCACTGCTGATGATGGTCTTGCCATCGAAATAGTCAAACACGGTGGATTCAAAACCTTTCAGTCGGCGGTATTCGATGCGGTATAACCACCTCATCAACCTTGGAGCTAAGCGCGACTGGCGTGCGATGCCTGCGCTCAACGCATCCATGTAATCGATTACTTTCGGAATGTGATGCATGTGTTGCACGTAGGTCGCCATACGAACCAGTTGGCAGTAGATGACGTCCGGTTGGATTTCTTTGACCCATGCTTCCAGTTCGCGCTTCGCTGCGCGTTGATAAAACCAATGCACTTGGAACGGACGTGAACTCAGTGGAGCCATGGAGAGACGAGCCATCCGTTTGAATGCACTCATACGGTGTATCCGGAGTCCTTTGGTGAAACCGTGCAATTGGGCTGGTTCGGGATTTGCGTGCTTTTCCTTGCCTGAAGTCAGGCAGAACAGGTAGACGTCGTGGTTTTTGGCCAGTTCGCGCATTTGATGATAAGCACGCAACTTATCTCCCTTGTCAAGTGGCCAGGGAAGCCTCGACGTGAGCACGAGAATTTTCACAGGTCAAAAATGCGTTGAATGGAGCGGATGAGCGACTTCGTTAGGGCTTGATTGGAAAATTCGGTTTCAATGAATGCCCGTGCCGAATCGCCCATCTCTTTTGCCATTCGCTGGTTCTTGTGCAAATCAATGATGCGTTGCGCAAAAGAATTGGAGTCATCAGCGATATAGAAATGTTTTCCATGTTTGCCATGGATACCCTCCATCCCGAGGGATGTGGAGACCACAGGTCTACCAGCGGCCATGGCTTCAATGGCTTTGATGCGCATGCCGCTCCCGGAACGCAATGGTATGACCATGATGCCCGAATCGCAGAGTACATCCCACGCACTTTCTACCTCGCCTAAAACCGTTGTGTTTGTTCGATGCAAGTCAAGATGCTCGTGGAATTTTCGACCCGCCAATCGCAATTGCGCTTCAGGAAGCTCGCGCAGTACGATTGGCCATACGTGATCCAAGAACCAGTTAACCCCCTGAACATTGGGATTCCAATCCATGGCGCCGATATGAAAGACGTGATCAACCGGTCCAGGAGTGGCTGGGGGTAATTCTTCATTATCGAGTCCAAAAGGCAAGGTGAAAATTGGGCAGGTACACCCGAGTGCTTCAAAGTTCTCTCGGTCCTTCCCAGAGATGGCGACGATGGCATCGAAATCGTGAAGCGCATTCACTTCATAGACCTTGAGGCGTTCTGCCAAATGCTGCAAGTACATTCTTTTCGTGAATGCTTCGGTCTCCGCTGCCATCAATTCCCAAATTCGGTGCTCGACGTTGTGCGCTCGCAGTATCATGGGGCCATCGCAGTATTCACGAACGATGGGAAGGTATGGAGCTGTGAATAAGCTTTCGAATATTATCAAATCGAAGACCTGTCGTTGCATCACGTGCACGATAAGTTGTTCGAACTCGGGAGCGTAAAATCGGCTGATGTTGTAGCTGTCACCGGTCAATAAATTCGAGAATGCGTCGACCCGGTTGATGCGGGTGTCGATATGAACAGTTTCAATGTCCGTTTGTAGGACGTAATCGGCTTCCACATCATCAGTAGACCAAGGGTGTTTTGCGGTGGCGATAGAAAGCAATTTAACGTCATGGCCGTCGGCCAGTAATCCGCGGGTAAAGGCATCCATGGCTCTGCATCCTCCATCTTTACTTGGACGCGGGGGCTTATGGCAAACTTGAAGGATGCGCATGACTCAATTCGATTTACGGAAAAAGTGAACCGGCCAATTGATCTGAAAGGCTTGTGCGTCTCGCATGGCCTGCCGAGTGAAAAAAACCGCAAAGGGTAACAGTGCAAGCGAGCTTATCCACATCCCAAACCCCGGAGTAACTGTCCCTGCTTTGACCATTTGCTCTCCAATCATGGACAAGATGTAAAAAGCGAGGAAAATTCCAATGGCCAATACCGTAGGCATTCCTAAGCCACCCTTGCGAATGATAGAGCCTAATGGAGCACCGATGAAGAAGAGCAATATGCAACTCAGTGCCAAAAAGAACTTTCGGTGCCATTCGATGGCGTGCCTGTTCATGGCCCGGACACGTGTATCCGCGTTTTCAATGCCGTTGGCAATGCCTTGCCGGGTATTGCGGGCCAAACTGCGCGCACCATCAAATGCCATGCGTCGTTCAATTGGAGACAATACGGTCCATAGGGGACCCGCTGCTTTGACCACAGCCGCAGCGGAAACTGTATCACGGAGCAACACGGATTGTCGAGCACCGTAAAATTCGATTTCCTCGAGCCGTTGATCAACGAGCAACCTGAGCGAATCCATGGCCTTGCCAAGTTGCTGTACGGTCATCATTTCATGGGCACGCTTGAATAGTCCTTCGTCCGCTTTGCTAAAGTCAAGGGATGCTAGATCGATTTCGAATTCTTGCTGTTCGAATGAAGAGGCAATGTGGGGATGGAGACGCTCCTTTCGTCTCTTGGATTGTTCTAAATCCTCCTCGTAGCTGAATCCGTTGTTTAGAGAGATGGTGAGGCGGTTGCCGTGCTGCACCATGGTGCCTTGATTGGCTCGAATGACGCGGGAGACTCCGGTTTCGCCTTCGCGGTGGTCGTGAATGAGTACGTCGTTCAATGTGCCGTCTTCTTCTTTGCCATCGATGCGAATGGCGAATCCTTCTATGCCGTTGTAAAATGCACCGGGAATGAGATTTAACGTCGGCTTCTTTTGGGTGACGGAAAAGAGCAATGCCCTGAATTTAAGATTGGCCACAGGCCACGCTGCATTAGAGAACCAAAAGGCTCCCATTGAAATTAATAGCATGGTGACCATTAACGGCCGAAAAATCCGGAATACCGACAGCCCTGCAGATTTGAGGGCCGTGAGTTCGTTGCGTTCTGCCAACGAACCGAAGGCCATGATGGACGCGACGAGGATGGCTAGGGGAAGAGCAAGATTGACCAATCGGGCGGAGGCGTAAATCATGAGCTCGGCGATGACCCAAGGGGCAAGCCCTTTACCGATCAAGTCATCGGCGTACACCCAAAGGAACTGCATGTCCAGTATGAAGAGCGCCACGGGCATGGTAACGGCAAAAGGTGCCAAAAATGACCGCAACAGGAGGCTCGCAAATCGTCTCACGTTTCAAAGATAGGATGCTGTAACTTGCCTACGATAACTATATCTCAACGAAACCATGCCCGTAAAATTACTTTTCCAAACGGTGATTGCCTTTGCAACCGTAGCGCTGGCCTTGATTGGCTGTGGAGACAGCTCCTCATCAAGCAAAAGTGTTGCATCTGATGATTGGACGCCGAAAGTTGCAGCAGAGGTAGGAGCAAGCGATCCCGATGCCAATGGCTTTGTCTGGCAAACGGAACAATTTGCAGATTTAAAAATGATTCGGTACCAGGTACCCGGTTGGGATCAGCTTTCGCCGAAGCAGCGTGCGCTAGTGTATTGCCTGAATCAAGCTGGATTGAGCGGTCGGGATATGATGTACGACCAGAACAACCGGTACAACTTGCGCATTCGTCACTTGCTGGAGGCCATTTATATGGGATTTGAGGGTGACAAATCAACCAAGGGCTGGAGCCGATTTGAGACCTACTTGAAGCGCATTTGGTTTTCCAATGGAATCCATCACCACTACGCAAACACGAAGATCATGCCCGGGTTTTCCCAAGCGTATTTTGCTGAGCTTGCTGATGCTATTGAAGCTGAAGTTTCGGATGAAATACTTGGCGTGATGTTTGATCCGGTGATTGAGGCAAAAAAGGTAGAGCAAGACGCAACGAAAGGATTGGTCGAGGCGTCAGCGGTGAATTTTTACGCTCCCGATGTCAGCACAGAAGAGGCACAAGCTTATTTGGCCAGCATCGTGGCCGAAGGTACCCGAACACCCGTGGAGTATAGCTTAAATTCGAGGTTGGTCAAAAATGCAAATGGCGAAATTGAAGAGCAGGCCTATCGTGTCGGAGGACTTTACGGAGAAGCATTGGAGCAGGTGGTATTTTGGCTGAACCAAGCGAGTCAATACGCAGAGAATGACAAACAAGCCGCCGCATTACGCCACCTCATTGCTTACTACGAAACGGGCGACCTTGAAAAGTGGCAACTGTACAACATCAACTGGGTACAAGACACGGAAGGTGATGTAGACTACATCAATGGCTTTGTCGAAGTCTATAACGACCCATTGGGGTATACGG
Source organism: Crocinitomicaceae bacterium (assembly GCA_002690915.1). Classification (GTDB taxonomy): domain Bacteria; phylum Bacteroidota; class Bacteroidia; order Flavobacteriales_D; family Sanyastnellaceae; genus UA16. Next base: position 39,738 of record NZGF01000046.1, read on the forward strand.
GTAGCTATGAGAATATTGTGCAAATCAAGGATTTTGATGCCAGTGAGCGTATGAAAGTCTTAATGGACAATGCGCAGTGGTTCGAGGATAATATGCCGTTCATGGACGCTCATAAGAAAGAGGAGGTCGTTGGGATTACGTATAACGTCGTGAACGTTGCAGGTGAGGCAGGAGATGCGTCACCGAGCACACCAATCGGCGTTAATCTGCCAAACTCGAACTGGATTCGGGTCGTTCACGGTTCAAAGTCAGTTAGCTTGGGTAACATCGTAAGCGCTTATGACAAAGCGGGCGGCGGAGGATTGCTGGCGGAATTTGCACACGATGATGTCGAGGTAGCACGTGCCGAAAGTCACGGAGCGCTTGCGGGGAAGCTTCACACAGCCATGCACGAAGTCATTGGTCATGCCTCTGGGCAACTTGAAGAGGGCATCGGTGAACCCAAGCAAACCATCAAAGAGTATAGCTCTACTCTGGAGGAAGGACGCGCCGATTTAGTGGCACTTTATTTTATGTTGGATGAGAAGATGGTCGAGCTAGGATTGATGAAGACCCTCGAGACCGGAAAGTCTGAATACGACAGCTACATCCGTAACGGTATGATGCTGCAACTACGTCGGTTAGAACAAGGAGCGGATATCGAAGAAGCACACATGCGGAACCGTGCGTGGATCAGCCACTGGTGCTTCGAGCGTGCGCAGGAAAACGGGGCTATTGTGCGAGTGAATCAGGACGGAAAAACATTTCTGGACATCAAAGATTATGAAGCTTTGCGGGGTTTGTTCGGAGAATTACTTCAGGAGGTCCAACGCATCAAGTCGCAGGGCGATTATGAAGCTGCAAAAGCACTTGTCGAGGGATACGGAGTAAAGGTCGACCAGGCCATACACGGCGAAGTATTGGCGCGTTCTGAGGCGTTGGGGATTGCCCCTTACGGTGGCTTCATCAACCCCGAGATGCAGGCGGTTTACGTTGAAGATGGGTTGATCGGGGATGTCAAATTGGTGTATCCGGACGACTTTGCAACGCAAATGCTGAATTACAGCCTTAATTACGGATTTCTGCCACCAAACAACGATTACGTAGCGAACTAACCAATAAGATGCCGTCCCTGCAACGAAAAGCAGGTGATGGTTGTTGTACCCCTGATTGAAACCACGAAATATGCGCAAAATTCTCTCCCTCTCAGCGGCATTAGCCGCGATGTTCTCTTTGATCGCCCAATCTCCGTTCCCCTGTGAATTGTCAGGCGGTGAAGGTGATCCCGCGATGGGTGGATTGTCCCAAATTCAGGTCGGCCAATACCATGACAACAGCAACTACTTCAACATCATTGAGTTGTACCAGCCGGTGACTTTGGTCTCTGCGAAGGTGTTTGCCAACGGTGCAGGGCCGAGAACGCTTGCCTTGTTTTCGCCGGATGGCGATGTTTTGATGACGCAGGTTGTCGACATTCCCGATGGCGAGAGCACGGTTGAATTCGATTGGAACGTTGGCCCTGGATCCGTAGGATTGGGCTGCCTTTCTGATAATCCGCAATTGTGGCGTGATGACCTCAACAGTGACATCAACTATCCTTACGAGATCGGAAGCTATGGGGCCATTACAGGTACAAGCATTCAAGGTGACAACGAATTCAATTATTACTACTTCTTTTATGACGTGACTCTGGCTCCACAGGGTCCAACGGTGAATTCCGGAGGCTACCCCTGTGACAATGTGGAATTGATGGATGTTGAAACGCTGAGCAACCTCGGCGGTGGAGACAACGGCAACGACTGCTGGGGATGGGTGGATCCAGAAACGGGACGTGAAATCGCGATTTTTGGCCGATCAAACGGTACTTCCTTCATCGACGTCACCGACCCGACGGACATGAAGTACTTCGCCAACCTGCCCACCGCGACAAATGCTAGTTTGTGGCGTGACATTAAGGTTTACGGTGAATACGCGTACATCGTATCCGAGGCCGGCGATCATGGTTTGCAAATCGTGCGCATGCCCAATTTGATGGGTTTGCCCACAGATGAGGTGACGACCATTACTCCGGACGGGTATTACGATGGCTTTGGGAATGCCCACAACATCATGATAAATGAAGAAACGGGATATGCGTATCCCATCGGCACAAACACCTTCAACGGTGGTCTGCACGTGCTGAACTTGGTTGATCCGCTTAATCCTGTGCTTGTAGGGGCGTACGACGGCGCTTATTCCCACGACATTCATCCCATTGTCTACAACGGTCCAGACGATGATTATGCGGGCGATGAAATTGTGATTTGTTTCAATGGGTACAATGGCATCGCCATTGTGGATGCAGAAGATAAAGACGACATCCAGTTGATTTCGCAGTTGACCTATGAACAATCCGGTTATACGCATCAGGGATGGGTGGGGGAGAACCAGCGCTTTTGCTTCTTCAACGATGAACTGGACGAGTCCAATTTTGGCAACAATACGCGCACTTACATCATGGACATCGAAGACCTTGATTCCCCTGTAATCATCGGGTATTTCGAGGCCCCCGTTGAGTCCGTTGACCACAACATGTACATCATCGGAGACAAAATGTACCAATCGAATTACCTCAGTGGATTGCGCGTACTGGACGTCAGCGATGCAGAAACGGGAAACTTAGAATTGGTCGGGTATTTCGACACCAATCCCGAATCTGATGCGCCATCGTTCAACGGTACGTGGAGCAACTACCCATACTTTCCAAGTGGCAACATTGGAGTGAGTACGTTTACGCACTTCTTCATGCTCCGTCCCAGCGATGCAATCGCACCCAATCCTGTCGCGATTGAAGAGTCGGAGACTGAGTGGCGTGCGGCGGTTTACCCCAATCCTGTGCAATCCACGATTCAGCTCGAAGGCTTCAACGGAGAAAACCATCTCGCGCTTTATGACGTTGAAGGGCAATTAATAAAAGTTTGGGAAGGACTCCCTGTAATGGCTGGTCTGAATCTTACGGTGGGAGACTTGCCCGACGGCATGTACGTGTTGAAAGGATTGGAAACCAAACGGTTTGCTCGCTTCATCGTAGCGAAGTGACCCAATTACAAGTCTGGAAAAAGCACGCCGTGTAACTTGACCACCTCACACGCTTGTTTCACGTCGTGTACTCGAAGCATGTGAGCTCCGCGTTCTAGTGCCCAAGCATGCAGTGCCGTTGTCCCGTTCAAGGCGGTTTCGGGCTGCCCGTTCAGCGTTTTGTAGACCATTGATTTACGGCTGACGCCGACAAGCAAGGGTGCATTCAATGCCTGGAATTGGTCGAGCTCTCGTAGCAACTGGAAATTGTGAGCCGTCGTTTTGCCAAAGCCGAATCCGACGTCAACCATGAATTGTTCAATGCCCTGTTGCTTCAGGTAGCTCATTTGGTCCTGAAGCCAATGAAAGACGTCCCCGCGGATGTCACCGTAAGCAGGGCGTGCTTGCATAGTAGCTGGATTTCCTTGCATGTGCATTATGGCATAGGGCGCGTTGTACTCCGAAATGACCTGCGCCATAACGGTATCGCGGGATCCGCCATAAATGTCATTGATCATGAATGCTCCAGCTTCCAGAGCGCGCAATGCAACCTCATGGTGGAACGTATCAACGCTAATGATAGCCTCTGGAACCCCATCGAGCAGGCCTTTTATTGCGCCTTCAATCCGTTGCCATTCCTCCGCGGCTCCCACTTCGGTGGCACCCGGGCGCGAGGATTGACCGCCAATATCGAGGACATCCGCTCCAGCGGCGATCAACTTCCGTCCTTGTTTCACGGCTTCGCGACCCGATTCGCTTCGGCTTCCAGCGAAGAATGAATCGGGCGTACAATTCAAGACGCCCATGATGCGGGGTGCGTTGAACGTCAACGACCGGGATCCGTTTTGGAGTTGATAAATCGAAGAAGACATTGCGGTGTCGTTGGATTCAGGCTTCAGGGTGCGTTGTATCTTGGCGCAAGATATTCTAAGATTGAAGGCTGTGAGTCAGATTGAAGAAACGCTTAAGCAATACGACCGCGCATTCGCCCGGTGTGCCCAACTATTCGAAGCGAAAACCTCGGATTATGGCACGGCTTGGCGCATTTTGCGACCCTCCTCCTTGACCGATCAACTTTTCATCAAGGCCAATCGCATCCGAACCTTGCAAGAATCAGATCATTCCATGGTGGATGAGGGCATAGATTCCGAATTCATTGGCATTGTGAATTACAGTTTGATGGCAATGATTCAATGCGGTTTGCCGGAGGGACATCCATTGGAATTGCCCGCTACGGAGGCTATTGAACGTTACCATGATGCCTTTCAAGCGACCCGCGACTTGATGATTGCAAAAAACCACGATTACGGCGAGGCGTGGCGGGATATGCGTGTAAGTTCGTTGACGGATTTGATTTTGATGAAGGTGCTTCGCGTTAAGCAGATCGAAGATCACGAAGGCATCACGA
>NZGF01000047.1 GCA_002690915.1 Crocinitomicaceae bacterium
TCAAAAGAAAAGGGAACCGGCGAATTGCCGGTTCCCTTTTCTTTTGAATCCAACGTAAAGCTTACTCGGGAATCTTGATAAAGCGGCCCACATCCACCGTCTCGTCTTCGCGTAAGATGAACACATTGTATAGGCCTGCGGCCCAATCGCTCACATCAACGCGCTCTTGGATGGTGGAAACGTCGCGGAATACCTTACCGTAGACGGGGCGTCCTCGGTTGTCGTAAATGCTCAACGTCAAATCCTGGCGGAAGAACAATCCGAAAGCGATGTTCACCTCATCTACCGTTGGATTCGGGTGCGCAATGACGGATTGGTAGGGGAAATCAAAAGCGGTATCGTCATCAATGTCACCGAGATACTTGAACTCGATCCAGTTCATATTGAATGGCGCAGCGGTAATGAGGACACGCAGTTGGTATTCTCCAGACGCATTTAGGGTGACCGTCTCCGTCGTGGTTTGCCACGTTTGCCATCCTCCCGTAGAAGGGAACTCCGCTTCGCATATGTAGGTGTTGATTCCACTGTCGTGCAACAACACCAACTCAACACCTCCTGCGCTCTGTGACGCCGTGCGGAACGATATATCATAGTCACCGCTATATAAAACGTTCACATCATAAATCATGTAGTCGCCCGGATCGAGGTACCCCAAGTTGAGGCCACCCCCAACGTCTGTGGTGCTTTCAATTTCTACACCTTCGGCTTCGACGAAGTTCTCAACCTCAATCCATCCGGGAATTGGGTACACGAAATCCAAGGTATTGTCGACCGGTTCTTGCGTGAATTGTTGCAAACTGCTGCCATCCGCAGCGGCGACCCCAGAACCGGTATAGGAGATGGTCAAGTCTTGTGTCGCCAAGAGCATCTCATCCACGTCGAATACGATGGTTTGGTCGTTTTCAACGCTCATGTTCAACGCATTGAAATCGAGCGGCTGGCCGCTGTCGAAGAGTTGAAAATCCGACAACTGGGCATTGAGCGGCTGGTTGATCGGCTTGTTCAACGTCAGTGCAATCTGGTTGGGATTCAAGGTGCGTGCTGTCAAATAGGCCATGGCCACTTCATCGGCAGAAACACCGGTGAATGTGAAATCAAAGCTACCGACATTGAACCCGGACTGGTCGGCTTGAAAACGCACCTTCTGAACGCCTTCCATCAGCAACACATCCTCAATGGTGAGGGTGGACCAGTTGCTCGTACCTCCCGTCGTCTGGACGTTGATCGATGAAGTGACTTGGACTCCGTCCATGTCCAGGTGGAAAATACCGTTCGAGCCGTCCGCAGCTACACGGACATCGATGTCGTACAAACCGGACGTTTCGACATCAACAGTGTAGTCCATCCATTCGTCCATGGAAATCCAGCCCACATTGTAGCCGTTGGAATTTAGCTGGTCCGTAGAGAATTCGATATCGACGCCGTCGTTGCGGTACTGCCAGCCGTTGTTCCACGCCGTGAATTCGCCAGTCGTTACATGGAACGTCGCCACTTGCTCATCGTTGTAAGCATACCCCTGACGACCCAAGTCAAAATCAGTTGCATAAACCAACCCCGGCACCGAATTTGGCGTTCCATGAAACGGTTTGGTGTCGTCCGTAGCGACCTGTCGAAACATGGCATCGGGCACATCGCTTTGGATGACACAATTCTCTGTCTTCAGGCCCTCTGCCAGTTCCATCAACGAGGCGGTAGCCACTTCCACGGATGGCTGCAGCGCATTGCCATTCCAGTAGTCCAGCAGATCCTGGTAGCCGTCCGTCTTTGCAATGGACATGGGGCAAGAAATGCTTTCAATTTTCTTCAGCGGCCACCACGCCCAGCCCATGTTCAAATCCTCGAGTAGGTGGATGGCATCCCGAAACCAAGCGTTTCCGTTTTCACCGCTCTCTCCGACGTAAATTGGCACATTGTGCTCATTGCGGAGAGAAGTAACGAAGTCCATATCCACAGGCTCGTTCTTGCTCCAATACTTATGTGGGGAGTACACCAATTGATCTTCCCAAGGCGGTGTCAAACCAGTGAAGTCATTCGCAAACCAGTTGCCTTCGATGAAAATGATGTGATCCGAATCCACGGTACGAATGCTGTCTGTGCACTGTATGTATAAACTGCGGAGGGCCGACCCGTTCGGGAGGTTCCAATTCGGCTCGTTGAGCAAATCGTAACCGGCGACCCACTGTTCGTCCACATAATGCTCGGCGACGCGTTTCCACAATGCCACCATTTTATTTTTGTTTTCCTGGCTTTCCCAAAGCGACGGCTTGGCGGGATTGTAGTCCGAAATCTCCTGTGCATAGCCCTGACCACCCGGCGCTGCATGCAAATCCAAAATCACATACATCTCATTCGCGGCACACCAGGCCACCAAGCTGTCCGTCAATTCGAATCCAGTATCGAGCCACGTGTTTTCTCCTGGTACCGGTTCATCCTCGATCGGAAGTGTCCAGAGGTTATAATGCATAGGCAAACGCACCGAATTGAACCCCCACGCCTTCAACGAATCGATGTCCGACTTCTGCACGTGATTGTGCAGCCAAGCATCGTACCACGCATCGGTATTTTCTACCCCAATAAGGTCTTCAATCATCGCGCGGATCTCGTACTGCGGCCCAGCAAACCCACTGGTCTGCATCATGTACCCCTCTTGAACCATCCAGCCTCCTAAGCCCATTGCCCTGAGCAAGACCGGCTCACCTGACTCGTTTACGATATTTTGACCATCAACACTTAAAAAATGCTGGCCATTGACCGGCCCGAGGCCCAGAAAAACAAGCAAAAAAGTCAATACGCACCTCATGTCCATGTGATTAAGTTCACTAAATTTATGCGTGTGAAAATACAACCTTTTGCGATACCCAAGCGTCTTCAGCGTGTTGTAAATCACTGTTTCAAAATGCCCTCGAACTTATGCCCAAATTCTCTACACTCGCACTCCTTTTTATGGCTGTTGTGTGCATCCAATGCGGAAAGGATGATACCCCAAGCGTGTTGCCCAACGTGTACTTCCCCATCGATGTAAGCGCGCTGGAATCACATGAAAATTCAACCTTCGACTTTCCCCTGGTGCTGGACCGAAGCACCGACCGTGCGGTGACGGTTGTCTACGAGACACGCCCATTAACCGCCTCCGAAGGGGAAGACTTCGTCCCGTCATCGGGTACCATCACGTTTGCCCCGGGCGAGACGTCTGCCACCATTTCGGTGGATATCATCATTGACGAGTACATCGAAGAGGACGAGCAGTTCCGCGTCGTTTTGGTCGAGTCGCAGAATGGTCTGTTTCTCGACGGAATACAGCAAGCCATCGGCACCATCCGCAACGATGACACCGCCATCCAGGTCACGACGGAGGGATACGTCTCCGCGGACAGTTACACCGGAAAGACTTTGGTGTGGTCGGACGAATTCGAGGGAGACGAAATCGACCTCAGCAACTGGACCTATGACTTAGGTTCACACGGATGGGGCAACCAAGAACTTCAACTCTACACCTCGAGCAGTGAAAATTCGTACGTTCACGACGGCAACCTGATGATCGTTGCGAAAGAACAAGGAGCCCAATACACTTCGGCACGCATGAAGTCCATCGATCTGCAGGAGTTCCAATACGGCCGCATTGACATCCGGGCCGTATTGCCAAAAGGCCAGGGCATCTGGCCTGCGATCTGGATGCTTGGCGCCAATTTCCCGTCCGCCGGTTGGCCAGCCTGCGGTGAAATCGACATCATGGAACTGATCGGTTCATCACCGAACTACGTACACGGCACCGTGCACTACGGAAACGACTACACGCAACATCAGTTTACCGGTCAGGGCACAGGGGTTCCATTTGGCGAAACCTTCTCAGACGAATTCCATGTCTTTTCCATCGATTGGAATGAGCAAGGCATTACCTGGTATTTGGACGATGTTGAATTCTTCAGTATTGACCAGTCCGTGAGTGGCAGCCAGAACTACCCCTTCGACAACCCCTTCTTCTTCATTTTGAACGTCGCCGTGGGCGGTCAGTGGCCAGGGTACCCCGACGAAACGACCGAATTCCCGCAGTACATGGCCGTGGACTACGTAAGGGTCTTCCAGTAAATTCTCTGGCATGAAGTTCCATGCCGCCTTCGCTGTTGCCCTGCTTGCAAACACCTGCACCCCTTCTGAACCCGCCGGCCTGACCTTCTTTTCGCCGAGTCACGAGGAGGAGCGGCTCCTGGGAATGGCTGCCGCCTATGAAGCCGCGACCAAGCAGCGCCAGGCCCCGTCGCACCCATAAAAAATCCCCGCCTCCACAGCAGGAGACGGGGATTAGAATGCGTGTAAATTCCGTTAGTCGTTGGTGCCGGCTGGGATGCGGTCGGTGGTCATCAAGAACACCCCCACCAAGGGGAGCACTGCGAGAATGCCGTGGTAAGCGGCTGCAATGCTTTTGGTGGTTTCTGTCAATTCCAAGCTCGCCGGCATCGCCTGAACGAGGAACACGCCAAATAAGTTGACAGCGCTCAGCGACAAGAAGACCTTGATACCAAACGACTTGAAGACCTTGGTGCCATCATAATTCAGCCGGTTCGGGAATGCCAACACTGCTTGCACCCCCCACAGGAATGCGTAAGCCAAGTGTGCAACCTCACCCGTAGCGTTGTAGGTCATGATTTCGTTGGGAACAACGATGAGGGCGTATAGGAAGTAGCCCGTGAGAAAAAACATGCGGTTCTTGCGGATAACACCGAACAAGGCCAGCGCCGTCGGAACGCCCGCGACAATCACCAATGGATCCATGATGTAAAGAATTAAGGGTTAGATGACGGCAACTTACTCCGCAATTCGATGTGATTCAAATCACACATGAACCGGTATGAACGATGGGGGTATGAAAAACGCCTCAGACGTTCGCCTTTCCAGGCCGGTGGCGCTCGTTGTGCAGGCGGCGACGCGAAGTCATTTGCTCGAGCGCTTCTCCCCATTCATTCAAGTCCTCCGGGTCTTCCAGGTTGTACGAAGGGGGGCGCTTGGCGTGCACATTTTTTAAATCGCGTTTACGGCCCATGCATTTTCAACACCCACCGTCATCCCTATGTTCAAGCCCATCGTGCTTGAAAATTCGGTACCTTAGAGCATGCTTCGCATTCAATCCATTGTTCTTGCGCTTGTCCTCTTCAGTTGGGCGTTTCCGGGTATTACTCACGGCCAGGACATCCACCACTGGGAGGCGGTCATGGAGGACGGTTCCATCTGGCGCTACTGGGTGCCCACTGCGGAACCGCCTGCCGCTTGGAAGAATCCGGGGTTTTATGATGCCGCTTGGGCCATGGGGCCATCGGGGTTTGGCTACTCCGACGGAGACGACGCTACGACTGTGCCCACCACCCCCTCCCTGTACCTCCGGCGCACATTCGATATCGAAAATCTAGAACAGTGGCTCGACGCCCAGTTCTTCATGGATTACGATGACGGCTTTGTGGCCTACCTCAATGGTGTTGAGATTGCACGGGGCAACACGGGCCTGCCGGGTGAATTCGTGGCGTGGAACCAAGCCCTGGCCACCGACCACGAGGCGGTGTTGTACCAAGGCGGCGTGCCGGATGCGTATGCCGTCGACTTGAGTTTGATGCAAAACGGGCTCAACACCTTGGCCATCCAATTGCACAACGTCAGCTTGAGTTCCTCCGACTTAACCGGACGCCCGTTTCTGTTCGCAGGCGCACCGGAAGAAGGGCTCGGTTTTGGGAGCGTCCCCGATTGGCTAGAACCCTCGTTTGGGGAAATGCACCCGGTGACGTTTGAGGTCAATATGGCCAATGAAGAGGTCTCACCCGAGGGCGTATACGTGGCGGGCGGCGCGTATTTTGGAATTCCCGGGGACCACCCCATGTCCGACGCTGATGGGGATGGAATATGGACAGTGACCATTGATGTGCCCCATGGGTTCACGGGGTACTACATTTTTCTGAACGGCAACTGCAGCAACTGGAGTTGCAAAGAAAACCTCGCCGGTCTGCCCTGCGCGCACCCCGAGAATTACAACGACCGCATGCTCGAGAACATCACGGGCCCGCACACCATGAGTACGTGCTTCAATCAGTGTACGACCGACGGAACGTGCGCGGCCGTGCCCGGGTGCACCGACCCCGAAGCGCTGAACTACGTTCCCGCTGCAACCGAGGAAGACGGCAGCTGCGTCTACTTTGCGGAGTCCACCCTCCCCATTATCGAAATCACCACGCCGGGCACCATTCCAGACGATCCGCGCATCATCGGTTCGATGGCGGTCATCAACAATCCCTCCGGATTCAATCAGGTAGGCGACGCGCCCACCGACTACGACGGTCAGATTTCCATCGAAATTCGCGGGTCGTCGTCTCAGATGTTTCCAAAGAAATCGTATGCGCTGGAGACCCAAACCGCCGAGGGCGAAAACAACAACGTGCCCCTTCTCGGTATGCCGCAGGAAAACGATTGGATCCTCCACGGGCCCTACACGGATAAAACCCTGATGCGCAACGCCATTGTTTTCGAATTGGGGACGCAGCTCGGCCGGTACACGACGCGCAGGCGGTACTGCGAATTGTTCATCAACGGCGACTACCGTGGCGTCTACATGCTCATGGAAAACATCAAGCGCGACGTCAACCGCGTGGACATTGCCACCTTGCTTCCCTCCGACACGGCGGGCAACGAACTCACCGGCGGGTACATTCTCAAGGTGGACAAGTTCACCGGGGACTTCGGAGGCGGCTGGTCGTCGTCCTATCCCACCGTCGGTGGAGACGAGTTGGTCATTCAATACCACAAACCCGAGGTGGACGAATTAAATCCGTTGCAGCAGGCGTACATCCAGGATCACATCACCGCATTCGAGGATGCACTCGCTGGGCCAGATTTCACCGATCCGGAACTGGGTTACGCCCCGTACATCGATGTCCATTCGTTCATCGACCTCTACCTCATCAATGAGTTGTCCAAGAACATCGACGGTTACCGACTAAGCACGTATTTCTACAAGGAAAAGGACAGCGACGGCGGCAAAATCGTCATGGGGCCTTGGTGGGATTACAACCTCGCGCTGGGCAATGCGAATTACTGTGATGCCGCGAATACAGAAGGCTTCGAGGTCAATACCGTGTGCGGGAACACCAATCCGTTTTGGTGGGAGCGTTTGCTTGAAGACCCCGACTACCAGGATTTGACCCGCTGCCGGTGGGAAGAATACCGCAGTGGCGCGTGGAGCAACGCCAACATCCACGCCACCATTGATTCAATTGAAACCCTCCTTGCGGAAGCCCAAATACGCGATCACATCCGCTGGCCTCGGCTTGGCCAATACGTATGGCCCAATGCCTTCATCGGTGCGACGTACGCCGAGGAAATGACTTTCATGAGGGACTGGATCGACGCCCGCCTCGAGTGGCTCGATGCCAGCATACTGGGGATGTGTGTCGCCGGGTGCACCAATCCCTTGGCGTGCAATTACGACCCGAATTCGACGTACGACAACGGGAGCTGTGAAGCGTGCGGTTGTCCAGGAGACATCAACGGCGACTTCACCGTTAGTGTAATGGACGTGCTCTTGCTGTTGGCTGAATTCGGTTGTGCGGTTGACTGCACCGCCGATCTCGATGAGGACAACGTAGTCAGCGTATCCGACCTATTGTTCATGCTTTCAAACTACGGAATCGTCTGCTTGTGAGCCTGCACCGATGAGATGATTTATTAAACTGAAAATCAAGTATCTTGATAGCATGTACAAGACCTACGGATTGACCCTTGCACTTTTGCTTTCGGGAGCCGCCTTTAGCGTTAACGCGCAGAACATCAGCACATACAACCCGCAGTTGCTTTACGACGGCGTGGGAAGTTTATACGATGCAGAAGTCTTGCGCGAGATGCACGTCACGTTTGAGGACGACAACTACCACCAAACCCTGGTTAATGCGTTCTTCAACAATCCTTCGCTTCGGATTCCGGCATCAGTAGAATTGGACGGATTGGCGCTGGACAGCGTTGGAATCCGGTACAAAGGCAACTCAACGTTTTGCCTGCCCAACGATGAAGGCAGTGTCAAGGTCCCATACAACCTCGATTTCAATTACTGGATCGCCGGGCAAGATTTACTCGGCTACAACAAGGTCAAATTGGCCAACGCGTGGCTGGATCCTACCTACTGTAAGGAATACGCTGCCAGCCGCATCTACCGAAATTACCTGCCAACGCCAGAAATCAACTTGATAAAGCTGTATACCCAAGACGACTACACCGGTCTATACGTGAATACAGAGAGCATCAACCGCCAATTCTTGAACAAACACTTTGATGAGAATGAGGGGGTGCTGTTCAAGTGCGACGGTGCGGGCGTGTTTTGCGATGAAAACGGAAACGGCACGGAAGGTGGCATCCCGAATTTGCGCTACCTGGGGGCCGATACTGCCCTCTATTTCGACAGCTACACCATCAAATCGGATAACGGCTGGGCCAAATTGCTTAATCTGATTGAGACCTTGGAATTCAACCCCGCTGACCTGAATGACGTGCTCAACATCGACCGCGTCCTGTGGGCGATAGCGGCCAATACCGTCGTCAGCAACCTCGACACCTACAACGGCTACTACGTTCACAATTACTACCTCTACCTCGATGAAGAAGGGCGGTTTCAAATGATTCCGTGGGATTTGGACAACTCGTTTGTCGGCGCCATCATGGGCTGGAGCTACTGGAGCCCCAACGATGTCTACCACTTCGACCCGTTCTTTACGGGAAATGGGGCGGCGTGGGACTCCCGACCGCTAACAGCATACCTCTTCGGGCAGCCGGAACACCGGCAACGCTATTTGGCTCACATCCGTACGATCATGAGCGAATCCATGGGGCTGGGCGGTATTCAACAGACCGTCAATGGCATGCAAAACCTCGTTGCCGACGCTGCCTCAGATGACAGTAACAGCCTGTTTCCCCTGTCGTTTTTCTCGTCCAATGTGAACAATGCCTTTTGGGCCGACTGGGGATTTGGAGGCATCTTGAGTACGGTCGAAGCGCGGATGGAGTTCCTGTCTTCGCACGCCGAAATCAACGTGAGCACACCCCTTCTGTCCGACGCCTATGCAGGCAATGGAATCCTCGAGGTGCAGGCCCTCAACGCCGAATCAGTGGACTTGCTGTGGACCAATGCTCCGTATGCGGGGGGATTTGAAACGGTCGCCATGAACGACAACGGCACGGGCGGCGATGCCATCGCCGGTGACGGAATGTATTCCGTTGCCCTTCCCGAAGACGCCGAACAGGGGTTCATGTTCTATTTCCGCGCGGGCAATGGCGATGGGATCCGGCTCTTGCCCGAGCGCGCTGAGTACGAATACTTCATCTACGAGGGCGCCGTAGATGTCGCGGATGCGACAAGCGACTATGTGGGAGCGTACGGTGCTGACTGGGTGCTTACGCCAAACCCTGCAGTGAATGCATTCACTCTGGCCCATTGTGCCGAGCAAGTCCCCGTTACGGTGAGCGACGCCCAAGGACGCATCGTTTATGCTTCCATCTGGAATGGCTCTCCCATCGAAATCAGCAGCTGGAAACGCGGCATGTACTTCGTTCAAGTCACCCACGATAACCACACCCGTGTAGAACGTTTGATTGTGCGCTAAAGCCAGCGAATCCGTTCAGTCGAGTCGCCGCTTATTGATGCGCTCAATGGGACCTGGACAAGCCTGCATGTGGCAACTCAAACACCCGCTTACCACATCCGAATAGGTGTCCGGGCCTGGGGCCGCATTAAACGCCTCGATGTGTTTACCGAAGGCCATAGCAAAAGCGGTGTAGCCCTCCACCAGCATGCTGCTGTCAGTGGGCATCAACTGCGCAAGGTCCATTGGGGTCAAGGCTGCTCCGTCCCAGGCATACTCCTCGGCATGGCGAGCGAGCAAACTGACCAACTCATCGTCCATGGCACGCATGGCAATGGCCAATTCCGAAGAATGGTTGGGTTGAGGCGGGGCAAGTTTGGCCTGCGGGTGATTAGGTTCTCCTCCGCAAAAAGCCAATCCAAGGGAAAGGGCCACGATGGCCCAACCGGATGTGCGCGCCGACGCAATCATGCCTCAATCTTCGATCATGACACCGGTGGCCGTGAAGGCCAGGCGCAGCTCGGGTTCCGTGATGGCTGCGATGGCATCTTCCGATGCCCCAGCATCTTCGGCATAGTGCTTCAGCATGGCGACCTCGATGGTATCGAAGAAGGCTTCCCCTTCCATAACCGTGCGCTTTCCCTCAGCTCCTTCGGTGGGCACGAAGAATCCGTAATCCTGAAACCGAACGAACACCGTGTCCTCACCCGAAGCCACGTCCATCCAACATCCCTTTTTGGCACACGTAGCCGTCACTTCGCCTTCAAATTTGACCTGGGCCCGGCCACTCCCCGCCAAGGCAGCGCGCAATCCCGAGGCGTCCAATGCGCCGTCCAACTCAATGACAGAACCGTAGTAGGTTTGATTTTCGGCAGCCGATGCAGCGTCAGTGGCGGTGTCCGCAGAACCGCAGGCGGCAATTGAAAACAGAGCAACACCGTAAGCCATGCTGCGAGCAATGTTTAGGGTTTTCTTCATGAATCGAAGGTACTGCAGGTTTGGGCCATATTCAGCGACTTCTGTCACCGAGGTAAAATGGCTTAAGTTTGAAAACGCTAGTTCTTTACCCATGCACTATTATACGCTCATTGCACTCGCCCTTCTTTTCGCTGCTAACCCGCTTTTCAGCCAAGATTCACGGGTGCTCATTATCGGATTGGACGGGCTACGCTCGGACTGCCTCGATGCGGCCGACACCCCTGCGCTCGACGAACTGATTGAAAATGGGGTCTTCAGTCCCGATGC
The DNA here is from genome assembly GCA_002690915.1 of Crocinitomicaceae bacterium. GTDB lineage: Bacteria > Bacteroidota > Bacteroidia > Flavobacteriales_D > Sanyastnellaceae > UA16. The sequence goes on from NZGF01000047.1 coordinate 10,851, forward strand.
GCTGAACAACGACATCACGTACAGTGGTCCCGGTTGGTCCGCTATGGTATGCGGAGCTTGGTCTGACGCCCACGGCGTCACCAACAACGATTTCACCGGGAGCAACTACGCGGCCTATCCCTCCTTCCTGGGACGCCTGGAATCGATCAATCCCGAACTCAACACCTATTCCATTTGCCACTGGTCACCGATCAACGATTACATCCAGGGCGATATTGTCGATGAGTCCATCAACGCCGAGGGCGACCAGGCGGTTGCTGACGCAGCGACCGCTATTTTGGAAGGTGGCGACCCACACGCCATGTTTTTGCATTTCGATAATGTGGATCTCGCCGGCCACAGCAATGGTTTCAGTCCAAATGTACCCGCTTACTTAGAGGCCATCGAAACTGTTGACAACCACGTAGCCGAAGTGGTATCCGCTTTGACCAATCGTCCCAATTATGCCCAGGAAAACTGGTTAATCCTCACCTCAACAGATCATGGGGGCATCGGCTACGGACACGGCGGTGAATCCATCGATGAGCAAATCATCTTTTTCAGTGCGAGTGGGCTATCGGTTGTTCCGCAGCTCGTTGTAAAGGATACGCTTGAAATCCAACCCCCACCGGAGAATTGTGTGGAACCTGGCGCAGCAGAACTGCTATTCGAGGGCAATGGAGATGCGGTGCACATCACCGAAAATCCGCTGCTCTCCCTCGGAACCGAGCAGAACTTCACCATCGAAGTGCGAATTCGCACGGAAGCAACAGCAGACGTCGCCATTGTAGGCAACAAAGACTGGGATTCCGGTTTCAATCCGGGATTTGTCTTCTCCTTTGAATACCCCAACGGACCGGCTTGGAAAGTCAACGTCGGTGATGGAGAGAACCGAGCAGATGTAGACGGAGCGGCAGGCATTTCGGATGGGCAGTGGCACACGTTGTCGTGCTCATTTGACCGAGACGGAACCATGCGCTTGTACACCGACGGCATCTTCTCAGCAGAGGAAGACATCAGTGGCATCGGCAACCTCGATGTTGGTGAGGGCTGGTTTTTTGGATCAGACATCGACGGCGGCTACAGTTATACGGGTGCCATTGCTGAAGTCCGATTCTGGCATGGCATCTTAGACGATGCCACCATCCTCGACTGGCACTGCAGTGCTTTGAACGAAGCCCACCCTGCTTGGGAAGCACTTCAAGGGCACTGGCAACTCACCGAAGGCGCTGGCACAAACATAAATTCCACGGCCAATACGGAGCTTTTGGGCACAGCAAACGGAACGCTTTGGCAGGTCCCGGAATCATTGATTGTGTTCGACTACAGCAACACTCCGCGCATTGTCGACGTCGCTGTGACGGCCCTGGATCACATGTGTGTGACCATCGATCCCGATTGGAACCTCGCTGGGATTTCTTGGGTGGATGGATGCAACAGCGCTGATGTCTTCGATGGAGATCGGTGTTTCATCGATGCTCGAATTTTCCCGAATCCCGGTTCTGAGTCCTTCCATATCACCGGCATCACACCAGGTGCTGACGTGGAGGTATACCATCCGAACGGCAAGTGCATTCACAAAACAAGGCCGGGCGCGACCTCCGGACACATTGCACCCGGCAGTTCCGAGCCGGGCATGTACCTCATCCGCGTTGTCGATGGAGAAAGACACCGCACCCTACGGTGGATTCATCAAGATTGAGACTCATTTCGAACGATAATCTTTTCGTGCCTTGAAATGGGTCCGAAGCGCCTATTCATTGCATAAAGTGGGCGAATCGAATGACCCCGAACCGATGGAAGAGTCATGAGCTATGCCTTCCGGAAAGCACTCCACATCATCAATGACACTTACATCAAGACGAAAACAACTGAACTGGTCTCAAACCGTCATTGAAAACACCTTGGTTGTCGGTGCCTTACGAAGCAATTCCAGGTCAAGGGCCATACAAACGTTGCGAACAAATGGTCGCCCTTTTGGTGTGACGCTCAGATGAAAGCCGTTGCGCTCGACCAAACCATCCTTCTCCATTTCATCCAGTTTCTCAAGGCAAGTCTGCAGCGCTGGAAAGCGGTCAACCTCGGACTCGAATGAAGTTTGAAATTGACACATGAGTTGCAAGATGTGCTTGCGGATTACGAGGTCCTCATCGCTCAACATATGGCCTCTAAATACCGGGATTTCGTCGTTCAAGGCTTGTTGCTCATATGCGGAAGTTGTTTTCACATTTTGCGCGAAACCACCCCAAGAATCGCTGATGGATGACATCCCCAAACCAATCATCAATCGTGTTTTCCCTGAAGTGTATCCCATGAAGTTCCGGTGCAACGTGCCTGCGTGGTATGCCTCGGCCAGGCTATCTTCTGGTAAGGCGAAGTGATCCATGCCTATTTCCTCATAGCCCAGGGCAAGAAACCGTTCTTTTCCTATTTCATAAAGCTTTCGTTTCCCTTCATTTGACGGCAAATCTTTCTCGTCGTAACCGCGCTGACCGGTCCCCTTGATCCACGGCACATGAGCATAACTATAAAAGGCGATTCGATCCGGTCGCAATTCAGCGGTCAAATCAATCGTGCGTTGCATCGCAGATTCCGATTGGTGTGGGAGACCAAAAACCAGGTCATGGCTGACGGACTGATACCCTACTTCCCGACTCATCTCGGTCACTGATCGCACGTCCTCGAAAGACTGAATGCGGTTGATGGCCTTTTGGACGATTGGGTCATAATCCTGTATGCCAAAACTGTTTCGGGTGAATCCGAGCGAATGTAAAACTTCAAGGTGAGCACGGGTAGTGTTATTGGGATGGGCCTCAAAACTGTACAGTGGTGCCTCACATTGATCCGCGTGTTCAAACAAACCCTCAATCAAATCACGTAAATGATCTGGCGAAAAGAAAGTCGGCGTGCCTCCGCCCAAGTGCAATTCCTTGATGCGGGGTCTTGCACCGAATACGCGCAGGTAACTCCTCCATTCAGCCAATACCGCTTTGACATATGGGGACTCCACTGAATGCCTCTTGGTGATGTGCTTATGGCATCCGCAAAAGGTGCACAGTGATTCACAAAATGGCAGGTGGATGTAGACGCTGATTCCTTCGTCGTCATTGGATTCGGTAAATGCCGTCGCTACGCTCGCCAACCACCGGTCCGAGTCGAACGTATCGCTTTTCCAATAAGGCACCGTTGGGTAGCTTGTGTAGCGGGGCCCCGGAACATTGTACTTGCGAATCAGGTGTTTATCAAAGGCCATTACTGCGCCATTTGTGCAAAATCCAATCCGAAATAAGTAGCAATGAGGTCCGCACCCGCGCGCTTGAACGACAATAAAGACTCCAACATGGCAGCCTCTTCGTTAACCCATCCCTGAGCAGCCGCAGCCTTGATCATAGCGTATTCCCCACTGACCTGATAAGCCGCGACGGGTACCGATGAAATTTCTTTGACCTGGGATAGCACATCCAAGTAGGGTAAGCCCGGCTTGACCATAACAATGTCCGCGCCTTCTTCGATATCCAAAGCAGCTTCGCGCAATGCCTCCCGGCCATTGGCAGGATCCATCTGATACGTGCGTTTGTCTCCAAAGCCGGGTGCAGAGTCGAGGGCATCACGGAAGGGACCGTAAAAACACGAAGCATACTTCGCGCTGTAACTCAAAATTCCCACATCGAGAAATCCTGCACCGTCCAAACCCGCTCGAATAGCCCCTACTCGGCCATCCATCATATCGCTGGGGGCAACAAAATCGACACCCGCATTGGCGTGACTTACTGCCATGGTGGTCAAGACCTCAACAGTTGGGTCATTCACAATTTCACCTTCTCGGACAATGCCATCGTGACCGAATGAAGAAAAAGGATCCAAGGCGACATCTGTCATCACAATGACATCCGGCACAGCTTGCTTCAGAGCCCGAACAGCTTCTTGCATCAATCCGTTTGGATTCAAAGCCTCCGCACCGGCATTGTCCTTAAGCCGATCGTCTACTTGAACGAAAAGCAAGACGCATTTGAGGCCGCAGTCGCGCAAGAGCTTTACATGTTCCACCGTCCGATCCAAGCTGCGCTTGAAATAACCGGGCATGGAAGATATTTCGACTTCAACGCCACTGCCTTCAGTAATAAACAAGGGCGTGATGAAGTCATTAACCGTTACCCGATGTTCGGCAACAAGTTCGCGCAAGAATCCAGACTTGCGGAGTCGACGGGGACGTTCAATCAGATTCATGCTGGAGGCGTATACGATTTAACTGCTTCAACAAAGGCTTGGACATGGGGAACAGGGATATTGGGGAGAATCCCATGGCCGAGGTTTACAACGTATTGATCTTTCCCAAACGCATCGATCATCTCCTGAACCATACGCTGAATCACATCGGGGCTCGACATCAACCTCACCGGATCAAAATTGCCCTGCAAGGTGATCGCATTGCCCGCTCTTGACCTGGCCTCTTCCGGTGTAATGGTCCAGTCCAAACCCAATGCTTTGGCGCCCCATTTGCTCATGTCCGCCAGTGAATGCCCACAGCCCTTGGCAAACACAATGACAGGTGCGTCATCTTTCAAGGCTGTGACGATTTGTCGCATGTAGCGACCGGAATACAGCTCCCAATCCGCAGGGGACAAAACACCTCCCCAGGAGTCGAAAAGCTGCACGGCATCGACACCGCTTCGCACTTTCGCTTTGAGGTATGCAATGGTGGTATCGGTGATTTTTTGCAGAAGTACATGCGCCGCTTCGGGTTCTGTGTAGGCAAAGGACTTGGCGATGTCAAAGTTTCGACTTCCCTGACCTTGTACAGAATAGCAGAAAATCGTCCAGGGCGAGCCGGCAAACCCAATCAAAGGGACGCGGTCATTCAATACCTGTTTCGTCATTCGAATGGCGTCCATAACATAAGACAGCTCAGACTCAACATCCGGCACAGGAACCGCTGAAACATGGGCCACGCTGCGAACCGGATCAGCTAAGTAAGGACCATGTCCGGGTTTCATTTCAAATTGAAGTCCCATGGCCTGCGGAACCACAAGAATATCTGAGAATAGAATGGCCGCATCGGTACCAATCTGGTCTATGGGCATGACCGTTATTTCCGTTGCTAACTCGGGGGTTTGGCACCGGGTAAAGAAGTCATATTTCGCCTTGAGCTTCATGAAATCCGGCAAGTACCGTCCGGCTTGGCGCATGATCCAAACAGGTGGCCTCTCAACAGATTCACCGTTTAATGCATTCAGAAACAGGTGGTTCATGGTCTTAGTGTTGCAATCACGAGGTCAACAACGCTTTCTCGTGATGGGTGTGTAACAAACAAAGCTTCGTGGCCAAAAGTTCGAGCCGCCTCAGCAGTGGTGGGTCCGATGCAAAAGGCACGTGGGCGGCAGGTATTCGCCGCATGAAAACTCTTAACACCAGTTGGGCTGAAAAACAGAACAGCCGCCACCTCGGGATTCACGCTGATCCCATTTGGAAGGGTGTCATAGACTTCCACAACTTGCAAGGCACGTCCAGCTTCTGCAAACCCTTTCTCAATGGTTGGCATCCGCGTCGACCCACATAAAAACGTGCAGGGCGCGTCGAGTCGCAGGGCATCGCGCATGAGCGAATGGGCATTGGCATGAATCGAGTGCACCTTGGCTCCGTGCGCTTTCAATTGCTCAGCAGTACGTTCTCCAACACAAAGGACTGAGCGTCCTTCCCAGTTGCAACCGTGCAACGCATTCTGACTGCTTACCAGGACCGTATCGTGCATCACAGGTTCACACTGGGTTCTGGGCATGATACTCACAAAATCGTGGTCCATACAGTCCAGCCCAGCATTCGCAAGCCTTCGAATCGATGGGGCGGACAGGGCTTTTGTCGATACAACGCTAATCCGATCCATGTTCGCTGGATTTAATGGCGTCCATAATTGCGCGTCCCCCCATGTTCAGTAGCTCTTCAGCCCACAAACTCCCCAACTCAGACCGAGCGTGAGCATCCTTTCGCTCAATCCGTATTTCTTTTGATCCATCCAGGGCATGTAAACATCCTGTGAATTCTACCTTCTCTCCTTCTACCTTGGCATAAGCACCAATTGGCGCTGAACACCCGCCCTCTAGTCCGAACAAAAATGCACGTTCAATCGATGTAGCCAATTGTGATGGTGCATGGTTCAGAGAAGCGACGAGTTTCTTTATTTCCTGTTTCCCCTCCCGTCCAATGATGACAATTGCACCTTGTGCGGGCGCAGCGATCATCCAATCCAAGTCAACGACTTCGCGCACCTTATCACGCAACTGCAAACGCTCCAATCCAGCAGCAGCAAACACGCCTCCTCGCCATGGATTATTCGCAACACGTGCTAGCCTCGTTTCGACATTGCCTCGAAGACCCACAATTTGATGATGCGGGAAGCGGTGCAACCATTGTGCTTTCCGCCGAATACTGCCCGTAGCTAAGATGTTAGAGTCAACATCATTGCCAACCAAGACATCGTGGTGATTGGCCCTTTCAAGAACGGCCCAGGTTTCCAATGGAGGGAGAAGTTGCGTGGGTACGTCTTTCATACTGTGTACCGCGACATCAACCTCTCCAGCGATTAACGCATCGTCCAATGCCTTGGTGAAGATTCCGGTGCCCATAGACTGCAGAGGCCGATCTTGAATCTGGTCACCCTTGGTTTGAATGATACAAACTTCAACGTCGACTCCTACCGAACGCAAAGCCTTGGAGACTGTTTGGGCTTGAAATAAAGCCAGGTTGCTTCCGCGCGTTCCAATCCGGATCGTCATACAGTGCCATTTTGGCCATTGAAAACGCGTTGGAGCATCTCCATATCGTCCTCTACTGAGCCGCTCTGGGTTCGTAAATACGTCGCTACTTGGTTGGTTACCTTTTGGATTAGCCTATCTGTCAAATGGACAGCAGAATCAGCCTCTACACCATCACAATTTTGCATTCGACTCAATTCAATATCGCGGTAGCTCTTCAAATTCTGAGACAGCATACCCAGCAACGGTGCAACGTGTTGAGTTTGCACCCATGTATCAAGGTTCGTAAACTCTTCATCCACGATCGCATTGGCTTTGGGAATGTGGTCTTGGCGTGCATCCATCTGCTGCTTGGCATATGCACTGATTTGATCCACATTCAACAAGGTGACGCCGGACAAAGCTCCAATTGCAGGATCCACATTTCTTGGCATGCTCATATCCAAAATCAAAAGCTCCTGCTGCGCTCCAACCATATCAATCGGCACGGTGTATTTCTGTGCGCCTGTGGCTACAATCAAAACCCTCGCATGCTTCACGGCCTGTCCTAGGTTCTCGACAGAACGACTAATGAATCCATGCTCCGCAGCAGCTTCATTGGATTTGAGTTCGTCGCGGTTGATGACCGTGATGGTCGCACCACGGGCGTGTTTCGCCAAATTCTTGCACGTGTTTCGCCCCAGCTTACCCAAACCGAACAACACCACATTGACACCTTCTAGGTTTGATAATTCGGAGCGCAAATAGTGAATAGCGCTGAAGGCTACGGAGGTCGCACCGGAGCTGAGACCGGTCTCGGTCTTCACTCTTTTGCTCGCTTTGAGCGCCGAAGAAACAACTCGATCAAGGAAAGGAACAGGCGTTCCCAATTGCTGCGTGAGTTTAAACGCAGCTTTCAACTGTCCTGTAATTTCTGTATCTCCTATGATTTGCGATTCCAACGAACAAGCAACACGGAAAAGATGCCTCACCGCTTCTTTGCCAGACAAGTTTCTACACGATGACCCCCAGATGGCATCTTCCACTCCGATGAATCGACGTAGAATCGACGATGCGAGGTCATGGGCGAGGTTCGTCCAGTAGCACTCCAAGCGGTTGCAGGTGGCTAGGACCATCACATCGCTCGCTCCGGCTCTCGTCATTTCCGTTATTACCTGGGCTCGAATCCCTTCGGAAAGGCTGAACTTTTCACGCGTTTCCACGTTTGCTTTGTCGAACGCAACGCTAATTGCTCCAAAGCGAGACAGGGCCTCTTCAATCCTTCGCATATTCAAAATTACTCCGCGTCCTCTCCACCCGACGCTCTAAAACGTAACGAAAGTGTCACAGGTCCTTAAAATGCATGAGAACAATGCTTCATTTCAGGCGGTTTCACTTCTTTTGCAACTGCATAAAGGAAAAAACACCGCATAGCCATAGTAGATGGGTAATTTCTTATCAATCTGGGTATATCCAAATGACCAGAAAAGCAGCCCTACCTAGATGAGTTGCAGAAACCTCCCCGAGCAGTCGACCAATCCTCCCCCTGCGCACCCCTATCGCGCAAGGCATCATTTTGACATCGCATGAGATATGAACGCTCCTCCTCACTCTTTATCAATGCTCAAAACAGCATCCCAGGTGGGGTGAATTCACCTGTAAGGGCATTCAAGTCAGTTGGTGGACATCCTATTTTTATGCGCAGTGCCAAGGGTGCTTACCTCATCGACGCCGATGGAAACACGTACGTCGATTACATCAATTCGTGGGGACCACAAATCCTCGGTCACGCCCATGCTCCGGTAATTGAGGCAATAAAAAAGACAGCTGAGAAGGGCACTTCGTTCGGGACGCCAACAGAATTGGAAACCCAAATTGCCGAGCTCGTATGCTCCATGGTGCCTTATGTAGACCAAATTCGAATGGTGAATTCAGGAACAGAGGCATGCATGAGCGCCATTCGTTTAGCACGAGGATATACGGGCAAAGAAAAAATAATCAAGTTCGCCGGTTGCTATCACGGCCACTCTGATTCTTTCCTAATTCAAGCAGGCAGTGGAGCCGTCACTTTCGGAACACCAAGTTCTCCCGGTGTGACCCAAGGCACTGCCAAAGACACACTGCTGGCCAGATACAACGACCTCGCCTCTACCTCATCAATGCTCGAAGCAAATGAAGGGGAAGTGGCGGCGATAATCGTAGAGCCTGTGGCTGGGAATATGGGATGCATCCCCCCGCAACCGGGCTTTCTAAAAGGACTTCGGACGCTCGCCACAAAGCACAATGTTTTGCTTGTATTCGACGAAGTAATGACCGGTTTCCGGTTGTCTGAAGGTGGGGCCTCAACATTGTATGGCATCACCCCAGACTTGGTATGCTTCGGAAAAGTGATCGGGGGAGGTTTGCCGGTTGGTGCGTTCGCCGGACCACGAGAAATCATGTCTCATCTTGCTCCGTCGGGACCCGTTTACCAGGCAGGGACATTGTCTGGAAACCCCTTAGCAATGTCTGCAGGTCTTGCCATGTTGTCGGAATTGCACGAAAAACCAAAGATCTACGACCAGCTCGCGGTGCTTGGCCGTGTCCTGGCTCAAGACATCTCCACTGCACTCAATGAGCGGTCTGTTGTGCACCAGATCAACCAAGTCGGATCCATGCTTTCGGTTCACTTGTGTGAAGGACCTGTAAAGGACTTCGATTCAGCCAAGGCGGGAGACAATGAGCGCTTCAAGGCATTGTTTCACCATATGCTTTCCCAAGGTATTTACTTGCCACCATCGGCCTATGAATCCTGGTTCCTCTGTGCTTGTCTTGATGACTCTACCCACAACAGAACCGTTGAAGCCTTCCGCTCTTTCCGATGATTTCGTGTGCGTGAGATCTTTGACCAATAATGGCGATTACCTTCGTGTCATGCTTAGAAGGAGTCTCTTATTGCTTGTCACCGCTCTCAATCTCAACACCAGCGCTGCCCAAACCATGGCCCAGGTTGACCGCCAGGCGCTTCACGAATTGGAAGCATTGGTGCAAGCCCATCCGGATGTCAAAGACCTTTTAAGCGTTAGCAACGCCTACCCGGTTGCCGAGGTCGATGGTCAGGCCACGATTGGGTTTATCGGTCTACTGTCGGAGGGTATTTCTGAATCATCGTGGTTGGCATGGTGTGACGCTAATCCCGATGTAGCTGCTGGTGCTGTGCGAGCGAACATTGCTTCATTTCGCATTCAAGCCCATGCGTTGGACGTGCTTGCTTTTCTTCCCATGGATTTGGTGGAATTGGCTTCACGGGCGGTCCCTGACGTCAACAAGGTTCGCTATGGAACACGGGTCGATAGCGTTCATGCTGGGTTCAATCTGCCACAACCATACCACGGCGAAGAGGTGCTCATCGGGGTGTTGGATTGGGGCTTTGACTACACCCATCCGATGTTCTACGACACCGCCTTAACATCGACCCGCATCCGGGCTGTTTGGGACCAGTACCGCCAAGCAGGTCCTGCTCCGGAAGCATTCGGCTACGGCACAGCAGTAGAGACAGCAACGGAATTCGTACAGTTGGGCAGCGATACCTCCAATGTTTACGGGTATTCCACCCACGGCACCCACGTTGCTGGCATCGCGGGAGGCAGCGGCGCGGGGATTGGGCTGAAAGGCATGGCGCCCGCCGCTGAATTCCTCTTTGCCACCCTGATGGTCGACGAAGCGGCTGCACTGGATGCGTTCGCATGGATGCAGGACATTGCTGAAGCCGATGGGAAACGATTGGTCATCAACAACAGTTGGGGCCTTCCGCAATGGGGCACGCCGGACGGGAGTGCATTGAGCAGTCAGTTCATCGATGCTCTATCTGCGGAGGGCGTAGTTTTTGTAAGCTCGAACGGCAACAACGGCGATGTGGATTTTCATTTGGATCACACGTTCGATGCCCTTGGTGATACGGTTCGCTCCCGGATCAAGTTCTTTCCGCTGTCCGCCAACCCCAATGCCTGGGGGCAAAACGTGACGTTGTGGGGCGAAACCGGAGAATCTTTTGAAATGGGGTTCATTTGCACGATTGGACTGTCTACCCTCGTGGGAGAAAGCCCCCTGTTCAATACCGCAGATGGCCCCATGCTCTTAGACACCACCTTGGTCATCAACAACGACACGCTCTTGTATGATGTAGTGATGGAACCTTCCCATCCGGCGAACGGCCGTCCTTTTCTGCAGATGCGCATTCACAAGGGCGGCGCAAACGTCGCTGTCTCCATGAGGTTGACCGCAGAAAGCGGACGTGTCCATGCATGGAACAACACGCACCTCACCAACGATGTCGGCAACTGGGGCCAGGATTTCCAGGCCTTCCAGTCTGGTTGGCTTGCGGGCAACCCCTCGTACGGCGTTCAACAACCCGCGTGCAGCCACAGCGTCATTGCTGTTGGAGCATACAGCTCTGAATTCCTCAGCCCCACGGGCACAGAGGTTGGAGGAACAGTGGCCAATTTCTCGAGCTACGGCCCCACCCTTGATGAACGCCTGAAGCCGAACGTATCTGCACCGGGTGTGAGCGTGGAGTCCTCCTTAAGTTCCTTCCGGGACGGTGCGTACAGCATCACGAGCACCACTGAATTCGACGGCATCTCGTATGATTTCGCTCGGCTCTCTGGCACCAGCATGAGCAGTCCGGTCACCACAGGTGTGGTGGCCTTGATGCTGGAAGCCAATCCTGCGCTCACCTCTTCAGACGTGCGGTCCATTTTGGAATCAACCGCGCGTCAAGACGACAACACGGGCGAGCTGCCTGCGACGGGTGACTTCGTCTGGGGCCATGGGAAAGTAACGGCGACGGCAGCGGTTTTGGCGGCGCTCAGTTGGGATTCCAGCCTCGGCACGCCAATGCATCACGGTGTTTCCGTCTCCGTCTATCCGAATCCAGTGGGTGCGGAGTTCCAGCTCGAAGGCATCGAATGGAAAAGGTTTGCGTGGGACGTTTACGATGCGAACGGACAGTGGCAGAAATCCGGAGTAACCAGTGATTCCGAAAGCATCGACGCATCGCACTTGGCTGCGGGGATATACATCTTGCGCATCTATACGAACGGCGCCCCTCAATCCGTGCGCTTTTTGAAACAATGATCAGTCACCAAGGCTTGTGTTGCTGTGAACAATAAGCTCATATCGAAAAAGAAGGTGCCCTTCCCGGTAACGCCGTCATTGCAGCGTTACCTCGATGCGCACGGCCGATCTATCGAAATTCCAGTAGCATACGACGACCTCCTGCGTTTTGAGGGCAGCGTCCCGATTTTGGATGGCAATGATGACGATACACTGTGGGTCGATTGCATCTACAGCAAGTCGGACCGGGATGAGCTCGTTCTGAACCTGAAACGGCTGTATTCCATTTTGCATGCCGACGGCAGTGACACCATCCTGCCATTCATCACAGTGGACAGCATCGCATTTTGCACCTTTGGCAACACCAAGCCTTTCCGTGTGAAAGTCCGGAATGTCATCAACGACAACTACATTTTTCTTTACATCAAGAAATGCGATGCCTCCCGCATCTATGGACTGGAATTGGAACAGCTCTTGTCGCCGAACCGAATAAATTTCCTCGTTTACCAAAACACCCTCATCGAAGAGCACATCGTCGGCATCCCGGGCGATGTCTTCATCGCCCAACGCTTGGAATCCCTGTCCATGCAGGACAAACGCGCGCTCGCCAAGGAGTACATTAAATTCAACGAGCGCTGCTTCCTCCGGCTGTTGGGTGACATGCGGTCGTACAACTACGTGGTGGTCATCACGCAAGATTTTGACCGAATCCAATACCGCCTGCGCGCCATTGATTTTGACCAGCAGAGCTATGAAGGGGATGCACGGGTGTACAAGCCGGAATGCCTGCCCGAAAACAACGTGCTGACGAAGATGACGCGCGACGTGCTGCCGGAAGAGTCCGTGAACCAATACGTCAAGGAGGAGCGCTCTTTACTGGCCAAACGCGCCGCAAGCGAGAGCCAACGTCTGCACGATCTGCTGGCCTGTATGAAAGAAGACCACATCTCCGTGGAGGGCAAAATCGAAGAGCTCAAAGGCGAGCTGTTCAGCCTGACTAGGGATATTAATTTCAAGAAGGCCCCCAACATGGGCGCAGTCTTGCAGGCTGCATTGGACTTTGTCCGCCGCAACTACAAAAGCGAGAACCCGTTCATGCGGTGACCCTCAGCGAACCACCCACCGCACGCTTCGCGTGACGTCGCCCTGCGCTAGCTGGATGATGTACAGGCCCGGTGCAAGGTCGTGTTGGATGGAAAAGATGGCATCCGCAGACCGGCGGTTGATGACCTGGCGCTGCACTTCGTTTCCGATCATGTCGTATACGCCCAGCGCAACCGGTCCTTGGGACGGCCCTTTCCACTCCACTTGAACCGTGGCTCCTGTTGAAGGGTTGGGATAAACCCGAGGCATTTCAATGAGCGGCTCGGGGGCACCAATGAGCGAAACGTTGCCCGGGTCTCCTGCAAACACCTGAATCGAAAATCCGTCTTGCAATCCATTGACCCAGCCCAGCGAATCCACACTCAACGTCGTACAGAAGGTCTCCGAACAACCGGCCTCCTCGTTGCTCACCGTCAAGCACAGAACATACGGACCGTCGGTCTCGTACTGCCAAGACGGGAAGGGGTCCTCACTGCTTCCTTCGTCACCAAAGTCCCAGAGGTAATCGTTCTCCTCATTGTAGTCCAGCAAAAACACAAACAACTCGTTCGCAATCAAAACCGAGTCCTCCCCAAAGGCTTGCATGACGATGAACTGCGCGTTGCAATCCCCTTCTTCTTCATCCGTGCCCTGCCACCACGACCAGTCTGCCGTCTCAAGCCATTCGGCCAAATCATCGCACGCCTCCTGATCACCTTCCTGGCATGCGATCAGGCTTTCAAGCAACCCGCAATACCACCACGAATCGTTGGTAGTCGCGTCTCCGCACAAACTATCGAGGTAATTAGCAAGCGCATCTTCATCCAGATCTTCCCATGGGAAATCGTCCTCCTCTTCATCCGTTTCACAAGGAACCATGTCCACGTATGCATTGTACCAATAACTATTGACCTGGTTGATCGACGTGTCGAGTTGAGCGATGGCCGTCACCGTAGCACCCGGCACATTGCAATCGGAAATGGTCACTGTTACAACAGGTTCTACAGGGTAATTTGGGCCCCCAAAGGGCAAAACAACGAAGCCCGAATCACCAACAAACCAAGTGGCATACACCCCTTCCCCCCAGACTTCCACCTCGGTGGCTTCAACATCCACGAATAACGTGTCGTCCTCTGCAGCCCCTTCAACGGTGTAGTGCAACATGAAGATGTGTTCTGAATCTTGCGCTGACACCGCAACGGCAAACGTCAGGAAGAGGAGGGTGAGGATGTTTTTCATGGGTGGGATTTGGTGAATTTCACACACAAAACTGGGTTAACTACGAATGGGTTGCACGAATCACGGACATGAAGTGCCAAATGCACTCAACAGGAGGAGAACATCCGTGACGGCCACCACGTTGTCACCGTCGAGGTCACCTACGCAAACCGAACACGGACCCCAGGTGCACGAACCATCATCCACCAAGGCATTTTCATCGTAATTCTCAGCGTCCGAATAAGTACAACCCGCTGCCCATGTGTCCGGCCACGCGCAAGCTTCCGGCGGGAACGTGCACGAACCGTCTTCGAATGCAGCACCCGGATCGTAGTTGCAGGCTTGCGGGTACGTGCAGCCCCCGTATTCCACCACTACGCACGACCCGTCTTCCCATGATGTGACTCCCCCGAGGTAGGTGGCCTCGCAATCGTTTGAATAGGTCACCCCGTCGCATCCACATACCGGCGCAAAAATCTCAGGACAAAAAACCGCTGGGTCAATCTGATCCTCATCCACGCAGGATGCGGGTTCGGAAACATCCACACCTGAGCCGCCTCCTAACGTCCAAGAACCGTATTCAGTTCCGTTGGGATAGGTATAGATTTCCCAGGTGAGGTAATCTTCAACGAGGCAAGCCCATGGGTATTCACTGCCGTTGTGAAAGACCGAGTCATTCGTGTGGAGCACGGAAACGAACAGGGTGTCCGTTAGTGGCAGGTCGAAACTGAAGCTCACTGTGCTCGCATCAACCAGTGTAGTATCGTGCAGCACGTTGCCCTCGGAATCGGTGAATTCCCACTCAAGGACATTCGTCTCGGGAGGCCAGGTCACATACGGCCCGGGATGATAAATGCTGATGACACCCTCCTGTGAGCACACGTTGCACACGAGACCATGAAGTTCGCAATCGACAGACGATGTGACCTGTGAAGAAGCTGAACCAAGGATGCAGCAAAAGGCTAACAGGACTATGTAACGGAAGGTAGGGGTTAGCTTTTTCATGGTTCGAAGGTGCACTAAATTGAAGATGATTGGTTCACGCACAGGGGTGAAAAAGCCTAGCTGCCCGTCAGTCCGATGTTTGACTCGGCTCCAAAGTAAGTTTGGTCACGGCGTGCACCAAGGCAATTTTCTTGTACCTCGTTTCCCCAATGTTGAAGTATCCGTACATCCTGCGAAGGGAAGAACCGATGCCATCGATGCTCAAGAAGGCTCGATCGGCGATGGCTTGGTTCGTCATCGTCGGTTCTTCCATCAACAGGTTCAAGACCTTCCAATCCGTTTCATTCAACGGCCGGTCAATGGCCGCCTCAATGGCCAATCGTTGATCTTCCAATGATGGCATGGAGACCGCCATGCTTCTCATTTGGGACGCTTTCAACCCCTCTATTTCAGTCAGAAGCGCTGCCTTGCGCTGTTCGTGCCTAGCCTTGTTTCGAATCGCATGAACCACCACCCCCGCAACTACGAGTACAAAAACCAGGATAAGCAGGATCACGGTTTTGAGTTGTTGGATGTAGAGCCTGTCCACCTCTTCTTGGCCTTTCATACGCAGCACATTCAATCGGTGCTCGACATCCTTTTCGTACGCCGTTCGGATGACGACGTACTTGTTTCGTGCGTACTCGACACTGTCGTGAAACGCGAGAAAAGACTCGTGCATCTCAAGAGCCCGCGGCGCGTTGCCCAATTGCTTATTAGCCAGGTAAAGCAGCTCATGCAAATCGCGCAACAACTCGTGATTTTCTATGTCCGAATGTCGAGCCAAGATGCCTTCGGCCATAGCCAATGAACCGCGCACATCATCAGCCAGGCGCAGGCGCGCCAATTGCACTTGGCATTCTGCCGCTAACAACTCAACCCCCATCTGTTCGAACAGCGACAAACTTCGGGTCGAGTGGAATTTCGCATCGTCCAGCCGTCCCTTCTCTTCGTAAAGAGCAGCGATGTTCTGGTGGATACACGCGAGGTGGTAATCGGAATTGGCTTGTTCTGCAAGCGGCAACGCTTGGTAATACAATTCCGTCGCGTGGTTAAGGTTTCCCAGCTTGTATTCGCAGTACCCAAGATTCATGTACAGAAGCCCTCGAAACCGTGCATTCTCTGGGATCCAATCCAATTCGGAAAGCACCTCTTCGTATTGGGTTTTCCCCAACTCGAACATTTCAATCAAGACGAATACGTTCCCCAGAGCCATGCGGACATTGCGCTGACCTCGTGCATTACCCGCCGCTGTGTGCAATTCTAGCGCCGTCGTGAAGGATTCCATGGCACGCGCATAATCCGCCTGATTGGCATAGACATTCCCCCGGTTTGCAGCTAAGGACCCCATGCGCATATAATCGTCAAACGGCTGGATGACCTCCTCCGCGCGCTGGTACGCTTTCAGTGCCTGCTCATTGAGCCCTTTGTAATTGAGCAGTCCTCCCTTTCTTAACCATGCTTCATACAGGAGCAGCGGACGGTTGTGTTCCAGCGCTTTGACCGCCAGCTGTTCCAATTCAACCAAAATGGTGTCAGGGTATCGCTGGTGGTATCCTGCGTAGAGCTTATCGAATGCCGTGAATCGCACGTCGATGCTCGCTGACTCATCATGCCATACCCGAAGCAGACTGTCCAATTGCGGGGTGTCTGAGGCTTCAGCTGGCCAAGCAAGCGACAAAAAAGCGATGGCTACGAGCACCGAATGGATGGGCAAAACCCTATGTGCTGTCTTGTGATGATGCATGGCGCTGTGGCTATGGTCGAACAATGAAATTCGAAACCACCCCCCTTTTTTCAATTTACGGCTGGGGGTGAAAAGCCTTCGGCACGTCGTCAATATCGGACCTCATACCGCTTCTCCACTGTACCGTCGTCGTAGATAAAAAACAGCAATTGATTCGGCTCGGGGTTCACTTCCCGGCCTGTGATGTCTACGATGGAAACCAGCTGCCGTGTCGTTGGGCCGAATCCCAAAGCAACGGTTCCAATGCTCGATGGCTCGCCGGCATAGGTTCCGACCGCACCACCAAGGGTCCAAGACCCGATAAAGGAGCCAGGGATGATTTCCGTCTCTTCCCAAGTCAAGTAGTCTTCAATGCGGCACGACACAGGATTTCCATCATAGTAAATGGATGAATCATTGGTGAGGAGTACGGATACAAACAAGGTATCCGTGATGGGTACGTTGTGACCGAAGGCTACAAAGTTGTTGTCGACCAAGGTCTCTTCGTGCACCACATTGCCCTCCTCATCGGTAAACAGCCACTCCATAACATTTTCAGTGTTCGGCCAAGTGAGGTAGCCGCCCGGGTGATACAGATGCAACGCGGTTTCTTGGGATCCAACATTGACCACCAAGGCCATGGAGTCGCACCCCACTGAGGTGATCTGGGCTTGCAGTTGTCCAGCGGTCCCGAGCATCAGGAGCAAGGCGAAGGTGAGTAGGGGTGCATTTTTCATAGAAGAAGGTCTTTGGATTTAGAGGGTTCACTTTTCTGCCATCGAATTACGGCTTTTGTAACGGGAAAAAATTCACGCACAGGGGTGAAAAGCCACCGGTACACCGTCCCAATCGAACCCCATGCCTCTTTTGTTGTTATTCATACCAATATAAGGCAAATAGATGCCCAATGCTGTCACCACTGGTATGCGCAGTGGGTTCCTTATACTGAATCCTCAATAAATGAAACACCTCACCCTCCTTTTCATTTTCGCCGGCTTGAACGCGGCTTTTGCACAGGCTCAATGCGAAGCAGACGCTACCGTCTACCTGACCGACTTCATTTTCACACCGAGCGATTTCACGGTTTCCGTGGGACAAACCGTCGCCTTCGTAAACGCGGAAGGCACGCACAACGTCGACGGCACTGCCGAGAGCAATCCCGTCGCCTTCTTTCTTGAGGAAACCGAAGGCAACATCGACGGCGTCTGCATGGGCACGGTCACTTTCGACGTGCCGGGTGTCTATACGTTTACTTCTTCCATTGGGGTGCAGCCAGAACTCGGCATGACCGGGACGATCGTGGTGGATGCCGAGACGCTGTCGGATGTGATGGCTGATTTCACTGGAGGTGGCGAATTGGAAAACCTTGCCGCTTGGCAGTCCTGCTGGGCGTTCACCACATATTACAGCGCCAATTACATCAACGGACAGTCGGGGAACACCGGCTGGGTGGGAGGTGTTGACCTCGCCGGCAACGAAGAATACACCGTTTTCGTTCCGACCGATGCAGCTGTTAATGACTTAATGGAACTGATGAACCTGAGCCAATTCGACATGCTCGCATTCTACGATATGATTCCGGCATTGGCTTACCACATTGTCCCCGGCATCTACATGGCGAGTGACCTGGAAAATGGTATGCTGTTGCCCACGGCAGAAGGCCAATCAGTCTCCATTTCCATCGGAGATGCCGGCGCGATGGTGGATGACGCGAACATCATTTATGCAGACATCACAGCTTTTAATGGTGTGATTCACGTCATCGATGACATCCTTGCTCCGGCGGGCTACCCCGGCGCCACGACATGGGATGTCATCGTCCAAAGCCCAGACCACACCATCCTCGAGCAAGCACTTATGGCCGAAGGATTGGATGAGGCACTGCGCGGCCAACCCATCTTAAACGACAACGAACCGGCCGAAGGTCCTTTCACGGTCTTCGCCCCAACAGACGATGCCTTTTTTGCCTTAGCAGAGGCCAACGGATTTGAGAGCGTCCAAGCCCTACTCGGATCCCAATTCATCGATGACATCCTGGATGCGCACCTCGTTGAAGCGGTCTACGAAAGCGGAGACCTATACAACGGGCAGAATTTACCGTCGTACAACAATGCGGGAATCATTAACATCACCTTTGATGAGGTGGGAATCGAGGCCAACACGGCCCCCATCATCCAGGCCGACATGCTGGCATACAACGGTGTGGTGCATTCTTTGGGCGAAGTGATGCCATTTGACTTCCCCGATCCAGAAGGCACCTGCGGCTCATGGACCATCACCATGACATGCAGCAACGGCGGCCCCGACGGTTGGGAAGGTTCTTCGCTTCATGTGTTTGCAGATGGGACTCAAATGGCTGCCGAAACCATGATGACCGTCGGCAGCGAGTCGTTTTCCATCCCGGTGGACGAGGGAAGTCGACTTGACGTCATTTACAACAACGCAGGTTGGGGCGCATACCACGGCTACAGCGTCACCGACCAAAACGGCACCATCGTTTTCAGCAGCAGTGGGACACCTCTCAGTGTCTACGGCCTCAATCCTTGTGAAGAGGAACCCAGCTGTGGCCTCATCGAAATCACCTTCACCGACAACTCATACGACGGCTGGTATGGAGGCAACATGGGTGTCTTCTCCGAATCGGGCCTTGAAGCCAACATCTTCTTCAACCCCGATTTTGACGGAGACGGGTACGCGGATTACCAAGGATTCTCCACCCGAACCGTCATGGTTACTGTTGACGAAGGAGAAGTGGACTTCCTCGTCAGCTCACCTGTGGTGTACCCCACGCAATGCGGCTACACGGTAAAGAATCCTGAAGGCGACATCATCATTGATGAAACGAACACCAACGAAGCTCCACCAAGCACCCTGAATTACGTGATTTGCGAAAGCACTGCATCGAGTGCCACAGAAGCGGAGTCGACCGATCGATCCATCTCCATCTTCCCCAATCCAGTCTTCACCACCGCCCAGCTCCAAGGCTTCCGTGCTGACGACGCATGGGAAGTAGACATCATGAACCTGCAGGGGCAAGTGGTTCATCAGCAAAGTGGACTGGGCAATGGCATCCTGGATGTTTCCAACATACCTGCCGGTATTTACGCGGTGCAACTGAAGCAGAGCGACAGCGTTGTCAAAGTTTTGCGATTCCTCAAGGACTAGTGCTGCAGAAAATTCAGGTATGCAGCGGATGCATTGGAATAATTCTGATTGTTCGCAAAATGAAAATCCCCGTCTCCATTGCTGGGACGAGGATTTTCTGGGTAGCCTGTTAGACGCATGTGCCCAACAGCAATTTGCACTGGGCTTATTCAGCCGCTTGCATCATTTGCTCCATAACCTCAGGATTTTCCGCTAGCAGTGCATTGAACGTAGCAGTCCAATCACCATAGTGCGCAAGATTGGTCATCTCACCTGCCTCGTTGAATTCAAAACTTCCATATGCCATTAGCTGTTGGGTTGCTTCGCCCATCTGCATCTGCCATTGACCATAATATCGGACGCTGCCGTCAACCTCAAAGTTTACCGAGTCAACGCCCGGGAGGTACACCGATTCCTGGAGATCCATGCTCAAAAGAGATGTGAACATCCCGTACTGCTCAATGGCTTCTTCCTTGCTCCGATCGACTTCATTGAACCCGGTGCCGACATCCGTGAAATCTGCAGCATAAATGGAAGGGTCGATTTCGCCGGCTTGAAAACCAGCAAACATTCGCTCCACTGTAGCCTGGTTCTTTTCGTACGTAGACATGTCAACTTCAGGACAGTCGACAGGGCTCTGGTTACAACTTACGATAAGCAGAATCGCAGAGCTCAAAATCAAAATATTTTTCATGTAGATTAAGTTAGATGGCGGTGAAAGTACATCCAATTCGTACATGTAACAACTTCGAAAGGTGGAATGAGGGTTAGCAGGGCTTTCTAGGAAAGACAGCGGGGCCTTGACGATATTCTTCAGTCATTGACCAAGCAACGCAAAAGAAACCAATCTCGGTGCAAATAAATTCATTTGTCCTCTCTACCAGTTCGCCTTTTATTTGGTCATTTTATCGAGACGCTGTGTCAGCAAAAATCTCTGTAATTCGCAGTCTTATATCCTTATGCGTTTGCCAGATTTCATAAATTGCTTCGTCTTAAGTCGAGGTGGAATGTGTTGAAAATAATGTAAAGAGTGGCCGGGAATCAACGATACGAAAAGTTGGCTATACGTTTGCCTAATTGGCTTGGAGATACGCTTATGACATACCCTCTGTTATTGCGACTATCCAATGCCGGAGTTGACTTTACATGTTTCGGACATCCAGCAGCACGAGCTATTTTTTCAGCAACCAATTTCTCCGTGGTCGGTGATTCTCGAATACGAGATACGTTTTGGCTAGCTCGTCGATACCGTGACGAAGGATTTTCTCATGCTATTCTCTGTCCATCTTCCTTGTCAGCACTATTGCCAACAAAGATTGCGAGACTACCGTCCATCGGTCATCACTTTTTGTGTTCACATCGCATCCCGATTAGCTCCAACATGCATCGTGTAGAGCAATACTGCGATCTGGGTAGATCTTTCATCGAGGACGTTAACACGCTAAAAGCTGAAGATGGCTTTATTCCGGTCGATCCAGAGAGCCAGCACATCGCAAAGAATTTAGTGAAGGATGTCCTTGATGAACCCTTCATTGTCGTTTGCCCGTACGCTGCCAACCTGCACAAGGGCCAGAATAAGGAATGGCCTTACTGGAATGATTTTATAGAGAGTTACGAGGGTAGAGCAATACTGGGTGTTGTGGCAAAAGGTGACAAGGCTCGCTTTCAAAAAGAGTACCCTGGAAAACCGGTTATTGCTGCGGACCTCCCCATTACAGCAGCTGTGATGCGTCTTGCTGATTGTGTCCTCACCAATGACAGTGGCGCCATGCATCTCGCATCTTTTTTCGGAGCTCCAGTTTTAGGTCTTTTTGGAGTCACTGATGCGAATGAAACCCGTCCATGGCACGGCAATTATCTAACGTCTCATGAAGCGGAGTGGGTGCGCGTTGAGGAGGTGGTGACCTATTTGAATCAAAATCACTTTCCAACGGTTATGAAATAGGTGCAATGGTAATTTCATGGTAAAAGCGTTAGATAGACGGCAAAAAAGCAAGTCCGATTGGCTCCGTTACGGTGATGAAATGCGGCGTCCACTGCTCGTGAATTCTGATTTCGGCAAATCAAACAAAATCGTAATTGTTGGCGGCGGCTTATCAGGGTTATGCTGCGCTTATCGAATTGCTGAAAAAAGACCGGATATCGAAATTGTTATTCTCGAAAAGAACAATTGTCTTGGAGGAGTGATCAAGACATGGCGTGATGGAGAATGGATATGCGATGTGGCGGTGAATGCGGCTAGGCCACACCCTTCTTTCTGGAGGCTCGTGCAGGACCTGGGTTTATCAGACGCGTTTAAGTCATCAAATCCAAAAGCAAAAGCAAGGTGGATTTTGATAAATGACGTGCCGCATAAGTTGTCCTTTCTGTCTTTATTTAAAATCGGTCCCTTCAACCTGTGGAGGTCCATTTTAAAGTCAAGATTAGGTGGACAGTCAGTCGCAGATACAATCCCGCATACTGAAATTTCAGATGCTCTTTGTCTCGGGATTGTGAATGACCGTGCTTCAAATGTTGATGCCGACTTCTTGATACCGTCGATTACAGGATTAGGTGGTAAACCGCCTTTACCTTCAGCATTACTCAGGCAAAAAATCAAATCAACCTATCCAATTTTTACGCCTAAAAATGGAACACTGGCATCTTTTCAAGATGGCATGTCTACACTCATTGAGTCATTAACGGAAAAACTGGAAAGCCTCGAGAACGTAACGATCAAATTGAATTCCAAGCCCTCCAGTGCCGATGAGGTTGCGCGAGACTTCCAGATTCCGCAGTCTGCAGTCGTTTGGTCCGCACCAGGAAAGCTGATAGACGGGGGAATGACTGAAATTTCAGTGTTCGCAATCGGTTATCATAAAAGCCAAGTCAGCCATATCGAAGAAGGCTACGGCACATTAATTCCTGATGAGAAATATCCAATAAGTGGAATTTTGCACGAAAGCGACTGCCACAGCACAAAACGTGCCCCAGACGATCATAGGTTGTTTCGCTTAATGGTTCCACACAGGCGATGGAATCAATCGAAGGACTCGGTGCTTACCTGCGCTGAGCAATTACTTGCCGCCAATCCTGCCATTTTCAGTTGCATAGGCACTCGAAAAATACCGACTTACAGGCCGGGACACATGATGAAAATCACGCAAACTCCATTGAACTGCTCCTACGTTGGATGGGGAGTCAGTGGTGTGTCAATTACCCACGTGGTTGCTGAAGCGGAACGGCTAGCAGCCTTGTTGTAATTTGATAAACTGGACCACTTGGCGACCCCTTAAACGTGCTCAGGCCGGCCCCATTGCGAAAAGTGACGAATCAATTGACTGCGAAAATGCCGGCTCAGAGCCGCTAATGTCTCAGCTTCAGCTCAAACCATCAAAACTATCTGGACTTTAGAAAGGCCACGTTGCCCCAAACCAAGGTATCGGAATTGCCTCCCCATCCTCGGTAATCATCATCATCAAAGCAAACTCTCCCAACCTGTTCTTGTTGTTCTTCCACCACCTGCCGCCAACAGAAATCAGTAACTGTTCGCTGAAAAGCATGGGGTCTGCGAAGTAGTAATTTTCAGTGATGAGCCAAACCCTTGGATTGATCTCTTTGCATGCACTGAAATTGATCATTGGTGAAACTTGACCGTCAAAATTCAAGGCCGCAAAAGCGATGGACTGGTGGTTGTTTTGGTTTCCCCTGGTCAAGTTCACAAACGGAAAAAAGGTAGGGCCCAAGTCATAAAATCCAACTAAGCCCATCGCACCAACGGATGCATACACTTCATCGCTTAATTTGGCAGATGCCTTCATTGTCGCTCCGAAACCGATCCACGAAAGTGCGCCTCCGAGCATTAGGTTCTCGGTCACTTGGCCAGTTACGTTTAAGAGGAGCGGATTTAAATGTGCATATCCCTCTTCTTGCTCCATAGGCAGTGCCGAAGGTGCAAAAAAGTACCTCGAAGACTGAGGGGCACGGTCCGGATTGAGAATGCTTTGTTGAGCCCGCTGACTCGATGGGTTCATGCTCTGCGAACGCGCTCCAATCGGCGCATCCTGTATCGAAATCACATCGCTTTTGGGCAGAATGATCACACCGATTTCTGGTGTTTCCAATGTAATCTCCCTTCCATTATCGTCGATTAAATATCCACATCTCAAGACTTGTGTGACCATCGTTATGCAGACGTAACGCCTCTCTTGGGGTGATGAGCCCGTATCCTCTTGCGCCATTAAATCAGGGGCCATGAGAAGCAAACCCAAAAAAACGGCCAGCAATCGGAATTGTTTTAATTGTAACATAAAGCAAGAATAGGGCGTTTTCGCTCAAAAATTGAATCCTTAACATCTCCACTGCCGCTCTGAAGTTAAGATTTCGGAACGAGCACACCGGTATGAACCGATTTACCTCCTATTCTTTCGGCATCATCAAAGTCCAATGTCAAAACCAAAATGAGCACTGCACTTGCTCCAGCGAGGATGGAGTAAGTCATTCTATATTGCAGCAATGAGAATACTTCTAACTTTTGTCTCAATTCTTTTCCTGGAAACGAGTGCTGTCCAGTGTTGGGCACAATACACCATGCCGAACGAAGACGCACCGCTGGATATATCGCTGCAGCAGGAATCGTAGCTGCTCTTGGATGGTCCGTGTATCCTGATGCGGAAACGCCACTCGTTCCGAAGGAAAATCAAAAGCAAACAAGGGCCGCTGACGCGCCGTCCAACCCGTTTCCCCAAAGTAATCACGCTGACGGCGCAACTTCTGTGCTCGCTACCAACTCCGACACCAACTCCGACACCGACACCGATAACAATTCCATTGGCAATCCTGATGCAGCCGCCAACGACACTCAAAAGTCATCAACCGATGAGTCCCCTGCCATTGAAGTTAATGATATTCTGACTCCGAGTGTTCCCCTAAATTCTAAATCAGCAGCGATCACCACATCGACCGAAATGAAAATCGAGCCCGCACATGGGCTAATCGTTATGGATTTGTTGCTCTTTATGGATCCCCTAAACCCTCCTGAATCAAGCAAACCGCTTGCCGCTGCGCTCACACCGATGGCAATACCAACCGGTGATCAAAGCATGAATGACGACGGCAATCGACGCTCGTTCAATCTTCGCGTATACCAGGGTCTGAACTGGAGTAAGTTCAGCTATTTGGAACAAGACGGTGCAAACCTCCTTGCCCAAAACGACAACATGAAATCAAATGGATCATGGAGCGTGGGCGCAATGATCGAATTCGATGCTCTCCGGCAAAAATGGGGAGCGGGAATCGAATGGAACGAATTCGTCCATCAGCTCAATTATAACAGGACATTCGAACAATTCAACACCATTGACGGCGCCTTATTGCAAGTTGAAGTTGATCCCAATACCGGTGATACGGTCAACTCCGTGTATGGCGCTGCTGAAGTGCTAGTTGTGGCACAACGACGTGTCGTCCATCATAATCGGTTGCGTACAATCACCATTCCCTTGGAATGGCAAAACCAATGGTCGTTGACTCCCATTTTACGCGGGGGCTTTGCTCTTGGAGCACTCGTTCATTGGAGAGCCTCGCTGAGTGGGAGAACCTTTACTGAGCATGAAGGCAACATGGTCGATTACGGCGATGCTGAATTTCCGTCCAACCGAATCACCTTGGCCCCTATGCTTCGAATGCATGCCACCTGCGACATCGCTCCGGATTGGAGCATAGAACTTTCGGCACGGATGGCATCATTGAACCATGCGAGTCGGCCAAGCGCTGAACTTCCTGATCAAAGCGGTCAATTCAAAGGACGTTTACTCACGGGCAACCTGTTCTTTGGTGTAGCCCGTGCCATTCGCTAGCAGGGACGGCGAATGTTAAAACCATTTCGCAGGCGTCGATTTGACGAAGACAAGTACGAACCTTGCAGCCTTCATAAGCAGAACAACATGAAGAGTCGAAAACATTCTCTCCCATTTCGTGCCTTCTTGGCCGTCCTCGTTTTTTTTCGGGTCATTTGAAGGGACTCAACTGGTATTTTTGCGCCTTTTTCCGACGCACACACCGCCCATGAGAATTGCCCTATTTGACTTTCGCCAAACCGTAGATTACCGCCTTGAAGTTTTGAGCGGACTGACCGTGGCGATGGCCCTCATCCCTGAAGCGGTGGCTTTTGCCCTTATTGCTGGGCTCAGTCCCCTGACCGGACTTTATGCTGCCTTTGTTGTCGGACTGGTGGCCAGCGTTTTGGGAGGACGCCCCGGTATGATCAGTGGCGCCACAGGAGCCATCGCGGTGGTCATTGCATCGTTAGCGGCGATTGAAGGTCCCGAATATATTTTTGCAACCGTTATTCTGGCTGGATTTCTTCAACTTGCTGCAGGCTTTCTCAAACTGGGAAAACTAATGCGGCTGGTCCCGCAGCCCGTGATTTTCGGCTTTGTAAACGGCCTAGCCATCATCATCGGTGGAAGCCAACTCGACCAATTCAAAGATGACGGCGGTGCCTGGCTCACCGGAGAATCGCTCGGGATTTTTGCGGGACTCACATTGCTGTCCATGGTCATCATCGCTTTCCTGCCCAAGCTGACCAAAAAAGTGCCTGCCGGATTGACCGCAATCATGGTAGTGTTTGCGATCGTAGCTGGGTTGGGACTCGACACCAAAACGGTAGGCGATATGGCTTCCATTGAAGGCGGCTTCCCTCCGTTTCACATTCCAATTGTGCCGTTCACTGTGGAAACGCTGACCATCATTTTCCCGTACGCCGCAATCGTAGCGGGAGTTGGTTTGATTGAAAGCTTGTTGACCTTGAACATCTTGGATGAAATCACGGGAACAAGAGGCCACGGCAATCGGGAGTGCGTGGCCCAAGGTGCCGCGAATATTCTGAGTGGATTGTTCAGCGGAATGGGCGGATGTGCCATGATTGGACAAAGCCTCATCAACGTGAGCTCGGGCGCGCGGGCTCGACTCAGTGGAATTGTGGCATCAGTCATGCTCCTTGTATTCATTCTATTTGGTGCTCCTCTGATTGAGAAGTTGCCCATGGCAGCCCTTACAGGATTGATGATCATGGTGGCCATTGGCACATTTGAGTGGGCATCTCTACGAACGTTCCGGCGCATGCCAACCTCTGATGTCTTCATTATGATTTTGGTCACCCTCATCACCGCTTTCATGCACAACCTCGCCCTTGCGGTCTTCATCGGTGTGGTCGTTGCAGCCCTTGTTTTTGCCTGGGACAACGCCGTCCGCATTCGAGCTCGCAAGCGCACCGATGAGAAAGGATGGAAACACTACGAACTATACGGCCCTCTCTTTTTTGGATCGACCACCGTCTTCTCTGAGAAATTTGACATTCAAGGTGATCCGGAACATGTTATTTTGGATTTCAAAGAAAGCCGTGTCGTCGACATGTCAGCCATTGAAGCGCTCAACAAGTTGACAGCGCGTTATGCCGAAGTTGGTAAAACCGTGCACATTCGCTTCTTGAGCGAAGATTGCCGAGCCCTCATTGACAAGGCTGAGTCCATCATCGAGATCAATCACTTCGATGATCCCACGTACAAGGTGGTGCGAAACCTGAGCTAGGTAAATCCCTCTTTAACTCGCGTACGATCCGTCGCGGTAGGGCAGATTCTTGGTTTTCTTGCCGCTGAGACGTTTGGTTGTTCAGTATCGATGCACTCAGCAAACCGACGTTGGATTTCATGTTCACTACCGATGCCGTGGCGGTTGCTGTTTGCTTTGACTTTACGCAGTGGCAAGTGCGGTGGTTTGCGGGATGTTTAGGTATGAAAAAATCCACACCATGGGGGATGTGGGGAATTCTTGTGGTAGTCCGTAGGTGGTGACACAAGAGGCTCGGAACCCCCTGTCCTTGTTGACTTCTTTGCGTTATTCGCAAACTCGGGGGCCGTTTGAGGGGTTCGATTCCCCCCAAGGCTTCTTCGTTTAAATTATCCTTTTAAACAGGCCATGAAATCCATACACCTGAAAGAGGATGAAGAGGATTAAAGAGAGGACGATTGTTTTTTGGGAGATCACTTGAAGCATCAAATCCATTTCAGAATACTGTGTGTTTGGACCAATACTCGGGCCCGAAAATATGATGTACAAGTAGACGAGCAGGACGATACAAAATAACATGTACCCAAGAGCGAATCTGTTGCTCATGAACTCTGAGTAATAGACGGTGAGGCTGTGAAGGATACAAAGGAAGAAGAGGACCAAGAAGGCATAATTTGCAAAGAAAACATGCGCCGAAAAATGCAAATCGTGAGGGACAATCCCCAAACCTGTTTAAGATGTGAGGACTTTGAAAGTAGCCCGCAGGGGGTTGCCAATACCAGGATACGCAACCCTTGGAAATACTGTTTTTTTCCTTTGAAAGCCTCGATTAGCCTTTGAACAAAGCATTGGTATGGAGAAAGAGAAAACAAATGATTATCAATCTTAATCATAAAAGAAGCAAGTCCATTGGTGAGTCCAGTGTGACATGCGTTAAGGCCATATTTTGATGTAAATTGAGAGTCTAAGAATCGAGGCATGAGACTACTATATATTGCTTTAGCTTGTTTGCTTTCTGTTTCTCTTTCAGCTCAGGAACAAGTCATCACATATCCTTATAATCCAGATGTAGATAATGATTCTTTAATCGATATCCCTGACGCACTTGAGTTCTTTACTTTATTTGGAAATGAATTCATTCCGGAACCTGTTGCAGTCGATGGTGTTGTGATTACTGAATGGTTAGAACAGAATGGTGTCGTAAACAATTTAGGTTTCGGTGACACTGAACATCATGATTTTTTTGAGCTAGACTGGCAACAACAGGCTAACGCTTCTGGATATTTTATACCGTTGCATTTACTATAGTCGTGTCTTGAATTTGGTTAAAAAATTTTATTTGATAGTCAATGTCATAGGATACAGAACTATGCTGATTATTCTCCTCATTAAATTGATTTGCTAATTCTATGGATGTGACGGGGTTATTTTTACACCCTAATAAAAATAGAGCTCCAAGAAATATCATCGTAATAGCTTTATTCTGCATTCTTAGTCTTTTTTGTTTTGGTTACCTATAACTATCGAGCAATGACAGGCCTTTCAGAGTCTTTCAAATTGTTGTTGTTCCCATTTATTTGCCAAGTGAGCGGCGTAAGAAAAGGCACACATCATGTATTGACACGCCACCGACCTTTCACTCGCGTCTCTATGAAAGAGGCAGCCCCCTCAAATTCAGTCCTTCACGAATACCTTCAGCTGCTGGGTTTGTCCGGAGGTGCTCTTGGCAACGACCAAATGCAAGCCGCATCCCTTCATTTCCCATGATTGATCGGTAAAAAGAAACCGCTGGGCGACCCGGCGACCACTAGCATCATACACTGTCAAATGAATGTCTTCCCGAGCGATGAGCGTGTTGGATTGTGCGGCACACAAATCCGCTTGGCCCAAATGCCTGGAATCATATGGCTCCGCAATGGCCAATGGATTCGCACAGAATTCGGACCAAAAAGACCACATCACCGCTGAACTTTGAATATCCATATTCCCCCAAGCGCCAAACCAATCATGGCCGCCTTGATTGACACGATAGACTTGGGCCTTGTAGCCCGTGGGCGACCCGAAATGTTCAATGAGGTCCACCGTACTGCCATCGGACGGGTCGAGATCGGGAAGAGAGGTAGTGGTGACTTCAGAGCATCCATTGGCATTGGCCCAATGGGCCACCACAGTCTCTACGCCCGGCGCTCCTTCCCAAGGGTTGTTGGAGCCGAGGGTCGATCCATAAAGAACCACATAATCTTGAGTGCCGTGGATGTGAACAACGGGAACAGCTTGCGCCTCGCACGTTTCCCAATCGGCACCACTCATCGTCCCTCCAACGGAGCCGATGGCTTTGAAAATCTCGGGAGCTGCACAGGCCAAGGTGTAGCTCATATAACCGCCGTTGGAATACCCGCAGCTATACGTGCATTCAGCACTCAATTCCAATGTGGTCTGTAAATGCAGAGCGAGCTCCGTCAGGAATTGAACGTCGTTGACGTTGGAAATGCCCAAGTTTGCATTCCAATGGTTGATGCCTTGAAAGTCGGGCAGTCCCTGGGGGTAGCAAACCACAAACCCCTCTTGGTCCGCGATCTCTGACATTCCACCAAAAACAGCCATGCTTGAAGCAGTACCTGAGTGTCCGTGAAGAACAAAAACAAGCGGTGCATTCGGAGGTAAATTTTCGGGGATATGCAGGTAGTATGCACGTTCGTCATCTCCTGAGGTGACGAAAATATCGGGAACCAAACACGATCCATCATCTGCAGTGGCGCCCACCACATAGTTCTCGGCATCGGGATTCGTGCACCCGTAGAGCATATAATCACACGAATCAGTTTCCCCAATTTCAAATGTGGCATACGCAAGAACGCCATCCGCCAGATCAATCTCTACCGATAAGCCGTTGTCCATCGTAACCTCCAATGAACCGCCGTTCCAACCGTCACCCCAAGAGTCAGACAGAATGAAAAAATAACAGCCGGGTTCCAGACAAACGGTCTGTTCTGTGGAAGTGTAATTCTGTGTCCCTTGAAACGAGGCGATTATAGCGTCATCCGCATTGGAATAAAGTTCCCACGCCATCTCATACCCCCAATTGCCCGTGGTGCTATTCAGTATTCCAGATTCGCAATCTTGGGCAAAGTTGTGCGTCGTGGCAAGGGAAACCGTGAGGATGAGCAAGCTGAGGCGGAGGAGAAGTTTCACGATTATTCTGTATTTATTGGATTTATTGCCAATATAGTCTGAATGTTTCAAGTTGTTTGTGCACTCTCTAGCAATTGGGATTTTGCACCGGTGTAATCGGCTTGGCATGAAAAAACCCGCTCCTTGGGGGAAGCGGGTTTGTGTTTCAGTAGTCCGTAGGGCCCTATCAACTGTTTCCGCCAAAAAACGGAATAATGGCATCAACGAACAACCTGAATGCTTTGCTTGCTGTATCCGGTGGTCGTTTTAATGGCAAGGATATAAGAGCCAGGCGTCACATTCAATGGCAGGTCACTCCCATTGGCGACATTGCTGTAATAATTCAACCGACGCCCATGGGCATCAAAAAGCATTGCTTCTGCAGTTGATTCGGCACCGCTCCATTGAACTGTGACCTCACCAAGCGAAGGGTTTGGATAAATATTGATTGGATTATCCAAAATTGCTTCGTCGACATTGCTGGTGCCTGACTGCTCGATGACTTCAATGTTATCAATGCCAATTACAACTTGATTGTAGTTGTTATTTCTGAAGCCAATGTGAATCGTTTGACCTGAATAAGCGGTTATGTCAATTGCTCGAGCGCCCCATCCCTGGCCTATGTATGGCTCTCCAATGCCCGTTGAAGAGTACAATGCTGAAGAGTCTGAGAAGTCTGCAGGAGTGTTGCCTGTTGACACATATACTTCGATTCCATCTGTAGAAAACGCATCGCCTCGAGATGCATCAAATCTTAAAGTCTTCGTGTCAGAATTGTCTGATAATGTTATTGCCGGAGTGACCAGCCATTTATCAGCAGTTCCAGGTGAAGTGAAAAGTGAAGGGCTGCCCGCAAAAATCGAGCCCATGTAATTAACTCCAACAAATGAAGCGTAGGCCGGCATCCACTGATACATTACTGGATCTAATGGATTTTCGTCTAAATCGTAGGTCGTAAAATCTACAGGTATGTTTCCTGAATTGAAGTCTTCGAATAACAATACGTTTTGTCCATTGACTTGTACAACAATTAGTGTCAGCGTCAGAAGAAATATATTTTTAATCATGAGTGTGGTTTTTGTTTGGCTCCATATTTAATGAATTGTCATTCAATGAATTGCGCTAATGTATGCTATTTTTTAGGGGTATTCATATTACCGATATAGCAACAAGATTTGCAATTAGCTCAAAATTGGGA
>NZGF01000048.1 GCA_002690915.1 Crocinitomicaceae bacterium
AGCATCGGAAAACGTTCCGGTGCTTTGTTCTTTTAACATGATATTCAATAAGTTACCATTTTTCACCTTAAAAAACATCTTTCGAACTGAAACAAACCGGGGTTGTAATCCGTAGGAAAACCACGATTCTTACACACCGTTATCATGTCCATCACTGGTATCCCTATAATGCACTTACCGAACGCTCTCGAGCAATACAAAACGCTCATTCGCCACGTGCATGCGGAGCCCATGATGATCCGAAGAGCGATGCGAATCGCATTTCGGAATTTGAATCCGAAGGAATCCATCGAGCTTCGGGATTGGCTCGAAAACCGTTATCAACTTTGACCCCATCACAAAAAGGCACCCATTATCGGTGCTTTTTTTCATTGCTATACTCGGATCGCTGAGGTCGATCGGTCCTGCTCGATGACTGCATTTTCTCCGAACGATGGCCTGATCGGCCCGCACCGTGAGCTTCTTTACGCTTCCAATTGGGTTCTGCCTTTGGGCCCTTTCCCCCTTTCATGAGATTCAAGAACGGCTGTGGCACCCGAGACTTAACCTTGATGACTTCACCTTCTGGGCCAACCAAATCAACACCGAACAGGTGCAAGCCACTGCGACCCAGCGGGTCAGGCATTTCTTTTCCTTTTCCAATCAGCAAACACTGCTGGCGGCGCAGTCCACTCATCAGCAATGGCACATGCTCAAAACCTGCTTCTATTTTCAGTAAGGTATGCGCGGGTGTCGCGCGCATTGTACGGTAGGCGAATTCGTGCTTGGTTCGCTTTTTTTTTCCTTCTTCTTGATTAAAGCAGAATAGCACATCGTCTGCAGGCAAGTGCCCCTCTACCAAGACATACATACGCCGCTGAAAATGTTGCCACTCGTCTT
This sequence comes from Crocinitomicaceae bacterium, assembly GCA_002690915.1. Taxonomy (GTDB): domain Bacteria; phylum Bacteroidota; class Bacteroidia; order Flavobacteriales_D; family Sanyastnellaceae; genus UA16. The sequence goes on from NZGF01000048.1 coordinate 880, forward strand.
GGAGGTGCTTTCTCCAAACGAGGTTTTTGGCGATGATGCTTATGCCGGAAGACTCTTTCTCAATGCGGTTGACGAATTGGATGCACTCGCATTTAGGGCGGGAAATGGACATCCACGACTTCATGGCTGTGAACGACGTCTTCACCTGCGGTTTTGGGGAGGCAAACACCATCCCGGCAGGCTTGATGTAAGCAAGGACGTTATCATCCTCATAAACAACCTCGTAAGGCGCTTTTGCGGACTTCGAGCTGTCGGAACCGCTTCCTCCAAGATCGAAGTCTTTAACGCTTTTGCGTGCAGCAAGTGATTGCCAGGTAACCGTTTGGCCGGCTTTCAATTCAGCAGAGGGAATCTTGAGCACTTGACCATCAACGGTAACAGCCCCAGCCTTAATAGCGGTCCGAGCGCGGGTACGCGTAGCGTAGTGCCCGGATTCCAACAAAAAATCCAGCAACGGCCCATCCACCTTGACTTGCTTGCTTTCCATGGCGCGAAGGTACTGACTCCAGCGCCTTGGTCGACCGGAGCAATGGACGTTGAATTAGCCTTCCACTTCGGTCGAAGAGCTCATGGTGTGGAAGACGTTCTGAACGTCATCGTCTTCTTCCAAGCGTTCGATCAATTTTTCGACTTCAGCCGTGGCCTCGGGGTCCAATTCCTTGGTCGTATTTGGCACGCGCTCCAAGCCCGATTCTAGAATTTCCATTCCGTCCGCTTCCAACTTTGACTGCAACTGTCCGAATGACTCAAAGGTGCCCGTAATGACCAAGGCGTCTTCGTCCGCGGTCACTTCCTCGGCGCCGTAGTCGATCAACTCCAATTCCACATCTTCCGCTTCGACTCCTTCCGCTTTGATTTTGAAAAAGCACACGTGGTCAAACATGAATTCGACTGAGCCGGATGTGCTCAGGTTGCCGTTGCACTTGTTGAAGTGGCTGCGCACATTGGCCACGGTGCGGTTGTTATTATCTGTAGCCGTTTCCACGAATACTGCAATCCCATGCTGAGCGTACCCTTCGAAATTGACCTCTTTGAAGTCAGATGTATCCTTGTCGGTCGCCTTTTTGATGGCGCGCTCGACATTGTCCTTGGGCATATTCGCAGCGCGGCAGTTCTGCAAAACCGCACGGAGGCGAGGATTCATGTCTGGATCAGAACCATTTCCTTCACGGATGGCAATGATGATGTCCTTGTTCAGCCGGGCAAACGTCTTGGACATCGCTGCCCATCGCTTGAACTTTCGTGCTTTCCGGAATTCAAATGCTCTTCCCATGGTTGAATACTTTCCGCAAATATCGTATCTTCATGTTAGTTGACAATTCACATCTTTGCTTGACCAAAATTCAACATAGTTCCAAAGCAATGCGATGCCTTTTATTTGCCCTGTTCTTTGCCCCTTTGGTTTCATGCCGATATGATGTTGAGGGGACGCTTTACGGTTCGAATTGTCCAGATGCCATCGAGTCCTACGAGGGCGATGTTCGGCTGTTGCTCGAGGCGCATTGCACAACTTGCCACGGCGGAGCTTCTCCGGAAAGTGGCCTCGACTTGACCAACTATGCCTCCGCACGTCAGGCCACCTTGGAGGGGTCACTGCTGAACGTATTGGTCTTGCCCGAATCCAATTCGCTCTCCATGCCTCCTAATGGTGCATTGGACTCGTGTAAAATTGCTCTTCTGCAGAACTGGGCGGCATTGGGCGCCCCTGAATTCTAAGCCATGTATAAGTTCATCCTTCCATTTGTTGCCCTCGCATGCATCATGCCATTCACTTCAACAGCTCAGCAGTACATGACGCGAGAAGGCCAAGTGCAGTTTTTCTCGACCACGCCTATTGAAAATATCGAAGCTGAAAACCAACAGATGACAGCGCTTCTGCAGGCGGATGGTCGCTTTGCATTTCGTGTTCCGGTGTTGGGATTTCGATTTGAGAAGGCGTTGATGGAAGAGCACTTTAACGAAAACTACCTCGAGTCGCACACCTACCCCAACGGTTCGTTCGAAGGCAGTATTGTTGGTTTCGATGCAACCCTCCAAGACGGAGAGGCGCATGACGTGGTGGCCAAAGGCACACTCACCATTCACGGGGTCGTTCAGGAACGTGAAATCCCAGCGAAGATCCAGTGGAATGGAACAGGATGGGACATTGAATCGATTTTTAGCATTGCTCCTGCAGACCATGATATCGACATACCGAAGGTAGTTCGCAGGAAAATCGCACCTTCAATTGAGGTCACGGTTCGGGCCAATTTACTCCCTCGCTGATGCGTGCTTTTAACATAATCCTCCTCGGCGGCATGCTGCTCACGGGCTCACTTCATAAATCCGTCCGCGCCCAAAGTTTATTGGACGGCATTGAAGACGCTCCCCAAGTTACCTCACTTCTATCCGCTACGTTTAAAGACACGCGCATCATCAACGCCCAGAGTAATGAGACGCCCGGAAAGAACGTATTGCATTTTGTTATTGCTCACCGATTCGGCCAGATCAACGAAGGGGCCTATGCCCTTTGGGGGTTGGACAATGCAAGCATGCGAATGGCATTTGAGTACGGTGTAACGGACCGATTGGCCGCAGGAGTCGCCCGCAGCACCTTCCAAAAGACATTTGAGGTTAACGTCAAATGGCAGGCTTTTCGTCAGAATTCTGATAACAGCATGCCAGTCAGCGTGACCCTCTACTCCGTGGCCATGGCCAATGGGTTGCGGTGGGATGACTCCACAAGAGAAAATTATTTTTCATCCCGATTGAGCTATGTCCACCAAGCAGTGGTCGCGAAGAAATGGAGCTCGAAACTAAGCATCGCTCTTATCCCTTCCTTTATTCACCGCAATCTGGTCGAAACCCTCACCGATGAGCACGATCAGTGGACCTTGGGTGCAGGTGGCCGGTACAAGGTGACGTCCCGGGCAAGCATCAACGCAGAATACCATTACGCTGTCGCGGGATTGCCTACTGACCATGTAAACAGTTTGTCACTTGGCATGGATATTGAGACAGGTGGTCATGTGTTTCAGCTGCACGTCACGAACTCACAAGGCATGTTTGAACGGGCATTCCTTACAGAAACCGGTGGACGGTGGAGGGAAGGCGCACTTTATTTCGGCTTTAATCTGAGCCGAGTTTTTGATCTTTAAGAACAGACAAGATGAATGTATTTCTCTCAACCCTTTTGGTGACATCAGCACTGCTCGTTTCAGAACAGGCAAGCGCTACAGCATGCACTGCGGATTCCACGAAAACCACAGGAGAAAAAAAAGTGGAGACCAAGGGCAATTGGAATGGCCTCTCCTTCAACGCCCTGTCAATGGCTCAGTTTCAAGGCAACCTAGAAGACTACACCGCTACATGGGGAGGCCGAGATGATTTAGGACTGATAACGGATGATGCTTTTGATTCATTCCGAATCTCCATCAACCCCTTTGAACGCCGTCAAAAGCTGCTGGGCGAATTTTTCGGAATTACTACAGGCATTGGCTTTGATTGGATCCGCTTAGGAGTGTCTCCAGACCGGGTGTTGGGGTATGACGAAAGCAGCGATACTGTCGTGGCAGATGACCTACAACTCCTATCCTCCGAAGTCTCAGTCAACCGCATCAATGCAGTATATCTGCGGGTACCGGTACTTGCCTCCGTACATCTATTTCGCCAAGGAGGCAAAGGATTGCATGCAGAAGCAGGACTGGTAGCTGGTTATTTGCTTTACGGCAAATACAACCGAGAGCACAAAATGGGTGGCTCCAGCACGGTCACGGAAGAAGACTTCCCAGTCTCTCCGATTCAACTGAGTGCGCGCATCGGCGTGGGATTCGGAAAGGTGAGTTTGTTGGGCGAAGCTGGGTTGTTACCATTTTTCGACGAGAACCCCTCAGATTCGCCAAGTATGCACAGTTTCTCAGTGGGCATACACTTCGCATTGGCTGATTAAAATAGCGATTTGAACCAACCGTGCACAAGGGTTGTTCAGATGGGGTGTTACCCTCGTCTACCCTCTTTATTGCAGGCAACCCGGATGCCGACTCCTCTGCATTTATCCATGATCTACAGCCCATCATTCATGCGCTCGATATAGATTGGATGGCTCTCTCAGATGAGTCTTCAGGTGGTAATTTCAATGTCCCTGCGTTGCAAGAAAAATTGTCCCAGCCGACAAACATCGTACTGCACTTCCCTTTGTATTGGTACAGTCCGCCTGCGCTGGTAAAGCACTGGTTAGATTCCGTTTTAACCCCAGGGTGGGCTTTCCCAAGCACAACATCCAGGTTACGTGGAAAATCGCTTATACTCAGCATTACAACGGGCGCTCCACTGGACTCCTTTCAGCCGGATGGTGCCAACGGAGCCACATTAGAAGCGCTTCTGTTGCCCCTGAAACGGACAGCTCTTTACTGCGGAATGAAATGGGGAGGTGTCGTGGCGTCCCAATGGAATGGCTCCGATACCGGAAATGCAGCTTTGAGCACTACCACCAAACGCCACAGCGACGACCTCGTTGCTAGAATCACCGCACTAGGGTAAACGATCCTGTAAGATCGCTTTTGCCCGGAATGGTCAGAACGTAATAGTACGTTCCTTCAGCAACACCTTCGGCCCGCCAGTTGTTACCGTAGTTGTTTTTTTGGTGAACTAAGTTGCCCCAACGGTCAAAAACGGTTAGCTGATTGCCCGGGAAACTTGTCAGGTATTTGAAGACCAAATAATCGTTTTGTTCGTCCCCATTGGGCGAAAACACGTTAACGATTTCCACATCGCACCCTATAACCTCCATGGCCACTGTTTGGGCATCGCCGCACAGTCCTTCAACTGTGTATGTAATCTCGAGAACGCCAACTCCGGCTTGCATTAAATCAATCGTTCCGATGTCAGACAGGCACCCGTCACAATTCGCCGTCCAAATCCCACCTGGCCAAGCCACGCCGGGTTGAAGCCCCTCCAATGCCAAGCACACCCAGTCAGGCAAATTCACCGTGGCATCAGCTTGAGGTACAACGATTACTTCGATTTCATCCATGTCCGCACAAACGTCATCGATGGTATATGAAACGGTGTACGCACCAGCCCCAACCGTCGGGTCAAAAGAAGCTCCGACCAAGCAGTTGTCACAATCCGAACTCCACGCACCGCCAGACTCCGCTGCTGTGAGCGGTTCAAGATCACCGCTTTCGCAAAGATCAGGCACCGCGTCAATGGTGGCGTCGACTTCCGAAGCGACTATAACTTCACCTGTAAATGGGGCGCTGCATGGGTGATCGAATTCAAAATCAATACTTACAGCGCCGACTTGGTTGGCTGAGAACGCACCGGTATTCTCATTTGTGATGCAACCCGGACAATCGCTCGAGCTCCAATCGCCAGTCGCCCCTGTTGCATACGCATCGGGGATGTCATCATCCAACGTGAAGGAAAGGTTAGCCGTAGCACCGATGCACAGCGGATTCATGGCGTTGAATGTACCTTCAAGGACAGGACGGATGTCTACCGTCCACGTAGCCGTATCAGCGCAAGCACCGTTTGAAATTTCGTATTCGATCGGCAACAGACCGACCGGCGTATTCGCTACCTCGAGCAATCCGGATTCCGAAAGGCATTCGGGACAATCTGCAGACCAAGTTCCGCCGTTGACATCGACCACCAATTGAAAATCATCGGCCGTTTCACATAAGGAACTTGGCACGTTTGACGCCCCAATCGTCACGCTCTCATTTACCGCTACCTGAAATTCATCACCAACAGGACAATAGGAGTCCGGCGTAAAGGTCACAATCCACGTGTTTGGCTCTTCACCCAATGCACTGAAGACGCCCGACAAAGAGTCGATACAGCCAGCGCAATCCGACGACCAATAGCCTGGAACATTGGCCTCAAAAAACGCCGAGTCGTCTTCGCACAAAAGTGCCGGACCGGTTATGGAGCCTTCGAGCAATTCAGACACGCCAACCTCAACCACGGATTCGCCCGGACAAACGCCCAAGGTTGTGAACGTCACGGTATTCAGTCCCTCATTCGCCTGATCTGCAAAGAATACACCTGTATTGGCAATGATGCAATCGCCGCAACTCGCAGACCATGTTCCAAATGGCGGCGTAGCATTGAAGTCGAACACTTCGTCGTCGCACAATGCTTCTGTTGAAGCTGTGAACAGAGGCGTTGGAGTGGTGCTGATAAAAATCTCTGTTTCCTCGATGTCGGCGAGGCACGTCCCTTCCAAGACATGGGATACAGGCAGCCATCCGCCACCTGCAATGGCTGGATCGATGGTCAACGTCGCCTCGTTAAAGCAACCGTCGCACCCCACTGTCCATTCGCCCGAACCTTCGTTTGGAGTGAGTGTGAATGGTTCCCCTCCGCTACAAATGGGCGACGGCCAATCAAAACCCGCATCCGCATCACTGACAGCCGTAATGTACAGCTCATCAGAAACGACCTGGATGTAATCGTCAACTGTTGGCTCCGGACCATCGTAATCTTCTACGCAAAATGAGGCGGAGCCGTTGTCACCCGATTCCAAGGTATAAGCACCCAAAACTTCACCATCTGGACTGGTAATGGTCAGGTCTGCACTTCCCCACCCGTTGTTGGCTGAATCGAACATTTCCAAGGTGTAACAACCGTTGGGCAAACACACTGCATCAGTGAAGGGCGCGCCGCCTTCCAATAAGTTCGCTCCGTTCTCTGAGAGGATTACCCAATCAATTTGGTTGTTGGTAAAGGCCGAGCCCGTGGATGAAACACTAACTTCGAATGAAGTGCAAAACGCGTCCGGAGGCAGCTGTGCAAACCAACCGGTCAATAAAGTTGATTGTGTTGTGCAGTAATCCAGCGTATCTCCCATGCCCAAGTATTCATCGCCTTCATACCACAGGGTAGTACCTTCGACCACTTCACCGGAAGAAAAACGCCAGGCTTCATTGCTTGCGCTCCAGTTGCCCGTGTTGTAGCCATCAGGCGAAATGCCAATCGTACCAGGCTGATTCATAATACCCACTACCGCGCTGCCCCATCCGCATGTTGGGCGGTTACCTAAGTACACTTCGATGGCATTGGTCCCCTCATACAACACGACTTCAGCGCTGACTTGCTGACTCGTGCAACTAAATTGACAAATTGCGTTCCAAGTAACCACGAATTCTCTGCACGGCGCTGTTCCATAAGTGTCGTAGCGGACATTGCCACAAGTGCTTGGATTCAAATCGCTGTAGATGCCCATAACACTGTTGTTGGGCATATTCTGATTGGGGTTGGTGCCGTTGGGATTGTAGCCTGCCGTTTCCCCAGTATCGAAGGAAAACCAACCGTTGCTCGAAATTCGGCACTCTGTGTAATTGTTTCCGAAAAATTCGAACGTAAAGCCCAGTGGGATTATTGAGCTGTACACGTCATCACCCGTATTTATGGCTGCGTTTCCTTGGTTAAAGGGGTACGGCAGCGCGTATTCAAATTGTTCTACCTCGTATTCTGTTCCGCCTGAAGCCACTGTGGCGATGCTCGGCGACACCAGTGTAAGGCATGAGTCTTCGCACGTTATTTCGGTGTCTTCACCGATGTCAAATGTCCCAAAAGTTGCACATTGTGCCACAAGGTCATTAGGCACTAAAGCCAGTAGCGCCAGTACTCCCAAGAAAGCAAGGTGTCTCGCACATGAATTTGACGTGTTAAACTTTATCTGCTGGTTAACCATGTTTGAACAATTTCTGCTTTCAGCAAGTTGCATAACCGCAATAAATTACATCAATCATGCGATACGACTTACATTGGATAACAATATCTGGTATTTTAATTTTCCTCGCCGTTGGTCTAAGTTCTTGGAAATTGCAACAAAGCTCAACTACATACGCCCCACAACCGGCCATGGAAAATTTTTATGATCTCTCAGCCTCTACTCTAGATGGCACTCCTTACGAATTCTCCCAGCTGAAAGGAAAGCGAGTGTTGTTAGTCAACACTGCCTCACGTTGCGGATATACTCCTCAATATGCAGACCTGGAAACATTGCACAAACAATACGGCTCGAGTGGCTTTGTTATTTTAGGCTTCCCTTGCAACCAATTTGGATTCCAAGAGCCGGGGTCAGCCGGAGATATCGCCACGTTCTGCGAAAAGAATTACGGCGTGAGCTTTCAAATCATGGAAAAGGTAAATGTGAAAGGAAGCGAAGCGCATCCAGTGTACAAGTGGCTCAGCGAAAAAGCCCGGAATGGTGTCGAAGATCATAAGGTTGGTTGGAATTTCCACAAGTTTTTGGTGGATGAAAGCGGTCGATTGGTCGCATCACTTCGCAGCGGAGTGAGCCCTATGGACGACACAATCGTGGATTTCGCCAAGCAATAAAGCCTGACCTGTACGGTTGAATTTTGGTGTACTTTTAAAACATGCCAACACAACCGTATTCGAGCGTACTCAGCGCCCCATTTCTTCTGTTGCTGTTCGCCCATGTATTGGGAACGGCGCAAGGCCAGGAATCCTTTGAAAACCCCAGTGATTTCCTAGGATTTGAATTGGGGAGTCGTTTCAGTTTGCACCATGAGGTCACCGACTACTCCAAAAGCCTGAGCAACGAGAGAGGGGTATCCTACGTAGAGTATGGTAAGACTCACGAAAGACGCCCATTGCATGCTTTGGTGTTCACGCACCCAGAAAACGCAAAACGCTTAGAGGACATTCGACTCCAGCATCTAGATCGCATTCAAGGTGGAACGGGAATGGCTGAATTCGACGAGTTGGCCATCGTATGGATGAGCTACAACGTGCACGGTAACGAAGCAGTGTGCACAGAGGCAGCACTTGAGGTGATGCACGCATTGGCTTCTAAATGTGCCGCAGGAGACCCCATAATGAAGCGGTTGGTGGTGCTAGTCGACCCTTGCCTCAACCCAGATGGCCATGATCGGTATGCCGTGTGGTTCAACCAACACGCCAGTTCACCTCCCAACCCGGACCCCGACGGCATGGAACATGATGAACCATGGCCTGGAGGTCGCCCCAACCACTACCTCTTCGATTTAAACCGGGATTGGGCCTGGCAAAAACAGATTGAAACGCAGAAGCGATCCGCCTTGTATCATTCATGGATGCCGCACGTGCATTGCGATTACCACGAGATGGGATACAACTCGCCCTACTATTTCGCGCCGGCTGCCGAGCCCTATCATGAAGTGATCACCGATTGGCAACGCGAATTTCAGAGCGAGATTGGCCGAGCCGCCGCTGCAAATTTTGATGCCCGTGGCGAATTGTACTACACACGGGAGTCGTTTGACCTGCTCTATCCGAGCTATGGTGACACCTATCCGATGTACAACGGTGCCATTGGTATGACCTACGAGCAAGGCGGTAGCGGACGCGCTGGTGTATTGGTCGAACGTGCTGACGGCACGTTACTGAGTCTGCGTGACCGCATCGACAACCATGTCGAATCAAGCCTTTCCGCCATTGAAACCAGTGCCCGCCTGGCCGGTCGCCTTGTAGATGAACTGGCGGCATTCCACGAGACCAATCGCGCCCAGCCGAAAGGACGCTTTGGCGGGTATCACATTCCCGTTAATGCCGGTAATGCCTCCCGTGTCGACCGGCTGGTAGAATTCTTGCAACAGCACAAAATCGAATGCGAGCGCGCAACATCCACATCACGTCCACTTAGTGCATGGGAGTATGGCACAAGTACCAACCGCAATGTTGTGATTCAGCCTGGAGACTTGCTGATTTCAAGTTACCAAACCCATAGCCGTATCCTAGATGTGCTTTTCGATCCCGAACCTGTGCTTTCGGATTCCTTGACCTATGACATCACTGCCTGGAGCGTACCCTACGCGTACGGAGTTCAGACTTTCGGTATGTCTAAGCCCGTCCAAGGTGGAGACTGGTTCCAGGCACAGTCGTTGCCTAAATGGGTATCCTCACCGTATGGCTATGCCATTGCTCCCAAACAAGATGGATACACTCATGCCCTTGCTCAACTTCACAAAGCAGGGATTCGGTTGCGAACTTCCTCCAAAACCATCGTGCACACCGACGCAGAATACACACGAGGAACCCTCTTTGTATTGCGAGGCGATCAGACAGAAGAAAACTGGACAGAAATCCTCGAATCCATAAGGCTCAGCTCCCATGTGGCGATTTTGCCAATGGAAGGCGGACACTCACTAGAAGGTCCCGATATGGGGTCAGATAATGTTTGGTTGGTGGAGGCACCCCGCGTTGCGATGCTGAACGGTGAAGAAACCTCAAGCTTGAGTTCAGGTGAAGTCTGGTGGCACTTCGAACAGGAACTTGAGTACCCAATTACCCGGATAAACGCCTCGTCTTCCTCCCCCTCCGATTGGGGAGCTTTTGATGTTGTCATCCTTCCCTCGGGATGGTACGGCTCAGCATCAGAAGCGTGGATGAAAGCCTTGAACGAGTACGTGCGCGACGGCGGGCGAGTTTTGGCCTTGTCACGTGCTGTCAACCTTTTCAACGGAGAATCAGGATGGGGCATCGAACGCTACAACGACAGCGACATAGAACAAAGCATACGAGCGCGCGATCGTGAAGAACGCAGCGCAAATCGCGAGAAGCCTTTTGAGGATAGGGAGCGGCATTACGCCATGAATATCGGTGACGGCTCCGTCTACACGGTCAAATTGGACTTGACCCACCCCCTGGCCTGGGGATACCCCGACCGCCCTTACTACAGCCTTCGCTCTTCTGGTAGCCGTTACGGCACCTTGGACAATGGGTGGACCGTAGGGCTGTACGGAGATCGTGTCAGTGGATTTGTCGGCAGCAGGGCCAATCGGGAACTACCGGGCAGCCTTGCATTTGGAGCCCAGCCCATGGGACGCGGGCATGCAGTTTACTTTGCAGACAACCCGCTCTTTCGCGGATTTTGGGAAAACGGGAAGCGCCTGTTTGATAACGCCGTATTCATGCCGTTGGACTGAAGATTATGGACCGAACATGGGGGCATACCGATCCGAGGCAGCTCGGGAGGCCATGCGCAAGGCATGTCGTACGACGTCCGGTTCAAGAACTTGAAATTCACTTCCCCATTGGAGCGCAAAACGTACGAATTGTTCGTCCGGAACCAATGATATGTTGAAGATGACGCCTTTTGCGGCATGTTCGATGCGCATGTCTTGTGAACCGTGCATAGGCTCTTTGAGGAATCGTTGAGCCAATCTACTAGAGACCCACACCCGCACAGGGACAACCTTGTCAGCGGTGAACGATACAACACCAGGCGTCAAGGCAATGTGGTTGGCGGTGTGCACTTCCCAATTAAAGGCTTGCGGCTCCAATCCATCTGGCCAATCCACTGCAACGGCATCAATGGAGGTGATTTCATCCAATGCCACAACCAAATGAAAGAACGATTCAGCCTCTGCGTCCCAAGCAGAACCTAGGGCGAGTATGCCGTCTGTCTGTTGAATCAACTGATCGGTAAGGAACGCCACACGTTCCAAGCGATCGCCCATTCCAGGTGCAAATGCCATGCGCAGCGGAGTCTGTTCATACGCAGCTCGCACCAAAAGCTCGTACCAGCGTCGCTCGTCTTTTGAAAACGTGGCATCAACGATTCGCGGTTTCCATTTTTCCTCCCGTAAACGCCCACCAATCAAACCCAATTGACCTTGAAGAGCCGCCTTGGAGCGAATCCACCAATCCCACGCAGGTACACCCTTGAAGCGATCCATGGACTGGATAAACCGATGGGCCAGAGCCAGTTCATTTTGCGCCAGATGGGCCCGGTGTATACCATCTGAATCGGCAGCGTAGGTTAAATGCACTTTACCTCCGACCCTTCCGCGTTCAATTCGAAGGCCGTACATGGTCTCCATGTCTACGATGTCCTTTTCCAAGGTGCGCATGGCGATGGGCTTTGTAGCTGGATTATCCGCTCGAAGTTGCCGATTTACCTCAGTCAATAATGCCTCCTTAGTCCAAATTACAGATTCTTCACGCCTCGCTTTCGCCATGCAGGCATCCAAGATGATATAGCGAAGTTGGACATTTCGTTCGGGAGAAGCCATGCTTCGCAAATGTATTGCGAATCAGTTTCCGTCCGGAAGCACACATGGCTGAGGTTGAGGCTCCTCGTCATCAAGTTTCACGTCAAATCCAAATGCCGGTGACCGGGTCGAGTTCTGGAAGGGCGCAAGAGGCTCAGCTTCATTTACCGACTTGGGCTTGCGCCAGTTCAGTCGCCACACCAAACCTGCCTGCGCAGCAAAGTAAGGAGCTTCTGTTGGCATGCTCCACTCGGTCCGCTCACCACCATGGGCCACGCTAAAGTGCGACCAGTCCAACACCTGATGCCCCTCCGCTGCAGCGAACAACATCAATGGTCCGAGAGGCACTCCCAAACTTACTCCAGCGGTCGGAACCAAGCCGAACCGGTTGCCATATGTCAACGTTGATTGCAGTCCATTGCCCAATCGCGCATTGATGGCAACGCTCCAACTCATCGGCCTTTGCTTGAGGCATTCAATCATGCCACCAAAACTCAATTGCCCTCCCTGATCACCGCGCAAAACGGTGTATTCCGTGCCGGCTACGATGCGGTTAGGGAGTTTGGCCTTGTACGCAACCTGCGATTCCGATGCCTGATGGTGCGCTTCAATGGCCGCCAGTTCCTGCATGGCCCAAAGCTCTACAGAATCCGAAATGGCAGTCGCGCCGTCCATCCAATCACTGCCACCGTTGGTCACGTCAAATCCATCCAATTCCCACTTAAATATCTCCACTTCGTAAATAAGCACATCGTTCGTCCATCGAATGTTACCTCCAAGATTAAACTGCAACCAGGTCGACCAGCGCTCAGTACACCGCATCTCTATGCCGGCGTCCATCCCCCATCCCCTGTTGTTGAACGACGCCAATTGCTGCGGCAATGCCTCTGCCAACGAATTCAGTTGGTCGGACGCATTCGCCTGGTAAATCGCATTCAATCCACTACTTACAACTCGGCCGCCCCCCTCTAAACTCCATGACCAATCGGCTGCATCTGTGGTGAGCCCCCATCGGTTTTCTTCTATGGCTAGATGATGGAAGCCGTGTAACCTGTGGATGCGCGCGCCGGCGCTTAAGCGCTCACCAAACTTGTGCTGTACACCTGCGCTGTAAGAGCGGTAATGCAACAGGCTCACATCCAACGGAGCCAAATCAACCATTTCGGCGTCAGCACCGTTGAATGTCGCGTTGCCAGTAAACGGTAAACGCAAGAGGTCCGAAGGTAACCCTATGCGGGTTTTGACGTGTTCCGTAGCCGCAAAGTCTACAAACGTATTGCGCATTTTTCCGAAAAAAAAACCTGCATTAAACAGTGTGACGGTTGCATTGGCCTCTGCCGCATTATGATCTGCGAAATCCTCAAAAATTGCATTCAAATCAATCTGTGGAGACGATCGACCAGGAAGCGGAACCAACCATGTCGCTGGATGGGCAAGGGTGTTAGATGCCATAAAACTGGCATTGCTCAACATCGAGAAATAGCCTTGCTCGAGCTGACCCGTTATTCGCCAATCCCGATGTTGCGGTGCCATGCCATTAAACGCAGCACTGGGTACCCACTGAGCACGCATGCCATGAACCAGCACCAGGCAAAAACCGACAATGATTGCACTTTTGAACTTCATGGTGTAGGGTCAATTTGGCATTCCACTTTTGCTGCAATTTGCATTGACATGTGGTCATTGGCGTTTAGCTCGACGGACTGCCCCATACCCGCGCCAGCAGTAGCTAGGGTCCAAGTAGTGGCCATTGCAGCACATTCCATTTCCATCAACTCCATCGCAAGCGGACGGTCTAGTGTGTAATCAACAATTGCTGTTGCAGGGACATCAGTTCCTCCAGGAATAGAAAGCCCTGGCCCAGCAAGCAACGAATCACCTTGCGCATTAATGAAGTGCACCAAGCCGTTTAACTCCAGCGGCCATCCATTGTCGATGATGAAGCGAAGAGTAACGGAAGTAACATCCGTCCAATCCAGTGGCGGAGCAACGCCTGCCTGCAATTTCTGGGAAATGGGTGTTGACAGGGTATCCCTCCACGTCACACCTCGCGCCCAGCCCGCCAGCGGAACTTCAAATACCCCTGTGCAACTCAGCACATCCGTAGCCGTAGCAAATTGTCCGCCCACTGGTGGAGGTAGTACTTTCACAGAGCCGAGGAGCTGCAAACTGTCTGGAGCTGCATTCAATAAATCCGACCAATCTAGATCCATGCCTGCGTTATCGAATGCGTGAGTCGTCCATGCGGTATCGCCAACAGACAAAGCCCCGGTTATGTCGGGAAACGCATCAATTGCTGGCCCCTGCAACGGAATAACACCCTCATCCGATCCCAAGGAAAATTCAGTTATATCCAACCCAAGATCGATGCCATAAGAGTTCTTAACCTCCAATACCAATCTGGGGGCGCTCAAATAAAACAATGCAGGATCCCATCTAGTAATCTCCGGCAAGGCCATCCGGGCCTCTATGTCCTGGGACAATTCCGATGAAAACTTACCGAAAGCCCCCACTACAATCGCTTCTTCAAATGCAGTCCGGAAGGTCAGCGCCTCACCCGCTTCAATGGGCTGGCCTGTAGAAGCCAATGTGACGCTCAACTCCCAATTCAAACTTACACCTTCTGCCGCCGATCCTATCAGCGTGGTATTGGTCATGGGAATCAGGATGTCAGACGTACCCGAAGCTGCATCTAGGTCCAACTCAATCGTAAGCGGCTGACCTTGTCTCAAAATGCCGCTGCACGTTCCCGACACATTGATGTCGAGCCCAAGTAGCGATTGCATTTGAATGCCCAATGTCCCATTCCCGAGCCACACCGAATCCACTTCGGTTAAATGGGGCATTGGCACTTCCAACGTATGGGAAAAATCGACATCGAGTTCTGCGCCAGCAGGCAACAGCGAAAGCGCTGCAGCTTGCTTTGAACCCAGAGCAAATGTCGTCTCAACAAATTCGGACAAAGGCATCAACGGAATAGGTGCCGTCTTAAAAGCATCAAAAGGAAAAATAGCTGTGATTTCTCCGGTTACCTCCGTCTCAATGTTTGCAGGAACTTCAATCGACCCAATGACTTCGCCAAACGACCACCCTCCCTGTACCAGTGGCACAGCGAAAGTGGGGTCGAGTGTCCCCGTAATTGTCGTGTCTTGGGAAAGGTTAAATTCTCGCTTGGTACAGCCTGAGGCCACAAGTACCACAAGCCATACAGCCATCAGGGGCTTTGTAATGTTGTTCCAATCGTTGATGTGACGGGTGCGCATAAATGTGCCTACGCAAATAGACCCTCTTTTGTTACTGTTTCTCACTTCTTTCTGAACTGCGCATCGAAGAAGGCAGCACATTCATTCGCAATTCGCTTTGCCTCTAACTTCCTAATTGGCTCAAACGGAATCTCATTGAAATTATCGATGGATTTGGAGCCCTTTCCCGCATCGAAATTGCGCAGGTTCAACGACTCATATTCTTAAGAAAACCTGTTCATCAACCCCTATTTATCATGGATTCGCGTTTGGTCAACGGCAATGAAATTCATAGAGCTAGCGAAGGTTCATGAAAGTGCGAACCATTGGTTTAGTCGACATAGCCAGTCATTTCGCTCGCCTTCACCTCTGAAAAACTTTCGGTTGGTGGTTGACTACTGTTCGACGGAGACGTCTAAAACCTGGCCTCCACTCCTTGCGAACCTTTTCAACGTTTTCGTCAGGAGAGCTCACTTCGATTTTCATGGCACGTGGTGATTTATGGCGAGATTTACGGCATGGAACTTCCGTGGAAAATGACCTTAATCTCAATGGTCGTGTGGCTTACAGGAACCGCATTCGTTGTCGCCCAGTCGGATTGCCCTGGCATGACGTGGGACGAATTGAAAGGCAATGTCAATCCCGCTAGCCACCCTCAATTCGCCTTGATACCGGACCACCTCACATCCAAAACAGAAATTTACCTTCGAACAGAGGCCTTGGAGGCCCTAAAAGCCATGGCCGAGGCCGCACGGGTCGAAGGCATCAGTCTTCAGGTGGTGTCCGCGATGCGCACTTGGAACCATCAACGGCGCATCTGGAACGGGAAGTGGACCAGTCCCCGGTTCATGGGATTCACTGGCTCTTCCAGAGCCACAGAAATTCTTCGCTACAGTTCAATGCCAGGATCTTCTCGCCATCATTGGGGAACCGATGTGGATTTGAACGCCTTGGAAAACAATTTTTTTGAAAGCGGCCAGGGTGCAGCGATTTATGGCTGGCTTATGGAAAACGCGTACAAATATGGGTTTGTTCAGGTGTACGGAGATATGACCAACGGGCGAACGGGGTACCAAGAAGAGAAATGGCACTGGTCGTATTGGCCATTGGCCGAGCGCTTCCTTCGTTGTTACCTCGACCTATGCCCAGACGAAGCATTCACGGGGTTTGATGGCGCCAAATACGGAGACACCCTTCGCATCATCGATCGCTACGTGCAAGGGGTCGATGGCCCTCATTAACACGTTTGGAACGCACTTGATTCCCCTCGACCAACCACGACGCCTCAGGACGAGCGATCAGGCGGGCATTATTATAGGCCATTTCCATGGTGAGTAGATTGATTCCTACGTAATATTCTTTTTGCGCGTCCCATTTCACAGCTAACACCACGTTGGTGTCTCGCTGGCGCACCTGCAAGGGAAGCATCAAAGCAACGCATTTACCCTTGGCGTGCCATGCAGGCACGGCGAGTTTGTAGTCCATATGGAGCAGGTCCAATGCGCGGTCCAATGCAGCTTCGAACCATTGGACCAAAAGGTCCATGCCTTCATCGTCCCTGAGTCGCCGTGCAGCTTCTTCCAAGCAATCCATGTAGGCATCCTTTCCTACCTCACGTAAATCCGGTAACAAAATCCGGTCCTCCGTGGCATCGTGTATCAACTGGCGCGGGATACGACTTACATTTTCTTCTAACAGGCCCAGCCAAGCACATTCTGGCAACCCGGACTGTGGAGCGTAAAAAGCCTGCTCAGCTCGCGTGATGAAGCGCGGACGGACCGGAAGCTCATCGTACCGTTGAAGAATATCTCCTAGACCTAAACCGTCGGAGGTGCTGAACCCTCTGAAAAACCAATCTTGGGCGTCGTCCCTTTCATTGGGAACGAAAACCGCATAGATGTCCTGATTACTGCGGGTGAGCAAGCCGGTGTGAAATACGGCCGACTGTCCATCTGGATGAATGCTCAAAAGGCCATCTTCAATAACCTTATCAAACATGTGGTTGAAGTAGCTTCTCAGCATCCGACCTCCCTTGCCCCAGTGTTCATTGGCGGCCAGGGCTTTAAGACGGTCAAGTGGTTCCGGATAATTGGGGACAAAGGCAAAGTCAAATAAACGCATACACCTAATCATTCAGTCAGTGCTCAGGAATCAAAAATGTGGCGGAACACATCAACGTCGAACATAAAATATTGAAGACTAATATACGCTCTAAGTTTAGGAGTGTCTAGCGCAATTTTGTTCAACAACCCACTTTAAGGCCTCATGGAAGCGCTGCCCCCAATCCGCTTCAAAATGGCGTGCTCCATCAAAAATCGTCGTGGTAAAGCAGGCACCTTCTTCTGCGAGTAAAGTGGACATGCGTTCGATGCCTGGTTGAAGGTCAGCCTCCAAACCCACTGTGCCATTGTCAATCCAAACTGGAAGGTGTGCGAAGTGTAAACCGCGCGCCGAAAGGACTTCGCTGTGATCAAAGTCTTTGTAAGCAAACGCCGGTGACATGCAGATGGCCCCGTCGAATGCTTCGGGATGTTGATCGAGCGCAATGAGCGAAATCAAGCCGCCCATCGACGAACCGGCTACATAAAACTGCACTCCTTCGGCACAATTGAATTGGGCACGAGCCATGGCAATGCCTTTCGTCGCTAACCACATCACGTAGCTTCGACCTGCGTCGGTCCAACTGTAATCGGTGAAGCGATCATCCGTGCAATCAACACCCAGCACCGCAAAGGCCATCTCCTCTTCCAACAAACCTGTCGCCACTTCGTCCACGCCCCAATCAACACCAAAGTTGGACAGTGCAGGATCGAATAAATTACGGCCGTCGTGCATGAGCAATACAGCAAACACCTCTCTGCCGTCTTCCGGCGACCAGGCCCACACTTTGCGGGGCAGAAGGCCTTCAATCTCGACCTCGCCCAGCTCCTCAACTCGACCCGTCACCTGGCCGTAAGCACGGGAGCTCGCTGTACCATCGTTCCACGCCCGTACCGTGTCGACAATGAGGGTATCCGAAACGATGTTTAGCACGCGATTATCTCGTAAATAGCCTTCGTCATCCAGCGCTTCGGATTCCCAGGTGCCCAGGGTCAATTTGCATTCCAATTGGGCTGAATCTGAATGGAAGTGCGCTCGGAAAACATCGTCTCCTGAAGACAGGAACTCCACACCGTCTGGCCGCCAACTGCCCAATGCTTCCGAACTACCTGCCAAAAATGGCAGACTGGAAGCGCTTGGTGCATGTACCTCGTATACAATCTGGAAACGAGCGTCCGCGTCATCGTTGGGCGGTGTACATCCCGAAATGGCCAAGGCAATGATCAAGCCTCTAACGAAATATTCCATGCCCCAAAGATCGGGCAATCAGTTTGAATCGGATGGTGCCACGTGCACCCGCAAAATGCGGTTTGCCTCTTCACGCACTGCGCGGGACCGTTTAAATTTCCAGAGCTTCTCCCTCGCTGCGCGGCCCGCCTCCTCAACCGAAACTACCGGATCAGGATAGTGCGTATCCACTCCACTCCAAAGCCGCTCCATGGGAGGTTGACTCCACGGAGCATGCAAGGATTCCAATGGCATATCGGCAAGCTCTGGCACCCACTGACGGATGAATGATCCTTCCGGATCACGCTCTACACTCTGCTTCACCGGGTTGTAAATGCGAATCGTATTGATTCCAGTCACACCCGCTTGCATCTGAAATTGACTAAAGTGAATGCCCGGCTCGAAATCTAGGAAGCAACGAGCCAAATGTTCAACGCCCGCTTGCCAGGGGTGGTCGAGGTGATCCGTAAGAAAACTGACCAACATCGCCCGCATGCGAAAGTTCAGGTAACCTGTGTGGATGACGCACCGCATGCAGGCATCAATCAAAGGCACCCCAGTCTGCCCTCGTTTCCACGCTTCAAGGGTCTCCGGTGTGCCGGCGTAAGGAAAGTTGGTATACCCCCGGTTGACGCTTTCAAATTCGATTCGGCATTCCGATTCGAATTTTTGAATGAAATGACCCTGCCATCGCAAGCGGCTACTGAATGCCTTCAGGTCCGTTTTGGCCCGAGGCACTGAGGCCTGTCGATAGGCTTGATACACCTGGCGCATGCTCAAGCATCCCCAAGCCAAGTAAGGCGAAAGACGGCTACAGGACTTGCGACTGGCCATGGGCTGACCGATTTGCCGCCGGTACCCCTTCACCCGCCCTTCATAAAAAGACTGCATGTACCTGTGGGCCTCGCGCTCACCTCCTTTTTGAAAAGTACCGGTTCCACATGGATCCAGGTTATGTAGGACAGATGGCGTCCCTCTACAGCACCAATCATCGGGGAATGGCAGGTGGAAAGCATCGAGTTCGGCACCTGGTTCGGCACGGACCACCGTGCCCTGCATGGTTTGGTGCCACTCTGACGCCCAACCGTTCCGATTCTTGCGCCCTCGGCTTACGGCCTGCTGCGGGGATTCATTCCAAATCACTCCTACTGAAGACGCCCATCGTGAGACATCCTTGTCGCGGTCAAAAGTGTGGACCAGTCCCGTCTCTTCATAGCTCCAAAGTGCCCGGATGCCAGGCTCTTGGTGCAGCCATGAAAAGACCTCCAGCGCAGAACATTGAAGCGCAGCCGTTTGAACAGGCCAGCCCAGTGCTTTGACTTCCTCACAGAGCTGTTGCCATGCTTGCCAACGGAAATTGAGGTGCCGATTGCTCGTCGTGGCGTGGTCAATATCCATGGGTTCGTACAGGTGCAGGAGGAGTACGTGCCGGCCATGCTTTAAAGCCTGGGCCAGTGGGGCATGGTCGCGAATGCGCAAGTCACGCTTGAACCAAACGACATCTACAGGTACCTGCGGCGCACGATGCATGTTCTTGCAACAAGACCGAAATCGAGAATGTTCAAGAGGGAATCAGTCTTCCGATTGGACCCAAAATCCCTGTAACTACTCTTCGAATGGCATGGCAAAGTCAATGCCTTTCACTACGCTTGCCACCACCTTAATGTTGACTGCACCCTTGTCCTCGCCGAAAGCTGTTCGAAAACGTTCTGAAGGACCGAGCCTTAGATTAGTTTGCTAACTGTCCAACCATTGGATTGGATTTAATCAACTCATCCAAAATGGCCTTTTCCGTCTTCGCGTAGATTTGCTTTCGCTCTTCTGGGGTCGTTCGCATCGAATTGATAACACTCGGCGGCAATCCCAAATCCCGCAGTTCATCAAGGAAGACCAATTCGTGCTTGGTGAAAACTTTGTTGAGGTTTTCGTGATGGCAAGCAATCTTAGTAATGGAGTAGCATATTTGCGCAAACGCCTCCGCGTAGCCAGCCGGCATCCCAACGTTATGTGCGGGATTGTATCGCGTAGCGCCTGAAGCGGCCGCGTCGGCCGCTTGATTGGCTGCGGTTTCAAGCGACTCGATGAACTGGTTGATGCGGATTTGCTTTTGCTCATCGGTGACATTGGATTGGATGCGAATCAACTTTTCAACCTGTTCTTGAACCAGCGCGTTCAATGCTTCAATGTCTTGGACCGGTGCCGTTTGAACCGCTGCGAGCGATTGTGAAGGTGCGGTACCATTGGACGCAGGCACCGTTACCTTCTCGCCTTTAGTGGTGCCCGTGTTGGTTCCACCTTTGGTCAGGCTGTTGGGCAACGAAGCCTCCCGCCGTGCATTCTTCGCACGCTTGCGAGCTTTTGAGGCATTCGAATTGGGTAGGTTTTCTGCAAGCGTTTCCATGAGGCGCGCTTCCATCTGCAAGGCGAGTTCCTCCATTCGCTGATCGATGCTTTCAACCACTTTGCGCATGGTATTGTCATCCAAGCCTATCGAACAATTGACAATGTTCACGACTTCACTCGTGCCTGATTCCCATGCCACAGCAATGACATCTGGCAGCATCCATAACTCGATTTCATCGGGATGGATTGCAATGCCATGCCCATCGTGTTCACCTGATGGTACGATGTAATCACCTTCTTTTACCGGGCCAATGATGCGGATCGGCACCTGGCCCAAGAAGGCAACTTTCTCGTAGCGCTCTTTATCAGTCTCTTTCGGTCGGTTACCGAGGATTATGGGGTTGGAAGAAATGACGAGAATATGATCCACGTCTGAGGTACGCTTGGATATTTGTCCTCGGCGCACGCCGACAATTTCACCCGGCAAGAATCGCTCCCGGGATTCCTCCCTCAGCAGCCATTCCGCATAGTCGGCACCTTCAGCGTTGAATACCACACTCGAGTTGTTCTGGTAGTACGTCAAGTAGGCTGCTAAATCCTGCCTGGCCTCGTCAAAGGCTTGAACTGTCTCCACGGCTACAGCAGTTTCAATGGTTGCTTCAACCGCTGCTTTACCTGCGCCGACCCCCTCGGCAACTCCCTCGGCCACATCGGAGTCTGTGAGTCCCGCTCCAGGGACTACAGAAGCAATGCCGTTGGCAACTTTCACAGCCGCCTCAGCGATCAATCTAGCCGCTGTGCGGACCTGATCTTTCATATCGATGGTCGCCTGCTTCAAGGCCAGCGTTTTGTTCTTAAGTTCTTGCAAGTATTGGATATAGTTAGCCCCCTCGTATGGCGTTTGGCCCTCAAACGCAGCCAACGAATTGCCTTGACCGTCGGCAAATTCGATAAAATTATTGTCCGTGGTGGGGTTGCTCGGGGCGAGCTGTATTTTAATACCATGCTCATTATCGGTGTTACCCGTCTGATCAATGACCAAGGCAAACGCGTTGCCTGGGTTGGATGCGTTATTTCCAATCAACACGTCCTTCGCTTTGGTCACCAGTCGATCGTGGTGGAAGGTAGCCGGACCGTATGAATGGAAATGGACATTGGGCTGTGATGCTACCCCAACCGAGACCGTGTTTTTAAAGTTGGTGACACCGTTTTGATCCAACGTCCCTTGCATTTGCACATTTCCGATGCCGTCCACCGAGAATTGCGTTGCACCATGCTTAACCATCACAATGGAATCGCGCACCTCGAGCTTGTTGTCCACCCGAACCACCTTATGTACTTCCAGCGAATCGCCTATGACAGCAGATTTGTTCACTTTGATGTCTTGCAGTGTAGCAAATTCCCTGACCCAAAGGGAATCCGACTCCATCCTTCCCTCACTGTCCAAAAATACCTTCTGATCGCCCACAGTAATGCGCTGCGCAACATTCAAAGAATCATTGAAAGTGACATTTTTTTGAACCAAAAGCGTACTATCTACCCTGACATTTCCGCCTACGTTCAAATCTCCTGACATGCCCAGCGTTGTGGTTTCGACGCCGCCGTCTGAAAAGGTTGTACCCAATATGCGCAACCACCCTTGGATGTGCACATTGGTTTTGAATTCCACACTATCGTCCCGGAAATCCACTTTACCTATGTCGGCAACTTTGCCGTTGGTACCGAGCACCGTGAGCGTTCCATTGCTTACGATGGACTTCTCAATCGTCAAGCTATCACTGTACCCACCTAAACTTCCATCGTCCAAATTACGCGTCATACGCGAATGCAACGTATCGATTTGACGCGCCCACTCCTCAAGCTTGAACGGATCGGTTTCAAGGATGCGCTTGGAGCCTTCTTGCCGTATGGAAGTAACAGCCACAGGGTCTGTTTCAATTTTTTTACCTGGTAAAATGCAGAGGCCTCCCACCATTTCGTAACCCAAGGCGCACGTGCTATCACAGTTGTAGCCCAATGGGGGGTATACCGGCGTAAAGTCAAAATCCGTGTCGTCACCCGGAGTGTTATCCACACAACTGCACGCCCCATATTCTTCAACCGTCTTGCAGCCACAATCTTCAACGTCTGGTGTCACCTCCGGGGAGCCTTCAAGAACGCAATCGCCACAACTGTTCTGGACTTCGTTGGCATTAAGGCACGGATCTACGTCATCGCAGATATCATCTTCATCGATGTCCGCCGCACAACCACCGCCGCAAATATCGAGGGCATCCAACGTATCACCATTGCAGTTGCACACCGGCGCCACAAATGCAACTACTTGACCTGGAGCCGTGGCAGTGCATTCGTTGCAACTGTTAAGGTAGCGACAATCGGTATCTTGCGCCACGTTGGCATCAATGTTGAAGTTGCAGGCGTCTGGCAACGTGCATCCCGTAATCTCTAAATCATCGCAAATTCCGTTGCCATTGCCGTCTACTTGTGATTGATCGCACGTGCAATATCCATCTGGAAGGTCTGTATCGCATCCGCATGCCTTCATTACGTCACAAAGGGAATCATTGGCGACAGGATTTGCATTGGTCGCCGATAAAACATTCGGATCGAATTGCACGGTGGCCAATGGGTTGAAATTGCAAGCTGTTACATCCATGCACCCTATTTCTTCAGCTGCGTCGCACACACCATTCCCATTGTAATCCGATAGACAGAAAGTAGTATCAGTTTGAGCGAGGCAGTTTCCAATGGAATCGATTTTGTGCTTGAAGCAATTGCACCAGTCTAAAGCCTGCACCAATGCAAGTCCCCCTGACCCGTTGTTCCAATTTCCACTGGGCAGCGCTGTATCCACAGGCAGTGTGTAAGGAATATTGGTGCCGTTCGCATCGGTAAACGTATTTGTCGGCGCACCGGTTTGATCTGGATTGTACATCCAATCGCAGCCACAATCGGTATTTTCCCCAGGTGGATAAATGCATGCGTCTTCTTGAAATTCAGTTGCGTTGGAGTTGTAATTACAGGCCCAACGATCGTTGCACCCCGGAATTTCATTCCAGTTGCAAATTTGCGTTCCCGTTGATGTCGTGTCACCATCCAAGTTCCCATCGACCTCAACGTAAAATGGGGAGGATTCCCAGCAAGAGTCTGGAGCAATTGGTGCTGTTCCCATTGGTAGGCTGCTCATGGTTACTTCCACTAGATTACTGAATGGCGGGGATAAAGTAGCATCTGGGATTGGCCGTCGGCGTTTGTCATAATTATTTGCATCATTGAGAGTATCGTATCCTGATGTGACTTTCTGTATCCAGTAATACTTTGTGGCAGTCGTATCAGCGGTCGTAATTGAATAGGCGAAAGCACCAAAATTGCAAACGTCTTGATTGGAGATTACAATGGGCAAATCGAACGGTAATGTGGCGTTCGGATTATGGTTAATTGCGGAAGGGTAGCTAGGATCCCCAGACCCGCCTATTTCAAGGGAATCAACAACTTGGTCATTGTTCCCGTCAATATGGACTAATTGCTTGTTGACGCAGGACCAAAATTGACTTTCATACTCACAAGCAGATGGTTTCGAGTAATACGGCTCGAAGTTACAAGCCATTGAATCCATGCATCCGTAACAGTGATATGCACAAGGGCCATTTGTGGTCGCAGGGTAATTATTACCTTCAGGACCCAAAGAATACGGCACAGTACCATTGTAGTTGCAGGCCTCGGGATCATTACACAGGTCTGTATTGTCCAACACGTAACCCTCGGGCTGCGTGCAAGAGCTCTGGCTGTCGTCCGCATCGCCCAAGCCGTCACTGTCGTCATCGGCGTACCACATCGTAGCATACGTGCAAGAACCGTCATCCACATTCGCAGCGGCATCATAATTACAAGCATTGGAATCCATGCAACCTCCAACCACGGCGTCCTCAGCTGGGTACATTTCGCTGACAGTTGGCACTTCAATCATCTCGCCCACAGATTCAATGAAGTGAACATTGGATATGGCATTCGTGGCGAATGTGACTGAAGTCAATCCCAAGCAAACAAGCATTACTTGTGGTATTATAAGTTGGCGCATGGTGAATTTTTTTTCGATGAAAATTGTTATTTAGGAGGTAAATTAATAAAATTCTTCCTTCAAAAGAAATTTGGTCGCCGACTACCCTCATTTTCAACCAAGATGACTTGATCTGATTTATGGAGCTGATACGGATTGAGCAAATGAGCATGGCTCCGTAGTGCCTTACTCCAACTGAACAATTGGGCAACTCAAAATCGCAATGTCCCAAACGCAAAAAACCGCGCCGAGTTGGAATGTTACTTCTAACTGCGACGCGGTTCCTCCGCGGCTTCATCGCGAGCGATGCGGGGGGCTCGGCGAACCGAACGCTTCCCGTTGGGCACACGGTACGCTTGTCATTGGCTCCTCAATTGCATTCTCAGCAACCCACCTCAGGTGGGACACCTTGGGTTTGCACCCTCGGCCCATGATTTACCGCTTTCAAGCGCTGGATTGGCGGTTGCCCGCTTCTCCTGAGTCGATGGCTCTGCTTCCTTCCGCTTTGCAACGGATCTTGGCTTTGCTTCGTTCACCAGCGTTTGTGCGTTGCACCGGTCTGCTGCTCTCTGGTCCTTCTCAGTTCCAGCGAGCTCCCCTGACCACGTGGGAGCTTTCTTGCGAAATCCGCGATGTCGCACGAGTGCTTCACCGTTTCATGAACGGACACTGGTCTCACGCTTTCCAACTACATCTGGTCCACGCCACCCTTTCGGGCCTTGCCACCATTCTCAGGCGACACGATCACAGCATCTCAACTCAACCTCGGCACCTTTGTGCCTCGGTGTCTCGAAGAACAGTCAGGTCCGAAGACCTTTCTTCCGCTTTTGTTTCCCTCCTCTAGTGAAGAGTTTCGCTTGACGCTCCGTGGATGTTCCCATCCGTTGACAGTGCCAAATTAAAAGCAAGAAGGAACGCAATGCAATTTCTCGTGTCGAAAGGAATGCACAACCAATCCACAGGCTTTTTGAACAATTGTTGATATCAGAATACGTCCACCTGCCATCGGAACCCAACGGCCTTAATTCTTTTTCATGAAAGGCCTCAAGCGCCACGCGCATGGAACCGTAAGTGGAGCACTGACTCGCGACGACATTTTTCAGTAACTGCAAAAAGGAGAACGAATCAGATGGAACTGGCACGAGAATAACTGGGGGTTTTTCATTCACCCACAACCAAACGAATCATGTAAGGCATCAAATTGCTTCATAGGAAATGCTCGATCCATTAGCAATCCCATAGGACATCAATTTTGCAACCATAAGCGCATTCATTCAAAGGCAATGAATACATGTGCCCTTTCATTCGCATTCCTACACCAATCCCACCGATGTGTAACACGCGCACCAACAGCAGGTCGTCCCTCAAATAATTAAATCATAGCATAAGAAAGTAGAGAACTGTCGGATAAAAAAGCACAGAACAAATCAAGGCATAGGAACCGCTCCGTTTGCCCGCAGCATGCCAGCGCGCGACAAGCAACAAAGGGATTTGAAAAAACAGGCGCAGCGCAGCATCTGATGCACTGAAGCCTAACGTTTGACAAACCTCAGCATCAAAACACATGTTTATGTTCACAGGTGAAACAACCAGCAGAAGTACAAATGTCATCCAGGCGGCAAACCGTCTCGTTCGCGGATGAAGTAAAAAAACGGCGACAATCATTTCCCAAATTCCGGACCAAAACACTGCAAGCTCAGGAAAAGGAATGAAGGAGGGCATTATATCCAAAAAGAACTTTGGATTGATGACGTGCTGCCAACCTATGTAAGCATAGAAGACACTCATTACAGCCAGAGAAACGTACCAACTTGCGGCTACAAATCCCTTTACGAGCGACTGTTGGTCCATTTCATCAACAAGTTCTCGAGATCCGACCTATTTTGCCTTTCTGGCTGCACGAAAGCTTTGAATGAACGAAACCATCGCAAAGACTCCTGTGCTGAGCATCAGCAAGACGCGAGCGACCGCCCCCGTATCTCCTCTTCCGATGGAACTTCGAAGAGGCATGAACAAGCTAATGACAATCAATAATGTGAGCAATACAGCGATGTGCGCGATGGCTTTATTCTGATTTTTCACACCGCGATTGCAAGCGATGAGTAACACGCCAAACACCACAGGTATCAGAGCGGTGACTGAAGGAGTATCGGAAGTGAAGTAGCCAAATGAGCCCAAGAGAATAAGGGCAATGGCATTGACCAAGCTAGCGATGTGCGGTGCAGGCATGAGAAAATTAAGTTTTGAGTATTTGAACAGATTGAGAAACCGAAGGAACGACATTTTAATCGAACTCGCCAACATTCCTTATTGAAGCTCACCACCAAGGTGATGGAGCACTCTACGATGGAACAAGTGCGGTCAATCCCAATACATCTCCGGCATTTTAAGCCTTGCCAAGACGGCGAAAAACAATTGGGTTTTAGTCAACCTATGCAAGCTGCTTGACTTTTACGATGATGAGGGCAGCGCTGGGCTTTTCACTTTTGAAACCCTCGAGCGTTAAACGTGTGTCGCGTCAACCGCATCACCGAATCAAATGTCCCCCGTCAAAGCAAGTGCCCTGCCCTGGCCTACTGACCAGTCGCCTGAACACGAGCTAAAGAATGTTCGTCACTTGGTATCAGCAAAAGGCCGACTGGCGAACAACGAGCTAACCTGATCTAAAAAGACCTGCCACGTGCGGGCGACGCGCCGTGGTATCCTCATGAAATGACAGGCAGCTGTGTGCACTTGCGTCACAGCGGGCACTGACCAACGCCTCAGAAATTCAAAGGCAGATCAATGCGACCAATCGATGCACATCAAGTCTTGTGCAGCTTGCTTCGGATGCGAGCAATTCGCAGTATTAGCTGCTGAACAATTGGAACATGAGGACGAGGCTGAGAGCCGCGACGAATGTTCATGCTTGTCGCAGGTTGTATTAAAATCAACCTTGGTTTCGTGAACCGTACATTGAAATTTTGCTCCTAGATGGAGGCAGTTCGTGCAGGTAGATGTTATGCTAATCATGGTTCACTTACAATGTGGAAGTCTTTAAGGTTCTCTTAGCACTTGCTTCTGTAGGCTATTGATATTGAGTCTAAATAACTCAGTTCAGTTGAACAAGGATTGAATTGAATCGATTTGAGTGTAAAACATAGGTTCTAGGGAATAGATGACAAATGACAACCAACAGCGACATTATTTAGAATCATTCAAAATAACCCATTTGAGCGATTGCAGAATCACATTTCTACTCGCAGATTTGCCTTGTGTAAACGTGGTTATTTCCTTTCGCAGGGACTACTTTTCAGTATGGTTCTGCTCGACTGAACGCAGTTGATGCAGTTTTCGCTTTTTCAACTATCACTACACGTCTCGGGTGGGCTCTGGCCCACCCGAATCTTTTTTGAACCTTGCAGACTCGGATATATCGAATCCATCCAAGTGCGAATCATCAAAGGTCAGAATCAACAAAATGGACAAAGCCGATGTGGCATTTAGCATGCATCCCCTTGGCATGAGTTCTAACCCTATTTGGTAGACGACCAAACCTATTTTCAAACCTATCAGACTGATAATCTGCGTGATAAGTTTGCTGATTCCTTGTATTTTCATGTATTTATGGATACTTTTTACGGTGAACTTTTAACCAAAGCCATGCCTTATTCACCTAAGACTATCGCTGCGTCTCTAAAACCAAGCTGCATCGTAGTGATCTCATTTCTTCTGTTCTCGTCCATTTCATGGACACAGGAAGTACAATTAAGCCAGCGTTCGATGGGCAATGAAAATCACTACGCGATTTCAAACCCAAGTCAATTAGAAGGAGACTTCATCGCAGCAGGAGCATACGAATTTCCATCCTCTACCACAAATGCAAGGTTAAAGCGCCTCAAGTCCAATGGTGAAATTGTTTGGGATGTTTACATGGAAGCAGACGGCATGCCAAATCGAGCTATGCACGTGGATGCTTCAGGCTGGGGCGAAGGATCCGCAACGGTATTTGGTTTTATGGAGGAGGGTGACCAAGAGGCACTTATTTATGGTGTGGCCAGTGATGCGAGTATACTGTACCCAATGAAGCTAAGTATACCCGGAGGTAGCTTCTTTGGTGAAACCACCTTTTTGCATGGAATCCAATCATTGGATGGCAGTTGGGTAGCTGTTGGCGAATATAAAAACGGGCCAAACCGTTCGGGATTGATGGTCAAACTGTCCGCGTCTGGCGCTTTGGACTGGAGTATTCATATAAACGCGCCTACAACGAACGCAGGCCCTGATTTCGATGCATTAAATCACGTGATAGAGGTTCCAGACCTCGGTTATATTGTTGGTGGTTCTGGAAATTACATAGATCCATCCGGTACTGTCAAACAAGGCGCGCTTGCAGCATTGGTAGGCTATAATGGGTCACAACTTTGGGGACAGACTTATGTTCACTCGGATATATCCTACGAATCAGTTGCTGCACGAACAGTTGCTACCACAGAAGGCAAGTATTATCAAATTGTAAATGGCCGGGGAGACATCACGTATCTGGAGAATGGATTCTCTATTTATGAGATTGATCTTTCGAATGGCATTGCTCCATCCGATGTCCGCCATATTCATATTCAGGAACATCCGATTAAAGTGATGTCCGCTCACCCCCATCCTCAGAATCCTGAACACCTTCTTCTCTCAGGATTTCTCGAAGTGGATGCCAGTAATCTGCCTTACGACCCAAATGATCCACAATCATTCTACGAAATATCAGCAGGCGATCGCCCTCCATTTCTCATGGAAATCAATCCGGGGATATCTCAGCCTGGCTTGAGCTGTATTCAGTGGCACCAAGTTTATGACGTTCCGGCATCGTTCTTCGGCTCGAGCGCAACCTGGAACCGTTACGATGTCTTCAGTAATGCAGGCGATCAGCCTGAAATTTTCCACCCCGAAATGCTATTGGTCGAGCCATCAACGGATCCAAAACTAATAGGCTATAGAGACAATTACGCTCTACCGAATGAGTTCGATATGGAGTTCATCGGAACAAATTTGAGCGGGGTTACTGAATGTCCCACCTTCCAAGCAAACTTGGTAGAACTCGAGCGTGCCCCTGCAATTTCTCCTGAGCTCTTCTTTGCCTTTAAAGAATATGACCTTATTCCATTTGTCCCATCCGTGTTTGACCCAACAGTCGATTTATTACCATGCGATGTTTGTTTTCCTGAAGTTGAGGTATTGACAGACGAAGTAACGTGCGAGTTTATTCGTCTTAATATCAACCCGGCAAGCGAGAATGCAGATGAAGTATGCTTCGATATCATGTGGAGCGACGGCACTACTGATTCAGGGACGGACACGACCATAATTGAGAAGCTTTGGACGCCGGGAACGACCAATTTGACATTTTCTTTAAGCTCATATTGCTGTGATGAACCCGCAATGACTGGATTCCCGGTCAATGTTTCTTTCGCGCTCCCTGAAGAATGCGATTGTGGGACCTGTGCTCCATTCGTGAGAGCCAAACAAATTCATCAAGAATCAGTGACCTACTTCTCTGATGGACCATTCAGTCTTACACCGGCAATGCCACTTTCCCTTTTTGATCAAGAACCAGGGTGCACGCCGGGATCCGCAGCTGAATATGAATTAAGTTTTTTGTCTTTCTTCTCGCCTTACATGCCCTTTAACAGCTGTCTCGATGATCGAGCGGTGGAATGGCAAATTGATGGTGTAACTGTTGCCTCGTTTGACTGCGGAGTACCTAGCGATTATTCAGGCCTAAAACCATTTGGAGAATACGATGTGACGGCAATTTTGACTGATTGTTCAGATGCCATTTGCGTCGATACCTTGCATAGATCGCTCACACTTGAAGCGTGCACTCCTCCTGAATATTTACCTTTCTCTTTGGTCGATGCACCCATGTTCTGTAGCGGCCCATTCTCATGTGGGAAATACCTGAATGCGGAATTAGCCGTACCCTCATGCATGACATTGGATTGGATTATTGATGGCGAGGTTGTCGAAGATGACCCAATGGTTTCAGAATTGCATTGTTTTGGGTGGGGATCACATTCCGTCTCACTGCGTGCTACATGCAATGATGACCCAACTCGTTTTACCGAATCTGAATCCCAAACATTTTACTGCGGACCGACTCTTACGCCAATCTTGATTTATGATTTAGAATTTTGTGCGATTGAGGTTGGAGTCAGTGAAATTTTATCAGAAATAAGCCTCGCTGTCGAGGATATGATCGATGTTGACTATGACGTGAACGATGTTGGGTTTGAAGCAACTGTAACATCTTGCGGTATTCTTGGGCAAGCGAATGGACAGCCACAGGTATTTAATTATGCCCTTGATCTAATGTCATCGTCGAATAATGGCGCTCCATTTTTTGTCTCTATCCCGAATGCTTCTAATATCCAGACTTTATCCTTGAGCATCTCCTACGGAGATTGGTTTGTCGGAGTCATTGATTTTCCTGATTTCATCCCTCCAATTTGTGAAGTAGAGGAAATCCCCGGCTGCACCGATCCAAACGCGCTGAATTTTGACCCCATGGCTTCCATCGATGATGGCAGCTGTGTCTATCCCGATCAAAATCCAGAGCCTTGCGACAGCTTGTGCGACCTCATGGTAACTTATGAAATGCTCGCCGGAGCAT
>NZGF01000049.1 GCA_002690915.1 Crocinitomicaceae bacterium
ACTTAAGCTCGTCGTCGGCGGGCTGCAGGATCAACATCCCTCCGTCCCAGCGATCGCTAATTTCGATGGCTTCAACGCTTTCATCGCCGCGGATTTTGTCTGTGAAATCATCTAACACATGTTCCATGGCGGTCATGATGTCGCTGACGTCAGGTTGAGAAAAGTCTTCGGCCGGTTCAATCACATCCAATTGAGTGTAGTCTTTGCCAATAGACTTTTCACCGACTTCGCGAAAATAAATGCGCCAAAAGTCGCCATCGGTTCCAAACACGACGCCTTCGCCGTGTGTGGGGTGTTCAATTTTTGCTCCTAATCCAAGCATATTCGTTCGTTTAGGTGGGTATACTGATGGAGTAGGTTGAAGGTTGCATTCCGGCGTTAAAGGCATTCAGTTTTCAAAATGGGCTTGTGGGCATTAAGGGCAGGTTGGGTTGAATGAAACGACTTCTCTCGTGCATCTTGCAGGGCATGCACCGTGGACTCGTACGATACCGCTGGGACCGAATCGCCGGAGTGGGTGGCACTTTGGTGTTTTTGTGCCTTTTGCTCGTGGCTTGGATTTCACCCGATGAGTCCGAAGCTGATCAAGCGTTGGAACACCCGGGTGAGGCATCGGTCGCTCAGACAATCGATACCCCGGTATCAGTTCCTCACCGCCAATCGGAACGCCCGGAATTACAGCCGGAAAAAGAGGTAGAAGTGGAGGTAGAAGTGTTGCCGTGTTCGTGCAATAAGGGTGTTTTGAGGCTACCCAAGAATCCCTACACGGCGCACCAGCAAGCCGCACGCAACCTACCGAACAGTTTTTTTGTCAAGGACAAAGCGGAGTTGCGCGCTGGGAAATCACGCGGCAATCTTATTGATGTGACCGACGGCAGGGGTTACCACATCGCTCCGTTGTCCCACAGCCACGCGCTATTGCTTCCCGAGGTGAAGTCGCTGCTGGAGGATATGGGCCACGCGTTTGCTGATCAATTGCAAGGCACCAAAAGCGAAGGAACTGCATTTCGGGTTACGAGTTTGACCCGAACCGCGCGTCAGCAAGCTCGGCTTGGTCGCCGCAACTACAACGCCATCGACGGTGGTTCAACCCACAGCTACGGCGCTTCGTTTGATATTGCATATACTGATAGGCCCAATAACGATGCGGATTGTTCCGCGCCGACCCGGGCCATTCAACACGTGCTCAAGTCATTCCAAAAATCCGGTCGAATCCTTGTGATTCCAGAAAGGAACTGCATGCACATCACGCTTCGCCAATGAAGCGCAGTGCTCTTTACAGATGAATGACTTCGTCGTAGGCCGCTGCTGCGGCTTCCATCACTGCCTCACTCAACGTGGGGTGCGGGTGGATGGTTTTGATCAATTCATGACCGGTGGTTTCTAATTTGCGAAGTGCGACCAATTCCGCTACCATCTCTGTCACGTTTGCGCCGATCATGTGCCCGCCAAGGAGTTCTCCGTATTTCGCGTCAAATACGAGCTTGACAAAGCCGTCTTTGTGACCTGAGGCGCTGGCTTTGCCCGAAGCTGAGAACGGGAACTTTCCCACCTTGATCTCGTGTCCGGCTTCTTTGGCTTGGGCCTCAGTCATTCCAACACTCGCCACTTCCGGAAAGCAGTAGGTGCAACCGGGGATGTTGCCGTAGTCGATGGCTTCGGGCGAGTGGCCAGCAATTTTTTCAACGCACGTTATACCCTCAGCGGATGCGACGTGGGCCAGTGCTGGCCCGGGAACGCAGTCGCCGATGGCATAGTATCCGGGAATGTTGGTAGCGTAGTAATCGTCCACTACCACTTTACCGTGGTCGACCACGATTCCGACGTCTTCGAGTCCGATGTTTTCGATATTGGCTACGACGCCGGCAGCACTCAAAACGACGTCACACCCAATGGTTTGCTCCCCTTTTTTAGTCTTGACAGTGACGACTTGTTCCTTGCCCTTGGACTCAACGCCGAGCACTTCCGAGGAGGTCATGACATTGATACCAGACTTTTTGAAGCTCTTTTCGAGTTGCTTGCTGACATCTTTGTCTTCGACGGGAACGATGCGATCTTGATATTCGACCACGGTTACTTCCGTACCAATCGCATTATAAAAGTAGGCGAACTCAACACCTATGGCGCCAGAGCCCACCACGACCATGCGCTTCGGTTGATCTTTCAAGGTCATGGCCTCGCGGTAACCGATAATGTTTTTACTGTCCTGTGGGATGGAAGGAAGTTCTCGGCTGCGCGCACCCGTGGCTATGATGATGTGATTTGCACTAAGGGTTTGCTTTTGACCGGCCTCATCTGTCACTTCGAGCTGCTTTCCGGGAAGCAATTTCCCGTTGCCCATGATGACGTCAATTTTGTTTTTCTTCATCAAAAATTGCACGCCCTTGGACATGCCGTCTGCAACGCCGCGGCTACGCTTGACCATGCCGCTAAAGTCGGCCTTGGGTGCCGCAACCGATATTCCGTAATCCTCGGCATGCTCGATGTACTCAAATACGTTCGCGCTCTTGAGCAATGCTTTGGTGGGGATGCACCCCCAGTTCAGACAAATTCCGCCCAGGGCTTCCCTTTCAACAACCGCAGTCTTCAGTCCCAATTGGCTTGCGCGGATGGCCGTGACATAGCCTCCAGGGCCGCTTCCAAGTACAATGACGTCGTATTTCATAGTTGGTCTTCGAAGTAAATCAGAATGAGCCGCGAAGTTAACGCATCATTACGAGTCTAACGTGTTTCAATGCCCTACCTTTGAACTCTCAATTTTGCGGACAATTGAAAGAGAGTAAAATGCTGAACATCATACTTTTTGGACCACCTGGAGCCGGCAAAGGCACCCAAAGTGCCTACTTGGTAGAACAGTACGGATTGGTGCATTTGAGCACCGGTGACATCTTTCGGGCCAACATCAAGGGCGGAACGGAATTGGGTCAACTTGCGCAATCCTTCATGAACCAGGGTCAACTCGTTCCGGATGATGTAACCATCCGCATGCTGGAATCGGAAGTGGACAAACACCCCGATGCCGAAGGGTTCATTTTTGATGGCTTCCCGCGCACCACGGCTCAAGCGGAAGCGCTGGATGTTTTTTTGAACGGCCGCGAAGCACCAGTTTCCTGCATGCTCGCACTTGACGTTGCAGAAGCGGAACTAAAAGCGCGCCTGCTAGCGCGCGCTGAGACGAGTGGCCGACCTGATGATGCTGACCCTGCGGTCATTCAAAAGCGAATTGATGTTTACAACGCCGAGACGGCTCCGGTAGCCAGCCACTATGCGGCCCAAGGGAAGTTCACGGGCGTTGACGGCATAGGCACCATTGAAGAAATTACGGAGCGCTTGCGCGCGGCTATTCCGAACCACTGAGCCAGCGAATGTCGGGCGAAAACTTCGTTGATTACGTGAAGATTTGTTGCCGATCCGGCAAGGGCGGTCCCGGCTCATCGCATTTCATGCGGAACCGGATGACGGCAAAAGGTGGACCCGACGGTGGAGACGGTGGACGTGGAGGGCACGTCATTGTCCGGGGCAATAAGCAGCATTGGACATTGCTGCATCTCAAGTACGCCCGTCACGTCATTGCCGAACACGGCGAACCTGGCCGTGGACAACATAAATACGGCGCCGACGGAAAAGATTCGTTCATCGACGTTCCATTAGGTACCGTTGTGAAGGATGCCGAGTCGGGCGAGGTCCTCGTCGAAATCCTTGATGACGGACAAGAGGTAATCATTGCACAGGGCGGTAAAGGCGGACTCGGAAACGACCACTTCAAGTCCTCAGTGCGCCAGTCGCCGACCTACGCTCAACCGGGTGAGGAAGGACGTGAAGAGTGGAAGATTCTCGAGCTTAAATTGCTCGCGGACGTCGGACTCGTGGGGTTCCCTAACGCGGGAAAATCCACCTTGCTTTCGGTGGTGAGCGCAGCTAAGCCGGAAATCGCTAACTACCCCTTCACCACCTTAAAGCCCAACCTCGGAATGATCGCCTACCGCGATGAACGCTCATTCGTGATGGCAGACATCCCCGGAATCATTGAAGGTGCGGCAGAAGGGAAGGGCCTAGGCTTGCGGTTTTTGCGTCACATCGAACGGAACCCAGTGCTGTTGTTTTTGGTCCCGGCCGACGCCACAGACATCCGCACGGAGTACGAGACACTCCTGAACGAGTTGGGGAAGTACAATCCAGATCTCTTGAAGAAGAATCGCCTGTTGGCAGTTTCCAAGGCGGACATGTTGGACGACGAGTTGGAGCAAGCGTTGCGCTCCGAAATTGAAGACCTCGACCCCATATTCTTCTCCAGCGTGGCCCAACAAGGCCTTCAGCAGTTGAAAGACCGCATTTGGAATTCGATGGAAAGCGCCACCATTTGGTAAAGCAATCCCCCATGGCCAATCCCCTCGTTCACATCCACTCGCCGGTTGCCGATGCCCTTCGAAACGGAGAGCCGGTGGTGGCGTTGGAGTCTACCATTGTGGCACACGGTATGCCGTATCCTGCGAATCTTGAAACAGCCAAGAAGCTGGAAGCGTTGGTGCGCGAAGGAGGTGCGGTTCCGGCTACGGTTGCCGTGGCCAACGGCCAAATCCACATCGGGTGCGAAGCGGATATGTTGCATGCCCTTGCCAAAGAGGACGGGGTGTGGAAAATTTCGCGTCGTGACATGTCCGTCGCGTTGGCCAAACGCGTGCTCGGCGCGACCACTGTGAGTGGTACATTGATTGGTGCCGCGCAAGCTGAAATTTCCGTTTTTGCGACCGGTGGAATTGGCGGCGTTCACCGTGGAGTGGCCTCCACATGGGACATCTCTGCGGACTTGGCTGAACTGTCCAGTGCTGACGTTGCGGTGGTCAGTGCCGGGGCCAAGTCCATTCTCGACCTTCCCAAAACATTGGAGGTGCTGGAGTCTTTTGGAATCCCTGTGATTGGATATCGAACCGACGAATTTCCGGCCTTCTTCACCCGTGAGAGCGGATTAGAGGTGCCTCATCGGTGCGACACCCCAGAAGAGGTAGCGGCGGTGATGCATGCGAATTGGACCTTAGGGCAGCAAGGGGGATTGCTCGTGGCGAATCCTATACCATTGTCAGCTTCGGCGGATCCAAAAGCCATTAAAACGGCCATAGAAGCTGGTCTTCAGGCGGCATCGGAACAAGGCGTCGAAGGAAAAGTTTTGACTCCGTTTTTGTTGCGTTTTATCAATGAGGCGACCGGCGGAGCAAGCCTTGCAGCGAATCGCGAACTCGTGAAGAATAATGTCCGGGTAGGTACGGAAATCGCAGTGGCCTATGCGGCCTTGCGGTAGGGTGTGCCCACTTGGTCGGAGTCTGCTTAAATTCGCGCCATGAAGCAGACGGAATCAATGGCATCAGTCGCAAATACGGCAGAAGACTTTCGGTCCGTGTTGTTGGCCGATTACCGTCTTGCTTGCATCAGCCGCGAAGCATCGTTGCTCGGTCGCAAAGAAGTGCTGGGAGGGAAGGCTAAGTTTGGCATTTTCGGCGATGGAAAGGAACTGGCACAGATTGCCCTGGCCAAGGTGGTGCGTAACGGCGACTGGCGCTCAGGCTATTACCGCGACCAGACGCTGATGATGGCCAAAGGCCTCCTCGATGTGCGTCAGTACTTCGCTGCATTGTATGCCGACACCGATGTCGAACGCGAACCCACTTCGGCGGGCCGACAAATGGGCGGGCACTTCGCTACGCGGTTTTTGACCGATGACGGAGAATGGATGGACCACATGGCCCAATTCAATAGTTCCGCAGACATCAGCCCCACAGGTGGACAAATGCCTCGGCTGCTCGGATTGGCTCAAGCATCCAAACTCTACCGTCAAATGGATGAGGTGGCGCAGGCTAAAAGAGGATTTACCTCAAGAGGCGATGAAATTGCTGTTGGAACCATCGGCGATGCGAGCACCTCAGAGGGCTTGTTCTGGGAGACCATGAACGCCGCGGGGGTCTTGCAGGTTCCCATGCTCATGAACGTCTGGGACGATGGATACGGCATCAGCGTCCCGAAGCAATACCAAACCACCAAAGCTTCCATTTCCCAGGCCTTAAGTGGGATGGAAATGGAAGAAGGCACGAATGGGCTGGTCATTTACCGGGTCAAAGGATGGGATTATCCTGCTTTAATCGCCACCTATGAAGCCGCTGCCCAGCGCTGCAGAGAAGAGCACGTGCCCGTCCTCGTTCATGTCGAAGAAGTCACCCAGCCCCAAGGCCACAGCACCTCAGGCTCTCACGAGCGTTACAAGTCTGAAGAGCGCATGGCGTGGGCTGCTGAATACGATTGCATCGCTCAATTCGGGCAGTTCCTAATCATGGAAGGTGCAGCTACCAGGGAAGAACTTGATGCAATCCGGAAAGAGGCTAAGAAGGAAGTCCGGAAAGAACAAAAGGCCGCTTGGGCCGCCTTCCGTGCACCTTTGGATGGAGAAATGGAAGAAGTCGTTGCGGCGATCGAAGCCCTTGAACCGGGGGCATCTGAAGTTGCTGCCTTGCGAGAGGGATTGTTCCCGGGCCGGGCGGAAGTGCACGGCGCGCTGCGTCAAATGGCCGCAAGGCATGCCGGCATTGATTCACCTGCGAAAGCTGCAGTGGATTCACTTTCCGCACGCTTGCTTCACGAAAACCGCTCCCGATATAGCTGTCACTTGTACAGCGATGGAGCGGACTCGGCGATGGAGGTGCCGGTTCGCCCCGCTCAATTTACCAGCGAGGAATGGGTGGATGGACGTCAGGTGCTTCAGAAAAATTTCGAAGCGTTGTTCGAGGCCTACCCGGAGCTGGTGACGTTTGGTGAAGACACTGGAAAAATTGGCGGAGTGAACCAAGTAATGGAAGGCATGCAGGAGAAGTTCGGTGCGCTACGCGTTTCTGATACGGGCATTCGCGAATGCACCATCGCAGGACAAGGCATAGGACTGGCCATGCGCGGATTCCGGCCCATCGCCGAAATCCAATACCTCGATTACATATTTTATGCGCTGCAGATTTTGCGGGACGATGCCGCAACGGTCCGGTACCGTTCTGCCGGTGGACAAAAGGCACCGGTTATCATCCGCACCCGAGGCCACCGGTTGGAGGGCATCTGGCACAGCGGCTCCCCCATGGGTACCATCGTGCATGCGCTGCGTGGTATGTATGTCTGCGTTCCACGTAACATGACCCAAGCCGCGGGCATGTACAATACGTTGCTCTGTGCCGAGGAGCCGGCTCTCTTGGTGGAATGCCTCAACGGTTATCGGACCAAGGAGCGCATGCCGAGTAACCTGGGCGAATTCACAGTACCGCTCGGGATTGCAGAAGTGGTGAAGACCGGATCCGATTTGACTATCGTGGGGTACGGATCCACCTTCAACCTTGTGGTCAAAGCAGCCGAGCGCCTGTCGGCCGTTGGCATTGAAGCGGAGCTGGTAGATTTGCAAACCCTGTTGCCGCTGGATACGACGAATGTGGCGGGGGCATCACTGGCCAAAACGAACCAGTTGCTCGTGGTGGATGAAGATGTTCCTGGCGGAGCGAGTGCCTATGTTCTGGAAGATATTTTGACCCGTCAGGGCGGGTGGAAGCACTTGGATGGTGCACCGGTGACCCTAACAGCGCAAGCACACTTGCCGCCGTACGGCTCTGATGGGGATTACTACAGCAAACCCAGCGTCGACGACATTTACGAGGCCGCGTACCGCATGATGTCCGAATCCAACCCATCGCATTTTCCCCAGTGATATGCAGGAAGAGACCTTTGAGCTTCGCTCGGATGTGATTGATTTGCTTCAGCTCCTAAAAGCCACGGGCTATGCGGCTACGGGAGGGGAGGCCAAAATGATGGTGGAGGATGCATTGATTGCTGTTAATGGCGAGGCAGAGGGACGGAAGCGCCGCAAGTTGCGCGGTGGCGATGTGGTCGAAATCGATGGTCAGGTGCGTATTCAATTGGCCTAAGGTGTTGGTAAGAATTGCTGGATGATCTTCTCCGGAGAGGGAATTTTGCGTTAATTCACTATCCAATTTAAAAAGCCCATCCGATGAAGCATTGGATTTTTCTTTTCGTTTTAATGAGTATTTCGGCTGTTGCAGGAACAGCAGGCGCTCAGGAATTGCTGCGCGGGCGCATCGTTGATGCCGAACTGGGTGATCCCATTTTCTCTGCCAATGTCATCATTGAAGGGACATCGACCGGGGTCACAACTGATTTTGACGGGCAGTTTTTGCTTTCAGTTTCAACTTTCCCCGTAAGGTTGCAAGTGAGCTTTATTGGCTATGACACGCAGGTGGTTACCGCTCAGAATGCGAACGGCAAGCTGACCATCAAACTGGCGCCGAACCAGGTGCTCATCGATGCGGCGGAGGTCGTAGGGGACCGCATCAGCGTAAAGCAAAAGCAGTCACCGCTCACCGTGGAATCCATGGATGTCATTGCCATCAAAGAAGCGCCGAGTGGCTCGTTCTACGAAGGACTCGGTAACCTCAAAGGTGTGGACGTCACTTCGGCCAGTTTGGGTTTTAAAATCATCAACACCCGAGGATTCAACTCGACTTCTCCTGTCCGTTCGCTGCAACTTATTGATGGCATCGACAATCAAAGTCCTGGATTGAACTTTTCGTTGGGCAATTTCCTCGGAGCATCGGACCTGGATGTGAAAAGCGTTGACATTGTCGCAGGCGCAAGTTCGGCCTTCTACGGCCCTGGGGCGTTCAATGGCGTTGTAAGCATGGAGACCAAGTCGCCGTTCCAATTCCCTGGCATTTCGGCATCGACGAAGGTGGGTGAACGCCAACTGAACGAGTTGGTTTTTCGGTATGCGGATTACACCACAGACGATGATGGAAACCCTGTTCTGGGCTTCAAGGTGAATGCTTTCCGTTTTTCAGCATATGATTGGGAAGCGACTAACTACAATCCCGTAGACGGTTCTCAAGTGGACGCTGCCAACCCGGGTGGGTACGATGCGGTGAACATCTATGGCGACGAATACAAGCCGGTTTTTGATTATTCCGGGGATGGAAGTTCCAATGCCCGTGGCCTCGGGAATTTCTTCCGAACGGGCTATCGGGAAGTGGACATGGTGGACTACAACACTGAGAACCTGAAGTTCAGTACAGCCCTTCATTGGCGACTCAATCCGGAGGACACCTATGAAAGCCCTGAATTGGTGTACGGGTTCAACAGCGGGTTCGGCACCACTGTGTACCAAGGTGACAACCGTTTCAGCTTGCGGGATATTGAATTTTATCAGCACAAACTGGAGCTCCGAAAATCCGGTAAGTGGTTCATCCGTGCCTACCGAACAAGTGAAGATGCAGGAAATTCCTATGATCCCTATGCTACGGCGCTCAAGCTGCAGGACCAAACCCGTTCCGATTACCAGTACAGCAAAGTGTACTACCGGTATTGGGTGGACAGTATCGTGCCAGGTATCAATGAAACATGGCCGGATTTGGTGCAGATTGGAGTAGATCCTGAATTCGGATTCCCCATCTATGGTTACGAGGACGGTGCCATACCGGCGTGGTATAATTCGTACGGGGACTCACTCTCCATCTGGCATTCCCAAGTGGAAGCTTGGACCAATGCGGGATATGCAGGATTGAATGATGTGGCGGAGAATCCTCTGGGGCATTTGATGCCTGGAACGCCGGAGTTTGAACAGGCATTCAACGCCCTAGTCTCCGCCAAGAACAACGAAGGTGAGGGCGGAACGCGCTTCTTCGATCAGTCAAGTTTAAGCCATGTTCACGGGGAGTACATTTTTGAGCCAGAAGGCCTCGAGGAAGTGCGCATTGGCGGCAATTATCGCCGTTACACTCCGTGGAGTGATGGAACGATTTTCAGTGATACGGCTTCTAAAATCATCAACCAAGAAGTAGGTTTCTACACGGGAATCAAGCGCCGATTTCTCGAAGATCGGCTCATCGTGACCGGGACAGTCCGAGCGGACAAGAACCAAAATTTCGATTGGGTGTATTCCCCTGCAGCCTCCCTGGTATTTTCACCTCGGGAGACCGACTACTTGCGCATGAGCTTCAGTTCTGCCCTCCGCAATCCAACCCTCGCGGATCAGTACCTTTGGCTGGACGTCGGGCCAGCCACTTTGGTGGGAAATCTGGAAGGAGCGGACAGCCTCATTACAGTGGGCAGTTTCATTGACTTCAGAAACAGCGCAGATGCGGCCAATGGCCAGTATGGACTCAACCGAGATACGCTTGTTTACTTCAACATTGACCCCATCCGACCCGAGCGGGTGCGTACATTTGAGATTGGGTACAGGACCACGTTAGGAGAAAAGGTTTACGTAGACGGCGGATACTACTTCAGCGTTTACCAAGATTTTATCGGCTACAATATCGGATTGGATGCGCTCTTCATTGGCAACGAGCAGTCGCCACGGGCCGTGGATGTTTACCGCTACGCAGCCAACTCCATTAATGAAGTGCAGACGCAAGGCGCGTCCATCGGTTTGAATTACTACCTCAACAACCAATTCATGCTCACGGGGAATTACAGCTGGAATGAATTGGTCAAGACGGACGAGGACGACCCCATCATCCCTGCATTTAATACACCAAAGCACAAGTTCAATTTAGGCATTACAGCGCGTGACCTCGAGTTGGATGGTAAATCTACGTGGGGTTTTGGTGTCAATTACAAGTGGATCCAGGGATTCCTGTTCGAGGGATCTCCACAATTCACGGGATTGGTTCCAACATATGACCTGCTGGACGCTCAGATTAATGTAGTCGTGGAACCTTGGAATACGACCATTAAGCTTGGAGGGTCGAACTTGCTTCAAAACATCCACATTGAGGCTTACGGGGGACCCTTCGTCGGTCGAATGCTTTATGGCAGCTTGATTTACGAATTCAATCACCGCAAGGACTAGGATGAACGCCGACGCAACCGCATCTAGAATTTGACTCCTGTAGCCATGTTCCAAGCGCTCAAACGTGCTTGGTGGGGCGTGTGTTAGGGCTTGCGCTGATGTTGCTGTGAACGATATAGCTGAACCATACTTTTTAGTCCTCTAAACCCAGTATTTTGTTGATAAATGCCGTGTATTGTGTACACAGGCATTGTTTTTTGTGTAACTTACCCGGGAAAACCAAAACTCACCCAGATCCAAAATCTGATGAAAAACTTACTCTTCAGCGCACTTGCGGTGTGCTTGGCTGTGCTTCATGTGAATGCGCAGACCCGCTACCTCGAAGAGGTATTTGATGAAGTAACCGTGACTACCGACGTGGTGTACGGTCAAAACATTACTGTTATTCCCGCGCTTCAAGGCCTTCCACCGATGATGGAGGATTTGAAGTGCGACATCTACGAGCCCACCGGCGACACTGAAACAGAACGGCCGCTGTTGCTCATCTTCCACACAGGTAACTTTTTGCCCCCATACGTAAACGGGGGCGCCCTAGGAACGAAGACTGATCCCTGGGAAGTTGAAATGGCTACGCGATATGCCAAAATGGGTTACGTCGTTGCTTCTTGTGATTACCGCCTCGGATGGAATCCGCTTGCTGCGACGCAAGAAGAGCGAACGCTACAATTGATTCAAGCCGCCTACCGTGGTGTTCAGGATAGCCGCACAGCGGTTCGTTTCTTCCGCAGGTCAAACGCTGAAGACGGGAACCCCTATGGCGTGAATGGCGATAAGATCGGGATAATCGGAAACGGGACGGGCGGTTACATTACGCTCGCGTCATCCACCATTTCGAATTACAACGACATAATTTTGGATGACATGGGTGCGCCTATCACCAAGTTTTGGTATGATCCAGGCGACGGTTCGTACATCCCAATGGTTGTGGAAGGCATTCACGGTGACCCCGATGCGACGACAGATACCTACGCACCTGCTTCAGCTGGTGGATTCCAATTGTGTGCCGCGAACCACGTAGGGTACAGCTCGGATTTCAACTTCCAAATGAACGCTGGAGGTGCATTGGGTGACTTGAATTGGCTGGATGAAGGCGATATGCCTATGGTGAGCTTCCAGTGCCCTCACGATCCTTTTGCTCCTTACGAAACAGCCGTGTTGATCGTTCCAACGACCAACGAACCGGTGGTTGAAGTCTCTGGTGCCATGGACATCCATGAAGAAATCAACGGATACGCCAATAACAACAACGCAATTTTTGCGGACGCGGAGCTACCAGACGCAGGCTCACCTGCCAA
Source organism: Crocinitomicaceae bacterium (assembly GCA_002690915.1). Lineage (GTDB taxonomy): Bacteria > Bacteroidota > Bacteroidia > Flavobacteriales_D > Sanyastnellaceae > UA16. The sequence goes on from NZGF01000049.1 coordinate 12,178, forward strand.
CTTGGGCTACGACGGGCTGTTCCCGGTTTTGAACAGCTACGTTGACGGCGCACCTACTGAGCCATTTGACAGCTCGCCTTGGCAATGGTGGGACACTGCACCTGTTCAGGCATATGATGACGCCAACGGCACCTCTATCCTCGCAACCCAGCTGACCTTGAACCCAACAATGGGCATTGATGAAGCGATGCCTTGGGTTGATCAAATGGTGGACTATAACACGCCGCGAATGGCACTGGCACTTGGCGCAGTAACAGAGACGACTATCGCCGGCGGTGTCCGTTACATCGATGAAGTCTTCGACGAAGTGGACGTCGCCTCAGGTGTGGTTTACGGTGAAAACATCACCGTGATACCAGCATTGCAAGGGCTGCCTCCCGCACCAGAGAATCTGTTGATGGACGTGTATACTCCAGCAGGTGACACAGAGACCGATCGTCCTGTCATCCTCTACTTCCACACGGGTAACTTCTTGCCGCAGTACGTGAATGGTTCTGCAGTTGGAACCCGCACAGACAGCTGTGCCGTTGAAATCTGCTCGCGCTTTGCACGGATGGGTTACGTGGTGGCGTCATGCGACTACAGACTCGGTTGGAATGCGCTGGCTGCAACCCAAGCTGAGCGTACGCTCCAACTGATTCAGGCCGCATACCGTGGAGTGCAGGATAGCCGCACAGCGGTCCGCTACTTCCGGAAATCCATTGCTGAAGGCGGTAACCCTTGGGGCGCCAGCAGCGACAAGATTGCTATGTTCGGCGAAGGGACCGGTGGTTACATCACATTGGCCTCATCCACCATTTCAGATTACAACGACATCATTGTAGACGATATGGGCAACCCGATTACCAAGTTTTGGTATGATCCGGGTGACGGTTCGTTCATCCCGATGGTCATCGAAGGAATCCATGGCGATCCAAATGCAACAACAGATACCTACGCACCTGCTTCGTCAGGAGGTTTCCAGTTGTGCATGGCTAACCACGTCGGCTACTCGAGCGATTTCAACTTCCAGATGAACATGGGAGGAGCGATGGGTGACTTGAACTGGTTGGATGAAGGAGACATGCCCATGGTGAGTTTCCATGGTCCACATGACCAATTCGCACCTTACACCACAGGCGTATTGGTAGTGCCAACTACGAATGAACTTGTCGTTGAAGTGTCCGGTGCTTACGATATCCACGATGAAATCAATGGATATGCGACCAATAACAATGCTGCATTTGCTGACATTGGCTTAGCCGATCCGGCTTCAGCATTTGGGAACAACGGCTGGGACGGCTTGTATCCGGTCTTGAATAACTACGTTGACGGTGAACCAACCGAGCCATTTGACGGTGCGCCATGGCAGTGGTGGAACGTTGCGGTCACCCAAGCGGTTGACGCGGCCAACGGAACGAATATTGCGGCGACTCAACTTACGTTGAACCCAACGATGGGTCCGGATGAGGCCTTGTCTTGGATCGATCAGATTCAAGATTACACGGCCCCACGTTTGGCGGCCAGCTTGGAGGTGGTTGCCCTCGGCCCCGGTTGCAACGACGAAACGGCATGCAACTACAACGCACTGGCAACGTCTGATGACGGTAGCTGTATCTACGCCGAGGAAGGCTTTGATTGTGATGGCAATTCATTGACCGTTTTGGGATGCACAAACTCCATCGCGTGTAACTACAACGGAGCTGCAACCGATGATGATGGTAGCTGCGATTTCAACGAGTCGACCACCATCGTTACCGGCGCAGAATCGGTTTGGTTGGTGGGTGTTACCCTGACTGGAACCGAAAACGAGGCATTCGCTGCGGACTGTGAGGCGGACGGTGGTGTCAACCCGAACGTTGCTTTGAACGGTTTGTTCTTGGGCGATGGAACGGCTGGCCCAATGCAGTTCAGCAACATCACCGATCAAACCGGTGGCTTGTTGGCAGACCTTCAAATGCTCGCAGGTTTGGCCAGCATTTCATTCTGTGGAGACCTCATCCGTTTTGTTGACCCTATTTCAGGTGCAACAGTGATTTTGAGTGAAACAAACGGCGTGTGGCAGTCTGCCGTGCCGATTATTGGCCCAAGCTTCTTGTGGGCTGCTCCAATCACTTCATTCAACATGGGCTGCGGTGATCCAATGGCCTGCGGATTCACAGACTTCTGCGATTTGAGCGTGATGTGTGACTACACCGACACCGATAGTGACAGCGTATTGGATTGCCAAGAGGTGGTCGGATGCCAAGACTCGAGTGCAGACAACTATGACGAAAATGCAACCGATGCAGGCGACTGTAACTACAACGGATGTATGGACTCCGATGCTCAGAACTACGAGCCAGGAGCCAACGTAGACGACGGTTCTTGCACGTATCTCGTTTCTTTCCGCGTTAACATGTCGAATGAGACAGTATCTGCTGCAGGCGTTCACATCGCAGGAAGCTTCCAAGGTTGGGATCCAGGTGCAACCAATGTTCCATACGTGGGATACGGCGTGCATGAAGTGGTCATCCAATTGCAGCAAGGCACTTACGAGTACAAGTTCATCAACGGCGACGCTTGGGGAATGGACGAAAGCGTCGGCGATTGCGGCAATGGTGGCAACCGTGTCATTACCGTCACAGGCAATACGGTCACTTCCGGCGCATGCTTCAACAGCTGCGACCAATGCCCGGGTTGCACGGAGCCGACTTTCGCCGAGTACAATCCATTCAGTGCTTCTGCTGATGGTTACTGCTTGACTCCAATGACCATGGGTTGCACCTATGAGGATGCAGACAACTACGATGCGAGCGCAACCAATGACGACGGTTCGTGCGAATTTGGTTCGGGCGGCTCTTGCCCAGGTGACTTGAACGGAGACGGACAAGTCGGTACGCCTGACCTCTTGCAGTTCTTGTCGGCCTTTGGCACTGGCTGTGAGTAATAAGCATAGAAAATTCTGAAAGAAAGGGAGGCTGCAGGCCTCCCTTTTTTTGGCTCAATTGTTGCCATTCTCTCGGTGAAAGTCTGAAATTCTATCAAAAATTAAA
>NZGF01000050.1 GCA_002690915.1 Crocinitomicaceae bacterium
CTTCCTCTTCCTCTTCCTCTTCCTCCTCTTGTAATTTGGACAGTTTCAACGCACGCACCAAAAAATAATCTGAATCCGTTGGCCTGTCGGGCAAAGTCAATGTGAAATCAATTGTTTTGCTCAAAATGGCATAGCCTTCAATTTCATCGCTGACTTCATCTTCTAATTCAGCGGTGTACGAAAAGGCATACGCTCCGATGCTATCGATGTGAGGTGGCATAACCTGCTCGGCCGTGACGCTTTCAAAGTCAGGAGCTTCGACCGTTAGTGTCCAGCTGCCATCCGCCAATTGAACATCGGTGAGGACGTGACCACGTCCTTGAACCCAATCGGCTTGTCCTCCCCAAGTGATGCTCTCCCCAGATTCGTGGACGAGGCTGAACATGGCATCCTCAATTTTGGAGCCACTCAAGGAGTCAAGAATGCCTACCGATGTGTGGGCACGCGCTACAAGCGAATCGGCCACCGGCCGAGCCATGAAGTTCGGAGCGATTCGTGCCTCGTGCTCCGGGAAAGCAATGTCACGAACCACCCCCTCACCTAATTTGGTGCAACCGGTTAAGACCAAAGCGGAGGCGATAAAGAGAAAAACAGGTTTCATATTGATCAAAATTCAGCGCGCCAAGCGACGGAGGGTATCATGGGAAAGATGCCGTACTCGCGAATGGAACGGGAGCCGTCGTCATTGCGATTCACAAGCGAGAAAAACGGATTCAAATTGTTGTAGAGGTTGTAAACACTGAAGATCCACGAGCGAACGTGATGGGGGCGATTTTTTAGGAACGTCACGGCGACATCTGCCCGGTGGTATGGACTGGTGCGGTAACTGTTTTTCTGGCTTGGAAGCTGTAAGTTAAATCCGTCCAATGCGGGCGTTCCTCCGGTAAAACTGTAGGGGACGAAAGCACGGTATTGTGATTCTGGAAGGGTCAGCGCACGCCCTGTTCCATAGACCCAAGTTGCCGAAAAGTCAATGCGATCCGAAATGCGGTGCAGCAACACCACCGATGCGTCGTGGCGTCGGTCGTAGGTGTACGGGAACCAGTTGCCACTGTTGATTTCATCAAATTGCCTGTTGGCCCAACTCAAGGTGTAGCCCACCCATCCGGTGGTTTTACCTTGCTTCTTTTGCAGGAGAAATTCAAATCCGTAGGCCGTTCCAATGCCCTGTGTCACTTGCGCTTCCCATTCCGAATTCACCGCGTTGGTAAAGCTCGCGCCTTCACGGTAAGACAGCAGGCCGTCCATGGATTTGTAGTACCCTTCGATGCTGCACTCAAAAGCGCCATATGTATTGGCCCAACCGGCAGCCCATTGTTCGCTGGATTGCGGCCTGACCTCGTCGGTGGCAGGAACCCACAGGTCGGTGGGGAGGGAAAGTCCTTCATTCGTGAGCAAGTGAACGAATTGATTCATTCGCGCATACGAGGCCTTCAAAGCACCACCGGTTGGAAGCTTCCAATTCAGGGCAACTCGGGGCTGCAATGATGAAAATGTGGCCCCATTTACGCTGAGGTGTGCGGCGTGCAATCCGATGTTCGCTTTAAACTGTTCCCCCAGTTGTATCTCGTCTTCGAGGTACAGGAATTGCTCGATGGATTGTACCTGTTGTGATCCCAAGGTGGTATCAAAGTTTTGCAATCCTCCATCACCAGCCTGCCAGGTCGTGGCTCCTGGATTGAAGGCATGCGCCGTTGCGTTCCAACCAAATCGAAGGTAATTGGCGTTGTTAAGGGCATAGTTGAAGTCAATCCGTCCGGCGTAATCGACGATGCCACTGCTGTAAATGCTTGAAAAGCGCGAGGTCAACAGGGTGTCTGCGCTGGGTATGGATTCGCTGTAATCAATGCCTGTATTGAAGGCGTATTCACTTCGGGTTAGGGTTACGTTGGAAAACAGCTTGGGATTCCATTCGTGGTTCCATCGCGCTGCGGCGACATGGTTAAACCAATCCAATCCAAAATCAATTTCCGAGGACGAGGTGTTTTCAATTTCTGTCGTAGCAATGCCAAAATCATCTCGTCCATTGAAGAAACTCAGGTAGATGCGGTCGCGCTTGCCAATGCGCCAATTGACCTTTCCATTCAGGTCATAGAAAAAATACCGCGGGTTGGTTTGGACGTCCGGGTTTTGCTTGTTGATACGGGCGATGATGGGATTGATGAGAAGATCCATGTACGTTCGGCGTCCGCTGATCATGAAGGAGGCCTTGTCCTTGACGATGGGGCCTTCCAGCATGAATTTTGAAGCCAAGACAGACACGTTGGCAGTGCCATGAAATTCCTTCATGTTGCCGTCCTTCATGTTGACTTCAAGGACGGAAGACAGGCGTCCGCCGTAGCGCGCGGGAAAACCGCCCTTGGTGATGGTCATTTGCTTCACAGCGTCTGAATTGAAGACGGAAAAGAATCCGAACAAGTGGCTAACGCTATACAAGGGTACCCCGTCGAGAACAATGAGATTCTGGTCAGGGCTACCGCCGCGTACGTAAAGTCCGGACGTGCCCTCCCCGCCGGACTGAATACCGGGCATGAGTTGCAGGCTTTTTAACAGGTCGACTTCACCGCCGATGGCCGGCAACCGTCGCACCTGGTCCATGGGGATTTCCACCTTTGACATCTGCACCTGGTCCTCGATGCGGTTGAACCCTTCCCCGGTGACGACCGCTTCATCGATGGCCACCCCAGCATTCAATTCAAAATCCAATTTGAGGTTCTTGTTTACGTCGATCTCGTAAGTCTGTGGAGTGTAACCTATGTAGGACACCGTCAGCTGGTGTTTGCCGGCAGGTAAGGCAATGGAATAAAACCCAAAGGCATTGGTGCCCGTTCCCGCTTGCACTGTTTCGCACCAAAGGGTCGCCCCAAGAAGCATTTCTCCGCTGGCGGCATCTTGGACGTAGCCGCTGAGTTGAAACGATTGGGCATGGGCACCGACCGGACCGGTGGCAAGAAATGACAAAATAAAGGCGCTGAATAGAAGCTTCACAGCTCTAAGGTAAAGGGAAACTCCAGTAACTTGCGCCCATGACCTGTTTGAAACCATTGGCCTTTGGCCTCAGCACACTTTTCTGTGCGCCTGTTTTTTCGCAAGGATGGACGGAAGTGGCCTCGCTTCCGGATGGCTTTGTGTCCAACCACAGCTACGGATTTGCCCTGGAGGGTAAAGGCTACCTAGTGGCCGGTGAATCCACCGATGGGTTCACTGATTCTATGTATGAATACGACCCCACAGCAGATGCATGGACTGCGTTGCCGAACTTCCCTGGCCCGGCGCGTGGCTACACCATCGGAGACCAGTGGAATGGCCAAGCGTGGATGGGGTTTGGCTTGAGCAATTCAGATTACCTCAACGACTTGTGGATGTTTGACCCGGCGACAGGGGCTTGGACTGAGAAGGCGTCTTGCCCGTGCACGGCGCGCACGCACCCAGCATTCATTGCGGAGGGCGAAAAAGTGTTTGTCGGGCTGGGTGGAGGTCCTAATGGGGATATGGACGATTGGTGGGAATACGACATGGCGTCCGATTCTTGGAGCCAGAAACCAGATTTCCCCGGAGGCGAGAGGCACCATCCATACCAGTTTGGTATCGACGGCATGATTTACGTTGGTTTCGGCCACAACGGCCCGAACATCTACAACGAGCTGTATCGGTACGATCCCTCAACTGAGCAGTGGACAGAGGTGGCAACGCTCCCTGCTGAGGGCCGCGTTGCGGGCACGCAATTCGACTATGCCGGCAAAGGCTATGCGCTGAGCGGAGATGGCGACGACCACAGTTCCATGGATGAAGGTGAGTTATGGCAATATGACCCCGCGTCTGATGCCTGGTTCCAGTGGCCCTCGCACCCGGGCATGTCGCGGTGGGCGCCGGCCTCCTTTGTATTAAACGATGAAGTATACCTGGTCAATGGCATGAGCTATGATCCCGGCACATTCGACTACATGGAGACGAATTGGAAACTGCAGATGCAGCCCGCCTCAGCGAACGACTTGGCCATAGCAGCTTACCTCGGCGAAACCGATGTCTGTTCAGGCGATGAAACCCCCATTATTGCACAATTGATCAACCTAGGAAGTGAATCGTTTACCGCAAGCAGTGCCTCCGGATTGACTGTAGTCATGGAAGTGGGAGGTGAAACGGTGTTGAGCTCGGATTGGTCGGGTGAATTGGAGACATACCAGACGGCTGAATTTACATTAGGCAATTACGCCTTTGCAGCGGAAACCACGTTTAATGTACGCGTCTTGGCTTCGGATGAAAACGCTGATAATGATGCCGTTGAGGCGACCGTGGGCGTTTCCGACTCGGTAACATCAGAATGGCTCATTACCCTGCTCACAGACAGCTGGGGCGATGAAACGGGATGGGAAATCCGCAACGCCTTCGGGTTACTTGTCGCAGTCGCGCTGCCGGGTTCCTATGATGACGAAACGGTGTATGAGATACCTGTTAGCATTCCGAGCGAAGGGTGTCACACCTTCACCCTCACCGATGACTACGGCGACGGCATGAACGCCGGCTCCTGGGGCGGTTCTAATGGCTCGTGCACCGTTCAATCATTGGACAACACCGGGTCGCCCATGAACACCTTTTTTGATTACGACGGGACGTTTGCGTTTGATGAATTGGAACAATTGGTCGGTGTGGTGTCTACTGTGGATGTTGGCGAATTTGAGGAGGAGTCTCAGGTTTCTGCATATCCCAACCCCATTGCCTCAGACGGGCTGACCATAAAGGCTTCAGACCAGTATTCAGAGTGGCAGGTGTTCAATACGCTGGGGGTATGCACTGCTCAAGGTGCTTGGACGGGGCCGCAGCAATGGTTCGAAACGCACGATTGGCCCAAGGGTGTATGTGTTTTGATTTTGACAGGACCGACAGCGCGAACGGCCATCCCGCTGCTCAAGCGCTAGTCCCTAACGAAGCATATGAACGTGCCCTTGGTATTCGAGGCGCGCCGGCGATAGTGGATTCTCTTCATCAGGGAATTCCACAGTGATTCGCCAATGGTAGACATTGCTTCGTGTGAAATAACCTGTATAGTCTGTGGATGACGGGTTTTCTTCAACCTGACCGAACCAGCCCGCTTCTGGGTCGTCCGTGGCGAAAATGATTTCCCCCCATGTATTGAAAATTTCGAGCAAGTAGCTGTCGGGCTCACAGCCAAGCACGGGACGGAACAGGTCGTTTGCGCCGTCGTTATCTGGTGTGAATCCATTGGGAACGTAGACAGGGCATTCGCAAAAGTCCAACGTGACTTCGAATGTTTTTGTGACGGTATCACAGCCATTCGCTGCTGTCACTTCATAAATGCCCTGGCGATCGATTTGAATCGCAGGAGTCGTCTCTCCGTTGTCCCAGCTGTATCCGACGGGGAACAGATTGGGGGGATTTTCGGCACTTACTACCATCGATTCTCCTTCGCAGAATGACAGCGGTTCAGTGATGTCGATGAACAGTGGAGCAGCGCGTTCGATGACGACCTCATCGGTCCAGAGGCATCCGTTCCAATTCACAAGGGCTGTGTACACGCCAGGCGTGGAGGCGGTCAATGCAGGTTGATAGTGGGCGATATTCCAACTGAATGTGGCATCCTCAGGCAACGGAAAGATGTACATGTAGGCTTCCTCGTCTGGGCACAGTTGCTGATCGGGGCCGAGATCGAAGACGGGCAGGGGTTGAATGGCGATGGTCACGGCGTCTTCATTCGCACAGCCGTTTTCCGTGACGATGACGCTGAAGGTTCCCGCGCTCGATACCTCGAGGGTCGGTTCACTGGTGCCGTTGGACCAGATGGTCTCATCTGCTGTTGCCAGACCTGTATTTAAGAGGACGCTCTCGCCGGCACAAAGGGTAACATCTGTACCGAGGTCCAACACCGGAAGCGGCACATTCTGAATGGTTACAGTGGTGGTATATTCACATCCTTGCACCAGCGTGGTAAGGGTATAGTCTCCCGGGCTGTCGATCCAAATCCCAGAAGCGGTTTCCCCTGAACTCCATTGGTAATCAGGTGCGCCCACATTGGATTCCAACCATGTGCTGTCGCCGCTGCACAGGGGCAATGAACTGGGCAAGCCAGTATTGAAAACGGGGGCATGGTCGATGACCACAGTATCCCGTTCAACACAGGCTCCTACCGTTACCTCTGCGATGACCGTGGCGTCTTCATTAAGTACGGTCCAGCTTGGGCTGTTGCCTTCCGGACTCCCATTGATCCACCACTCCGTCTCAGCGGCCGTATAACCGCTCGCCAGCACGACCGCCTCGCCATCGCATGCCACAGCGTCTGGGCCGAGGGAAACTCCAGTATTGGCCGAAGGGTTAACGGCTACTTCATCCACAAATACACAGCCATCAATTTCGGTTTCAACACTGTAAGATCCTGCGGTGTTTACCCATTGATCTGGTGTGTCGGCTCCGTTGTTCCACATGTACGTATCGGCTCCGGACTGCGCAATCAATTCCAGGCTGTCATTCAAACACAAATCCAGGGCATTGGGCAAGCCTGCATCGAAAAAGGGGACATGTGCCACTTGAACCGTGTCATATTCCACGCACTCCCCAATGCTGACGTTGGCGATTACAGTAGCGTCGGTACCGGTTACTGTGGTGCTGATGGATTGGGTCCCTTGAGCATCACCACCGCTGACCCATGAGGTAAAGGCGGCGGCGTATCCGCTGGTGAACGTCACTGATTCTGCATCGCAGAGCAATACATCCGCTCCCAGGTCAAGGCCTTGGTTGGGGGAATCCTCGACTTCAAGGTCGTAAGTGAAGGTGCAGTTGGGGGTGTAAATTTCCACCGAATACAGACCGGCTTCACTGATGTTCAAGGCATTGGCATTCGTGCCGTTGTTCCACAACCACGATACGTTGCCTCCGGTCCATGAAGGGTCAGTGGCGGATGCCGTTTCCACCTCGTCAAAGCACAGTACGATGGGGTCTTCCTCCCAGTCGACTTGATATATGGGATAATGGCTTAACTCAATTTCATCGCTAGCCGCGCAAACCGAAAGCCCCCATTCCAAGGTGAGGGTGCCCGTCTGGGTTGTTGAATACGTGGGGGTACTGGGAACGCCGTTCCACGTGAAGACAAGGTTGGGATCGTTGCCGCTGAAGTCAAAGCTGACAGCCTCTTCAGGGCAGGTGGTCTGGTCGTCACCCAGGCTTAAATCGGGTAAATTCACGGCCAATGCGTCCACGGTTGCCGATGTGGTGCAGCCACTTGTGGTTTCCACCAAAGTCAGGGTGTAGGTCCCGTCGCCAGAGACGGCGTATGCTTCATCGGTGCTTCCGTCACCCCAGCTGCCTACAATCCCGACAGGCCAGGGGCCATTGTTCAATATCAGGCTGCTTGCATCACACGTCACGGTGTCGGAAGGGAGCCCTGGATCGGGTAATTCCGCGACTTGCACTTCGACCTCCAAGGCGAATTCCTCTTCGCACACATCTTCGTAAGTGACTGTGTACGTTTGACTGGCCATCAGGGTGGCCGTAACGGCATTGCCACTCGTGCTAGATAGGCCGTCGGACGGCGACCAAACGGGATTCAAGGCGTAGTCTGAGATGGATAATTCAACGGCCTCGCCTGCACATGCTATTGTCTCTGGCGCTACCACATCTTCTACCATGGTCCACTGTGCATTGCACACGCGGTGTTGGTTGCTGAGGCCACCTGTTGCCGCTGTGAATCCCCACTTTACTTCGTTGGTTCCGATGATGTCTTCAAGGTCAATAACTTCAGAAAGTCGCTCCACGCAGTTCCAGTATACCTTCATCACTTGGCTGGTAGCGCTGTAGGTAACGCGCAGAGCGTATTCGGTGTTGTTTTCAATGTTTCCGGAGGAGGTCAGCGCAGCAATTGGGCCGGCCAACGCGTTTGCTGAATTGTGGTTGACCGATCCATCCCGATGGATTGCCAGATGATCGTACCAGGGGTCGCCGTGGTTGCCACCTTGGTAGGTGTCCATTTGAACACCTACGCTGGGTTCAATTTCGGGGGTCGCGAAATTGCCACCATACCCCATTCGCCCGCCTCCGGCTCCCAGTGTTCCTGCGTCCGGATGCCGCAGTACGAATACCATGCCATCTGCGCCGTTGTTGCTCGCACCGAGAAAAACATCGGCTGTCATCTCCCAACTCTGTGTGATATCCACTGTGCCTCCGTACCAAACGGCACCGCGCTGGCCGCCGGATGCATTGGTCAATCGATAGCATCCACCGCCAAGGTTAATGGCGTCGCCAAAGATGAGGTTAGGTTGCGCCTCGGCTTGGTGCGGCATGGTGAGGACCAATGTGCCGCCGGCGATGAGTAAGCCGAACATTCGGTGCTTAAACAACTCTGCAATTTGGCCCAATTTCATGCTGCAATTTCGTGATTTTCATGCAATTCCGCAGTAGGAACCAACATCGGTTTTTTTCAATGCTCTGCAAACCAAATCAACTGCTTCGGCTTTGCGAAGAATTCGCCTCTAACGAAGGGTTGGTATTCTACTGCCGAATTCGGATGCCAAATCGGTACAGACTACCTTGCGCGCCATGCGTTTTTTTATTCTACTCCTCGCCGCAACCATAACGGTCAATTTCAGCTCGGCACAAACAGCATCCGCTTCAGCCCCTTCAGATCCATCGTACGTCCGACTCGTGATGTTCGACGGAACCTCACGCATGGGGGAAATGCTTGAAAGCACAGAAAGCGAAATTGTACTCGAAACCATCCAGCTGGGTGTGGTCCGAGTGCCCAAGTACTTGGTGAAAGGCATGGCCACCCTTGCTGCGCGGGAGTACGAGCAGTTGGTCAAGGCGTTTGAGGGACGCGAACTGGCCTTGAATCCGCAGTCGAGCCGTTACTTCTTCGCGCCTTCAGGCATTCAGCTCCAGCAAGGAGAGGGGTATTTTCAATCCAACATCGCCTTGAATTCGGTGAGTTTTGGTGTGACCGAAAACATCACGATTGGTGGACTCCTCTCGGTCTTCGGTGCCGGCGGATCGGTCAAAATTGGAAAGCAATTGGGCTCAAACACGTATGCGTCTTTTGGAGGCATCGGTTTCATGGATTACTACGGTGAGTTTGAGCGACCCATTGGGTTGGTGTTCGCCAATATGACGTGGGGAACAGAAGACCGAAACATCACCTTCAACGTAGGTACTGGAACCAAGTTCGAGCGCGGTATCGGAGAGGTGCACGCCTACACCACTGACTCTACGGAATACAGTTGGAACCCTGGCCAGTATTCCTACTCTTACATTGTGACAGAATACGATCAGCAATGGGTCCGTCCTTTGCTCGTAAACATCAGCGGAATGAACCGCATTTCAGAAAACCGCTGGTTCATCACAGAGAATTACTTCGTGCGCAATGTGCAGTACACCACTCGTATCACTGGTGCTAGTTTGGCTTATCCGTATTTGCCTTCCTATAACAATTTCAATCCCCAGTCCGATGGTTTTGCCATTCTGTCCATGGGCATTCGCAACTTGAGCACGCGAAACGGCTGGCTTTGGGATTATGGAATGGTTGGTGTTCTGGGCGGAGACTTTGGGTTTGCGGCGCCATGGGTGTCAGCCACGTTGGCTTTTTAACGGCTCAAAGTTCACCCATCCGCCCGGCGCGGTAATTCTGGTAGCATTGGTTGATTTGCTCCTGGCTGTTCATGACGAACGGGCCGTACGAAACGACCGGCTCGTTCAGGGGTTGCCCGCCGAGCAACAGGAATTCGCATCCCGTTTCTGAGTAGTACTGCAGGACATCCCCCTCCCGCTCGTACAGCGCCATTTGCTCGTCCTTGACGGCGTGTCGGCCTTCGAGTTCCATTTCACCTTGCACCACATAAACAAAGGCATTGTGCCCTGACGTAACCGGAACGTCCAATCGCTCACCCGCTGCTAGGGTAATGTGGTAGTAGAACGTGGGCGAATACGTCTCTGTGGGGGAGGTGCCCCCGAACAGGCTTCCGATTAAGATCTTGATTCGGCTTTTGCCTTTTTGGATAACTGGGATAACCTCCGGATTGTGGATGGCAGTATTGGGGGGACAAAATTTATCTTTTGCAGGGAGGTTGAGCCATATTTGAAAACCGTGCACTACTCCGCCGTTGGATCGCAATTGGTCGTCACTTACCTCCTCGTGAATGGCGCCTCGTCCGGAATTAAAGAGCATGTATTGACCTTCGTGGTAGACGATGTCGTTTTTCATGCTATCGGTATGCCGACCACTTCCCTGCACGAGGTAGGTGGTCGGGACCACCCCGGCGTGCGGATGCGCTTGGATGTCCATGCCGATGGTGCCCGGATCCACGTCAAGCGGTCCGAATTCATCGAGCATCACAAAGGGGGAAACGAGATCGTTTTGACCGCCGGCGAAGGCCCGGAGGACCGGCACGTTCTGCACCATACTGCGCCGTGCGTTCAGGATTTTTGCAATCCGCCGTTCTCCAGGCAACGCAAACATCCCTGAGGTGGCCTTCAATAGACGAGGTGTTGTCAGCGATGCTCCGACAATGGCTGAGCTCCGGATGAAATCCAATCGACGCATACGTTAAGATACAGATTTCCAGCGGGTAAGCAAGCACATGAGGGATTAGCGCCTACATTTAGGCCTAAATCTTTTCTGCAATGAAACACATTACACTTGCCCTTGCAGCGTTGTCTTTTGTTACCGTCAGCGCCCAGAACGTTCAGCGCGAAAGCATTCAGGTGGACTACATCAGCCGACCCAGTGAACCCCTGCCAGCCGGCGTGAGCACCTACAATGTCGTGGTCAACCAGTCCTATCGCGATCAGTACGAAGCCGAATTGACGCAATGGGAAATCGACACCCAATTGGCGCAGGAAACCTATAACGCGGAGATGGAGGCCTACAATGCCAAAGGCACCGGTGCAAAGATTTTGGAACGCGCGCTGCTTGACGAGAAGAAGCCGCAACTCATTCTTCCGAGAAAGCCGGTGGCAACGGAGCGCGTTTTTGAACGGGGCATCATCGGTTCCAAGGTTGACATGCAGGGTATGACCCGCACCGAAGATGGTGCCACGGTGACCATCGAAATTCAATACTTCGAAGGCTCGGCCCCCGAGGAAGGTAAAAAAGAGATTAAGGACAAGGAAGGAAACGTTACGTTCAAATACTACCGAACGATGAAATACCGCCAGCCGATCCGCTACATGGTTCAGCTCCCGGACGGTTCTATTGTTGTCGATGAGGTGTTGACGTCTTCCGAGGATTTCACGACGTACACCTCTGACAAGTACACAAGCAAGTCCGCTTTGAATAAGGCGTGGAATCTAACGGCGGTCAACAACCGATTGAGCCAAATGTCAGTTCAGGCAGGCTGTATCGCTATTAACAGCAACTTGAACGACCGGTTCTGCTTCTCGAAAAAGACCCGTCCCATGACCATTTACCATGCCAAGACCAAGAAGAAGGTTGACTACACGGACTTAAACAACGCGGCCTTGGATATGAAAATGGCCATGGAAAAGTACCTGAATCAGCCGGAAGCCTCAGCAGAAGGCATTCGGGCTTGCGTCGCGGTTTGGGAGCAGGTGCTGACTGAAGCGGACTTTGACAACAAGAAGGCCCGCATCAACCGCAAAATGGCGGGGCTGCTGTACCTCAACCTCATCAATGCGAACATCTGGCTCGAGGATTATGACCGCGTCGATGTTCTGTTTGATGAAATGCGTCGGCTCGACACCAAAAAGAGCGCCGAAGGCACGGCCGACGGTTTGGATACCTTCTCAGAAGACCAGCGCCGCCGGAAGGAAATCAATTCCTGATGCCAGCAATGATTCAGCTTCCGTGCTGAACGATTAACTTTTCTCGGATTGGCCCGGAGTGCACAATGTACATGCCTTCGGGCCAATTTCGTGTATCGAGCGATGCGATGCCGTCAGGCCCAGCGGTTGTGGCGCAGATGAGTCCACCGTGTGCACTGAAGGCGCGCACCATGGCACCAGGCTGGGCCTTGATGAATGCCTGTTCATTGGCCGGGTTCGGGAAGATCGATGACCGGATGGTGTTAAACGCCTCCACAGTCATACTGCCAAGCCCCTCCACGTAAGTCTCTGCAGCTGTGACGGTGCAGCCATCGAAGAATACTGTTGCTGAATAGTTTCCCGAAAACTCCGGCCACCAGCCTGTGCCCATACCCACTGTGACGCCGTCCAGTTGCCATGCGATGGAATCGGCATAGGGCACATTGCTTGTGTTGACAGACAATCCCTCATCGCCGGCTTCAACGGTGGCGCTCGCGTCCTCCGGGCAGGGGATGAAATGCGCTTGGTACAAATCGTCTGTGAACAGCGGGATGGTGTTCAGCTTGATGAATTGCTCCATTTCTCCGCTGGCAATGTGCTGGTTGGTTTCCCATTTTTCAAAAAGGTAGCCGGGCTGGGCGATAGCTTCAATTTCGACGGGAACGTTTTCGAAATAGATCCCATCCCACGGCAGTGGACCGGGCGTGATCGTGTTGATGCGCACTAAACCTGACATCGCGGGGACCACATCGAGTGAGCATTCGTAAGGGTTGGGTAAATTAAAACTCTGCATCAGGTGGTTGCGCGACGTATTCACCCTGCTTTGGTTGTGGGTCACCATCGCATTGATGCTGTTCAGCCACGACCCCATTGATGGCGGTGAATCCCACCGGTTGATGTGGTGGGGCATGGCCGTTTCGATGGCGTCAACTGCAATGTTGGTCTCGACGGAAAAGGCCCACGGCTGAAAAATGGTGTTCACGAGGTCAGCATACCGGTTGATGAACCGCCTTCGGAAAGGAGCGTTGTTCAAGACGTGGTCGAACAACTCACTGTGTACGCTGGAAAATCCGGGGTTACGTGCCGATTCGATGTAATTGTCGTAGATGCTTCCGCCAAAGAAGCCAAACCCTGCATCGGTGTCGTAAAGTAAATAGGTCCAGCGGCCCTCGGAGGAGGGACGGAAAACCTTGACGTTGTTCAGGCCCCAAGCGATGCCCATCCAATCCATATTTTGGATGTACGTCTCGAAAACAAAATAATCAATGTAATTATCGACGTCGAAAAGCGATTCAAACAAAGGCAGGAAGGATAAACTCATCGTCGAGGTGGACTGCAACACGTTAATGTCCGTGTAGAAGGCATCATCGGACCCTGCTAGCGATCCTTGGGGACCGATGAGATCCACGTCATCCGTCGACACGTCATAGTCGTAGGCGATACTGTGTTCGTCGTACTTCTCACGTGCACCGTACAACCCCCAGTATTCACCGTTCAAGTAGAGGTGGGCAGGTTGCCAAGCGCCTGCCACATTTTGGGTTTGCATCGCAATGCGGTTGATCAAGGCATCCTGCATTTTGGTCGCCCAGCTGTGCTGCCCGCCGTTCCGCAAGTTTATGTTGTTGAAGGTGACGCTTTCGGGCTTGTCGGGAAACAGCGGCCACTCCAGGTTGCCGGTGTATTCGTTTTTGAAATCCAACCGGAACGATCGCTGTGGCTCCGCGCGCGACCAGCCGCCGTGGATTTCGAGGTCCATGTTTTCCCGCAGCTGCAGCGTGCCGTCGGCATCAAAAAACTGCATGCGGGCGAACCGGGACCAAGGCTCCCAGAAGTTGGCACCGAAGTGGGGATAATCATTCGCCGCATTGGGTCCCATGACGTAGATGCCGGTATTCCAATCCCAGAGGTCGGCTTCGTTCACGAGGATGGAGAACGTCGGAATGTCCGGATCAAATTCATCGATGATGTAGACCTCATCTTGCACATCGCTCGGTAATTCTTCGTTTCCGTCGTGCCAGACCCGAACGCTCAAGCAAGTGGTCGCATCGAAGAGCAAGCCTCCATCAGGAAAGACCGGGGACAAAGTAGTCGGGAGGTCGCCGTTGGTGGTGTAGCGTGCAGTGTAGCCCGCGGTTGCCCCCGCAATACTCACCGCGAGTTCACCGTCGTACCAGCCCGAAGGAACGGTTAGACTCGGTGCAGAAGCGATGCCGGTGTAGCACATCGTTCCTTGGTTGGCTTCACCCGGGGTGGGCGCGTCGAAAATGCACCAGTCCTCGGTCTCGCCCTCGAGGCGTCCCACCGAGTACCCTGCTTCCAGGTCGGGGTGGATCGGCAGGGCATCGACCACGTCGCCATCGGCATTGCTGAGCACGACGGACTCGCCGGTGCTGAGCTGGTACGGCACGTGGCAGTACCCTTCAAATTCCGGCCACCACGTTGGCGGCTGCGACCAGGCTTCGAGCTCGCCGTCCTTTCGAGTCAATCCCAAAAACGGACGGATGCTCAAGTCCGATGATTCCGCATTGAAGTTGTGCACTTGAACCGAAAACACATTGGTGCCCTCGACCAGCCAGGGCTCGAATTCTTCAGCTCTCCAGATGTACTGTTCGGGTTGGCCGCCAGCGTAAAGCACGGCTTCGGTGTAGGCTGTGGCGAAATCTCCGGCGACGCCTGCGACGCCCGCCATGTTGGACGAACGGGCGATTTCAATGCCATTCAAAAAAGCGATGTACCCATCGTCGTAGTCGATTGCAAGGGACAAGTAGCCGTAATCTTCGTTGCTCGCTACATCGAATTCCTTCCGCAAGAAGATGCAGTCGGCATTGGGAACGATGGTCACATCGTCGTTGTCCCCGTATCCAAAACCACCCACTCCGGTGAACCAGGAGGAGGCATCAAAACCCGGTAACCGCCAGTCGTCGGCAAAGGGGGGCGTCGGCACGGCGTACTGCCATTGATCGCCTTCGACGGCCGGACAGCGCCAGTTTTCAGGCAGGTAGGTCCGGTCTTCTCCAGAAGCGAGTATGAGCAGCCGCTCGCCGGCATCCAAGGTGATGTTCGGCAACGGCACCGCGCCGCCCGTTCCAAAACCGTCATTGAGCGTGAAACCGCCCAATTCGATCCCTTGCCCACCGTCGTTGCGCAGCTCAATCCAATCCGATGCATCGCCTTGAATGTCGGTGACACCATTGTGGGCAGAAACCTCCGAAATGACCAATTGCGCGCCTGCGGCGTGCGCCGCCAGCAAGCCAGCAAACGCTAGTAAAGTCCTCAACCATTGCATGCAACAAAGATACGCCACACGTGGACTGGATGGGAGGTGGGAATCAAATTTTGGGAACAGTCAGGTGTGCAGGGTTGTCACACACGACCATTAACTTGGTATTTTCAGCCCCATGCATCGCTTTCAAATCGTGGTCGTTCTCTCGTTGCTGGCTTTCAGCCTGGCTGCCTGTTCTGACGGATCAGCAGAACGCCAAGAACACGCCGTCGAAGGGCCGATGCTGCAGGTGTTGGGAACCCTTCAGGACGGGGGCGCGCCGCACATCGGGTGCAAACGACCGTGTTGCCGCAACCTGTTCTTGCGGCCGGCGACGGACCGGAAGGTCGTTTGCCTGGGCGTGACGGACACAAACTCCGAAGGCGAACGCGTCGGTGCGCTGTTCGAGGCTACGCCCGACTTTTCAGCCCAGCTTCAGGAGTTCCAATCCAAGTGGGAGGTGCCGTTGGAACGGTTGTCCGTGTTTTTAACCCATGCCCACATTGGCCACTACAGCGGGTTGATGTTTTTGGGGCGTGAAGCCTTGGGAGCCGAAAACGTGAACGTTTGGGCCATGCCCCGGCTCCGAGATTTTCTGACTACCAACGGCCCGTGGAGTCAGCTGGTGGCACTCGGAAACATTCGGTTAAACGCGCTCACTGAACTACAGCCCGTTTCCATCGGTAAGTCCGTGCGTGTCGTGCCCGTTCGTGTCCCGCACCGGGATGAATACTCCGAGACCGTTGGCTTCCGCATCGAGGGACCTAGCAACGCAGCCCTGTTCGTCCCGGACATCAACAAATGGGATGTGTGGGAGCTTGCACTCGAAGACGAACTGGCAAAGGTGGATTACGCTTTTCTCGATGCGACGTTCTACGACGCCGAGGAGGTAGGGTACCGCGACATGGCGGAAATTCCGCATCCTTTCATAGTGGAGACACTGGACCGTTTGAAGGATTTACCTCTATCCGAAAAAGCCAAGGTGCACTTCATTCACCTCAACCATACCAATCCATGTTTGGATATCACGTCTCAGGCATACCGGTCTGTTGTGGCTTCCGGATACCACGTAGCCCGCTACGGGCAATCTTTTCCCATGTGAGTCCGACGTTATTAATGGTATTGGATTTTTTTTTATTTTGTCGATAAATTCAATTCGCTGTGAATCAAGGTTATAATCACATGGTTTTGGGATTCATCGGGATTCTGTTCCTGGGTAATGCGGTGGAATCCCTCGGACAATCCATCAGCGATTGCGAAGGGGCCATCACCTTGTGCGGCGATTTTTACAACGAGACAGAGGCTTCATTTAACACAGGTGCTGTGTTCGAGTACACCGGCATCTGCAACCAAAGTATTGAGCAGAGCAGCGTTTGGTACACCTTCACTGTCCAAGCGGACGGGTTATTGAGTTTCATCATCGATCCCTTGAACCCCATGGATGATTACGATTGGGGCTTGTTCGACATCACTTCTGGAGGGTGCGAGGGCATCGGTTCGCAATTGCTTTCCCCGGAGGTGGGCTGCAATTCTTACGGTTTGGCACCGCCAGAGCCCAACGGCGCCACGGGTGTCTCTTCGGCCAACGGCGGAACCGGCAATTCCAATGGTCCGGGCGACTTAAACGGTCCGCCGTTCAATGCAGACCTTCCCGTTGAGGCAGGAGAAACGTATGCGTTGGTGGTGATGAACTGGACGAACTCGTTGGAGGGCTATGCGATTGACTTTGGCCAATCCACGGCGAGCTTGTACGACGAAGTGTCACCTTCCATTGATAGCATAGAGGTGATGAATTGCGAGAACACCGCATTGCGGGTTTACCTCAGTGAATTTGTGGACGATGCGACGATATCTACAGAGGATTTTGAGCTCGTTGGACCGACTGGGATGGTGCACGAGTTTTTTTCTGTAACGGGCGTCAATACAGTCAACGGATTCAACCAGGTGCTGGAGTTGGATGTGGCTGATCCCATAGAAATTTCAGGCTTATACGAATTGCACATCACCGCTGAAGCGGCTTCCATCTCTGATGCCTGCGGAAACTTGGGGGAAGGTTTCATAGGTGTAGACCTCACCGTACTGGAGCCACCCTTGGGATGGGATGCCATCGAGGTTCTCGTTTGTCCTGATGATGCCGCCAACCTTTCTGTGAATATGGTAGTTCAGCAGTCAGAAAACACGGACTATACTTACGCTTGGGCTTGGGACATGGCCAGCGCATCCGTCGTCGGCATGGGGCCCGGTTTGGAGAGCTTGGGCGATGGCTACTACGAAGTAGTCATCACCACGTTACCGGAATGTTTTTCGGCTACGGGGGCGTTCCAAGTTGTTACAGAGGAATGCAGCCTCACCATCCCCAATGTCATCACGCCATTGAACGGAGATGCCTTGAACAATTCCTTCTTTGTGGATGGACTGGACGCGTATCCCGGCAGTTCGATTCGCATCTACAACCGGTGGGGCACCGTGCTGTATTCCTCGAATGACTTCGGTGCCACAGCAGGTTGGGATCCCAGCAATGAAGAAGCTGCCGAAGGCACGTATTACTACGAATTAAGTATTCGCCGCGGTCAGGATGAACTCAGCGTCATCACCATGCAGAGTGAAACGTTGTACCCGCCAGACGGCAACGCTGCACTCACCTTGACCGGCTCGTTCACGTTGCTTCGTTGAATCAGCGAATGATCAGTCGAGCAGGGAGGTATTCACCATAATGCACCAGGTAAACACCGGGTTTTAATTGCCCAACATCGAGGCGAGTGGTGCGCGCAGTGATTTGACGTTCTAGCACCAATCGGCCGCTGGCATCCCGAAGTTTGAGCCATTCGCTCGTCACTTCTTCTACAGCCACGGTCAGTTGGTCTGCTGCGGGATTTGGATACAACGTGCACGCTGTTTCCAATGTAGCCGCTTCGGTTATGCCGACACCCATGCCATTCAGCAATCCTGAAAATTCTTGATAGTACAGGTTCGCGACGCGCTCGTCGTGGATAACCAATGTGTTCTCATCATTGGTCGTCTCCGCCGTGGTGGACCAGTTGTGTGAGCCTGTTACAACCGTTGGATCAGAGAGGGCCTCGCTGTGATCTACAATGGCATATTTGTGGTGCAACTGACCTGAGATGCCTTGGTGCGAGTAGATTTCAATGCCGGCATCAAGCAACGGTTCGTATTCTGAGCCGGTGTCGTTTATGTTCTCCATGGCACCCACAGGGTTGATGAACAAGCTCGAACCCGCCTCGATTACTGCTGCGCCGAGGTCGTTTCGCGTGAAGCTCAGGACGGCAAAATTGAAGTCGTAATTCGTTGATTCGATGGCGCCGAGGATGGCCGAAGTCGTTCCGTCGGTAGGCGAGAAGTACAATTCAACTGGGCTTCCGCCGATAAGGAAGCGACGGGGGGTATTGATGGACTTGGCCGCGCCGAACTTCGCGTTGTCCGGATCGGGATCCATGCCCGAAGAGCCCCACATCTCCTCAAATTCTAGGGTGTACGCCCGGGCCAAGCTCTGGTCGCCCAAGATGATGATGTTATTGGGATCGGTGTTGAGGTTGCCGGTCGTGAAGTTGGTGGATCCGGTGAGAACAAACGCATTCTGTGCATCGTTCCGGTCGCCCACGATAAACTTATTGTGCATGCCACTGCCCATGCCGTCGGTACGGAAGTGCACGGGCATGCTTTCGTCGATAGCACTCAGGCCCAGGTTGGCATTCTGCCCTTCCGCGATGTAACGCACCTGAACGCCGTTAGCGATAGCCGTGTTGATGGCTTGCTCGATGGCGGAGTTGTTGATGTTGTAGGCCGCGATATCCAGCGTGTTTTGCGCTGAAGTGATGTAAGCCGCGATGGTATCGTTGGTGTTGGTACCCAATGCTTGTGCCTCCTCAATGGTCGCCACATTGTTGTCCACCTGGGTGGTAAAGTACGCGCGGATGTAACCAGGTGATTCCGACACCGTAGCGTACGGACGGATGGTCGATGCGGTGGAATCTTCACCTGCAATGGAAATCACGCGGGCGTAATAAATGGTGCCCGGCTCCAGTCCGTCGACCGTTACTTGGTGCTCCAAGACTTGCATGTCGTCGACCAACTCCATGCCGAGGTCGGGCGTGAGCCCGTACTCTACATGCGAGTCGCCGAGGACGTCCGTGTTCCACACCAGGTCGAAGCCGTTGGTGGTGATGTTGATTTGGTCAACCTGCGTGCTCAAATTGATGGCAGATGTGGGGACGAGATCGTCACTGCTACGCGGAAGCAATTGGTAACCACCAACCCCGTCAAACGTGAATTGCGAAACCACACCGTAGAGGTCCACTTCACCTGCGGGCAGCACCTGCTCGACTAGCTCGTTGTCATTGCGTACGTAGATGATGCCGTCCTCACCTGCCGCCGCAAAGCTAAACGTGCTGTTGCCGGTGATAACGGTGCCGCCATTTGTGAAGACAACATCAGGGATGTAAGCCAACTCGCCCTCCATGCTTTCGTTCATGTCGTTGGGTGTGATGGATTGGAAAGCAGGCAGTTCGTTGCCCGTGGAGAGTACGGTGATGTCGGTGATGCCGTCGGGTCCAACTTCGAGCAATCCGTTGTATTCACTCAGGGCTGCCGTCATGGTTAACTCATCCCCGATTTGCGGATCGGGCCAACCGTTTTGCGTCCATTGTCCGCCAGGGTACAAGGCGATGCCTGCCGTCTCGTCTTGGAGGTAACGGACAATGCCGAGGTTTCCGTCTGAGGTAACGATACCCGTGACGGTTACGGTTTGGCCCACACTGTAGTTGGTGCGCGCGTCGAGAATGTCCGTTTGTCCCCAAGCGGTGAATGCTGAGAGGCAGAGGAGGGAGGTAAAGAGGTTTTTCATTCGGTTGTGCGTTAGAATCGGATGCGGATACTGAGGTTGGTGCGAAAGCCGTAGCCCATATATACGCTGGCAGATCCGGCATCGAAGTTGTTTTCACTGAAGGCGTATTTGCGGTCAGGATCTGTGAAATACCATTCGCCGTATGCGTCGTTGTTTTGAGCGTTGCTGAGGTAAATGGTATTCAAAATGTTGAACGCACTCAAGCGCACGTCCATGTTTGTTTCGTTTACGTTGAAGTTGTAACCGGCGTGGAGGTCCAAAAGTCCGTACGTCGGAATTTGCCACGACTGTCGACCTTCGTTTTCGCCGTTCAAGCTGAAAGGATCGAAGTCGGCGTAGTGGCGGCTGAAGACTGTGAAGCGCGGTTTGATGTACACGTTCTTATAGCTGTACTTTACAGAGATGCTGTATTGGCTTTGCGGCGAATCACCGACTGAGACACCCTCCGCATTGTACTGCACAATGGCTGCATTGCCCTCCGCATCAACGTAGGGGAGGTTGCTGTCGTCGTCGAGCAGCACGAGGCTGTCCTCGGAGCTGGTCCACCGCCAATCCCCTAAGCTGGCATAGCCCTCGATGGTCAAAGAAGGATGCACGCGCCATGCCACATCGGTTTCCAGTCCCTTGTGCAGCGCACTCATCGAGTTGACGTTGGCACGGACGATGTCGCCCTCGACCGTTTCAAACCGCAGCAACGACTGCAGCGGCCGGTTTTGCCAATCCGTGTAGTACGCGTTGACGTTGACGCTGAACGGAAACTTGCTGTAGCTGTAGCCCCATTCCACGGAATTGATGCGTTCGTTTTGTGTGTTCTCGACGAAGTTGTTGTCAAAGTCCACGACGTTGCGGAAGACCGGCGTTCGGTTCAAGTGACCCAGGTTGACAAACGTGTTGGCGTACTCGCTCAAATTGTAATTGCCCCCGGTTTTGATAGTGTACCCTGGAATCCATTTCCACCCACTTGTCGTGAACTGACCGTCTTCCTGCAGCTGAGCAAAGTAGTCGACGCTCTTGTATCCTTGGGTCACGGCACTGACGTTAAAAAAGGCGTTCCACAAATAGCCTTTGTATTCGAGCAACGCAAAGGCACCGCCCCACCGAACAAACGCGTCGTTGTGGTAGCCGATCTTGTCCCCGACAAAGCGCATATTCGTCAAGGCATTGCTGTTGCGGGTGTCCACGAAGTAACCCCCGCCGAGCAAGTCGAACACCTCCGCATACTTCTCACTTTGGTACGTGCGAAAGTCCAACCCACCGGAGAGGGTGAGCGATTCAGAGGTTTCGTGGCGGAAGGTGGACAGGATACCGTACCAGTAGTGGTTGTTGAAGAGTTTGCGCAGTATACGACCGGACTTCACGAGAGAATCGCTGTAATTCGGGTCGATCAATGGGCCGAACAGGTCGCCAATGGTGTTGGTGTTGTAAAACTTCTGGAAGTCGACTTGTCCATCGGGCGTGTAGTCGCCACCGCCTAGGCTGTTTTCCAGCCGTGTTCCCCCGCCGAACCCATAGCTTGCGTAGGCCATGTTAGAGATGTACAGCTTGTCCGAAACGCGCCAGCTGTGGCGCAGCGAGAAGAGCGGCTTGTGGTATTTGTTCTGGCGCTCGTACAAAACGTCGTTGTTGAGCATGCCCCAGTGCACATTGTAGTTGTCGCCGTAGCTGACTATTCCCGTGGTATCGATGAAGTCCGTGGCGGAGACTCTAGCTTCAAATTCATCGGCAGTGCCCGTTCGCCAGTTCCGTCCAAATTTGTGCAAGGGAGAGCTTTGAGCATAACTCCCAGACTGCGAATACCCAAATTCTTCGTTTAATTCCCAATATGCAGCTCGACGTTCATTCAGACTGAGAGACTCGTCATTAAAAATATTGTCATACCCTTGGCTGTATGCCATCAATTCGGCGTATTCTTCATCCGTTCCTTCGAACAACGAACGCGCGTACTCCTTGTTATGGGTCGCAATGCGCTGCTGGTAACCGCGGGAGGCGTTTTCAGACGGCGAACCGGTGGCACTGATTGAAAGCGTATGGTTCCCAAAGGCCTTCTGAATTTTCACATAGTAGAAGAAGGCCCGGTTGTAATCTTGTTGGAAATAGCCTTGTCGGTTTTGGAAACTACCGGCGAGCGTGTAGCCCCACCCTCCGTCGAGTCGTCCTGAGGTGTGACCAAGGGACGTACGGGTGAAGCCGAAGCTGCCCACCTCCTGCTTGACCGAAGTCTTGCGGGAGGACTCGATTCCAGAGGTGACAATGTTGACGGTGCCACCGATGGCGGGCAAGGCGAGTTTCGAAGCGCCGAGGCCGCGCTGAACCTGCATGGTTTGGGTTACCAAGTCCAATCCAAACCAATTGTTCCAGTAGACCGCCCCGCTCTCCATGTCGTTGACAGGGATACCGTCGACCAACACCGAGACGTTCCGCTGCTTGAAGCCACGTATCGAAATCGAAGGTCCGTTGTCGTCCGATCCTGCTTGGGTGGCATAAACTCCGGGCGTGCTGTTTAAAATCATCGGAATGGGCTGCGAGCCTAATTCCTCTTGAATCTGAACAGGTTTGATGTTGGAGAAAGCAACTGGCGTCTCGCGCTCGATGGCGACGTCGGCAATGACCTCAGCCTCTTGCAGTACAATGGTGCTCAGCTTGAAGTTGGCCTGCAACAGATCGCGGTCCACCTGCACTGAGCGGATCTGGCTCTCGTAGCCGATGTACTGCACCGTGATGTCGTACGTACCATAGGGAAGATCCAATGTGTATGCCCCATCGAAATCGGTCGCCACGCCGGTGCCGTTCACCAATACACTGGCCTGAATCAGGGTCTCACCCGTGATTGCATCTGACACAACACCGGTAACCTTTCCGGTTTGCGCCCATGCAGCCGAGCTCAGCCAAAGGGCCAAGCCTGCAATCGCCAATCGCTTCATCAAAAAACTCCTTATTGAATGACAACTCGGTGCGCAAAGGTGCGCCCATCAGTGAGGTGGATGTTCACGAAGTAGGTGCCGCTCGCGAGGTCTGTCAATGCAAATTCGCGCACGGTTTGTGCCACGTTTTCATCACGCAAGAGTTGACCGGCTGTGGTGTAGACGGTGACGCGCTGGATTGCTTCGGTGGCCGAGAGGGTCAAATTCCCATCGGCGGAAGGGTTGGGGAACACTGCGGTCTCAACCGCAGGCAACTCTTCGAGAGCGTTCGGGCTGCAGGCGCAGCTGTGGATGCCGAGTCCGTCCCACGTGTTGATTAAAAGGGTGTCCCACTCGAGGAACGTGTTGAAGCTGACCGGAGGGATGGTCACGCCCTGCATCACATCGAACTTGCGGCGGAGCGTGTGGTTCGAGGTCAACCAGGGGGCGCCGTCGCCAATGTCGATGTAGCCATTTGCTTCGTCATTTGTCCACGCCACCCCTGGGTCTTCACCGGGCTTCCCGAAAATGTCAATCACGGTGGTTTCGTTCTTGACCAACACCAAAGCATCGTCACCATTCATGTAGGTCGGAGCCGGGTAAGGGTTGTCCAATTGGTCAGCATATGCCTGCATCGCAGGATCGCATGCGGGCGAAGTGGCGCCGCCACCCAAGTCGACGTCTTCGGTTTGTCCGTTGACGAGCACCCAAGTGCCAAAGGGTTCAATAGTGCCGATGAGATTGGTCCAATCTGTTGCGGTTCCCTCCCCGTTGCTCCAGCGCTGGAGCTCGTAAGCCGAGAGGTCAATGGCTTCGCCGGTAGGGTTGTAAAATTCCACGCCCTTGTTGTTGCCTGTGCCTTCGCAGTATTCAGAGATGAAGATCTCGGTGCATTGTGCTTGGACCAATGCCGGCAAGGTGAATGCCAATGCCAATTGGAGGAAAGTGAATCGCATGTGATTTGGTTTTTGTGAAAATCGTCGCAATTTAACCGGGAAATAGCCAAAATCGATGAGAACGTTTGAATTTGAGGAAGTGCGAGACCGAAGTCTGTCGAAACCCAAAGTCACAGAGGAATTTCCCTTCGACGCAAATACGTGTGTGTGGAAGGTGGCAAACAAGATATTCGCCTTAGCCGATATCGATGCCTTCGACGGCGTGACGCTCAAATGCGATCCGGAATACGCCGTAGAATTGAGGGAGCAGCACACGGGCATCATTGGCGGATACCACGCTAACAAAAAACACTGGAACACCGTCCGGTCGGAAGCGGATGTTCCGCGCTCACTGGTCCTCGCCTTGATAGACCACAGCTACGAGCGAGTTGTCGCAGGTTTTTCACAAAAACAACGCAAGGCGCTCGGATTGCAAGGGCATTGATTATTCTTGTTCCATGGAGATTGCAGCATTGGATTGGGCCATCATTGGCGCATACTTTTTGTTGGCCCTCGGCGTTGGCATCTGGGCATCGCGGGTCGTAGGGAATTCGGTAACCGGGTTTTTCCTTGCCGGCCGCAACATGCCCTGGTGGCTGTTGGGCATAAGTATGGTAGCCACGACGTTTTCCACCGATACCCCCAACTTGGTCACGGGCCTCGTACGCGAGCAAGGAGTCAGTGGGAACTGGGGGTGGTGGGCCTTCTTGCTGACAGGCATGCTCACCGTCTTTGTTTACGCTCGGCTTTGGCGGCGATCGGGTGTGATGACGGACATCGAGTTTTATGAGTTGCGTTACGGCGGTAAGCCCGCAGCGGCATTGCGCGGATTTCGGGCGCTGTATTTGGGGCTGGTTTTTAACGTGCTCGTCATGGGCACCGTTTCGCTCGCTGCTATCAAGTTGGGCGGCATCTTGCTGGGGTGGCCTGGTTGGTTGACTTTGCTCGTTACGGGTGCCATCACATTGTTGTACAGTACGTTGGGCGGTTTGAGAGCGGTCATTTTGACCGACTTTGTGCAATTCATCTTGGCGATGATTGGCTCGATCTGGGCCTGCTGGTACATTTTGAATCTGGATGCGGTTGGTGGATTGGATGCGCTGTTGGCCCATGCGGACGTGGCGTCCAAAACGAGCATATTCCCTGCCATGGACGATCCGGCCCAGTGGGTTCCAATTCTAGTGGTTCCCCTCGCGGTGCAGTGGTGGGCCAGTTACTACCCAGGCGCCGAACCGGGCGGCGGCGGTTACATCGCACAGCGCATGTTCAGCGCCAAAGACGAAAGCCATGCGGTGGGGGCGACTTTGCTGTTCAATGTGGCACATTACGCGCTGCGTCCGTGGCCTTGGATTTTGATTGCGTTGGCGTCGATTGTGGTATTCCCCACACTGGCGGATTTACAGGCGGCGTTCCCGAACATCCCGGCGGACAAAATTGGCCACGACTTGGCCTATCCGGCCATGTTGTCATTGTTGCCAGAAGGGCTCTTGGGCTTGGTCGCGGCATCCTTGTTGGCCGCCTTCATGAGCACCATGTCCACCCAGCTCAACCTCGGCGCGAGCTACCTCGTCAACGATTTTTGGGTGCGATTCATCCGACCGGATGCGACCGATGCGGAGCAAGTGCGGGCAGGTCGATTGGCGACCGTTGTCTCGTTGATGCTCGGCAGCGGGCTCGGTTTGCTATTAACCGATGCCGGCCAAGCCTTTAACCTGTTGTTGCTCATCGGGGCTGGAACAGGCGGCCTGTTCATCTTGCGGTGGTTTTGGTGGCGCATCAATGCCTGGACCGAGTTGGTGGCAATGGCCGGATCGCTCCTCATTGCAGGCTATTTCACCTTTGTTCACGACAATACCGGCCTATTGGAATTGGCGGCGTACGAGAAGCTTATCTGGGGTTCGTTACTCACCACATTGGTCTGGGTGGTGGCGACTTATGTGACACCCCCAGAATCGGAAGAGACCCTGCGCGCTTTCGTGGAAAAAGTGAATCCCGGCGGTCCCGGATGGACGCGTTGGGCAACTGCGGAAACGGCTGTTCCTTGGCCGGTGCCTCGGGGTATTTTATCCATGGTATTGGGGTGTACGGGGGTCTATGCAGCGCTCATTGCAACGGGTTCTTGGTTGTACGGCGATGCCACGACGGCCATGATTTTGGCGTCGGTGACAGCGGGAAGTGCGTGGGCAGTATTCGTTTTGAACCGAACGCCGGCAAACGCATGATTGTCAATGCGTCAGCACCGGGCAGAATTTGCCTGTTTGGCGAACATCAGGACTATTTTGGGTTGCCCGTGGCTGCGGCCGCCATTGACCTGCGCGGCCAATTGCGCAGCACCTCGCGGTCGGATCAGACCGTTGAATTGCACCTTTTGGATTTGGATGAGGTCCACACGTGGAACCTTAATGAACTGCCTCGGCCCGACCCGCGGGAGTACTGGTTGGCGGCCCTGCACGTGGCTCAGGAGGAGGGTTGGCTTCCGAAAAGCGGATGGCGTGCGGAAGTGACAAGTGCCATTCCGCAACAAGCCGGTGCGAGCAGTTCGAGTGCGCTCACAGCTGCATGGTGCGCATTGATTGCTACTCGGGCAGAAAAGACTTTCGATAACGAATGGGTGGCGCATGCAACTTGGCGTGTGGAAGTTGCCTTTTTTGATGAGCCCGGGGGCATGATGGACCAAGTGATGTGTGCCATGGGCGGTGTTCGAACGGTCGATTTCCATCCCGAGTTTCATACCCGCCTGCTTCCTCGTCCTCCCGGGGACTGGTTGCTCATCGATTCCGAGCAGCCGAAGGACACGCTGGGAATTTTGGCTCGCGCCAAGCACCACCGGCTCGACCTTCTCGAAGCTTGGGGTGCTTCCCTGCACGAAGGGTTTTTTCCCGACCGACCGTCGGGATGGGGCCCGCACGATCACCGACTCATGGACGCGACCGTAGGCATTCAATCCGTTTCTGACTTCGGCCGGTCCCTGCTTGAACAGCAAGGCGTTTCGTGTAAAGCCATTGGCCACCAGTTAACGGAGCACCATCGGTGGCTGTCCGAGGGCATCCAAGTTTCGACGAATCGCATCGATGCTTTGCTCAGGAAGGCGCTTGATCTTGGGGCATGCGGTGGAAAAATTAACGGGTCTGGAGGAGGTGGAACGGCTTTTGCGGTCTTCCCTGAAGGCAGACAACAAACAGCACTAAAGGAATTAAGAGCAGCAGGGGCACGGGTGATCCCCATTGCGCTGGGTGCCGAAGGTGTTTGCGTAGAGGTCATTTGAGTCAGATGTGTGAACTTCGAAGCATGACGTGCAATCGGATTATTGTGTTGGCAGCCGGACGGGCCACACGTATGCGTACCAGTGCCGCATCGGCTGAGTCCACGCGCTTCGTCCAAGATGCATTGGAACGGCCCAAGCCCATGATCCGGGTGGGACCCAATAATGAACCCATGCTGCAGCTCATCCTTGAGCAAGCCCTTCGAGCAGGGTTCACAGAAGCAACCGTGGTCATTGCACCCAACGACACCATCACGTCTTCATTCCTGCAGGAGTGGGGCTGTCAAGGCCGGGGGATGCGCATCAGAACGGCGGTGCAATCTGAACCCAAGGGTACAGGCCATGCGGTCCAATGCGCGCTTGAGAGCGACCCGGTGCCGCCCGGAGCCATGTGGGTATTGGCGAACGGAGACAACTTGCCCACACGATCGGCATTAGCGCGTTTGCGGATAGAGGGCTCAGGTCCGGCTGTGTTGGCTTACGATCGGGATGCGTTGGGCTTAGACCCGAACAAAACAATGGCTTTTGCAGTGCTGGAAGGCGATGGTTCCACGGTGCACCGCATCACTGAGAAGCCGGATGCTGCGATTGTAGATCGCTTGGCCGAGAGCGGTTCGGTTCGCGTTTCAATGAACTACTTCCGCCTTGAAGTCGATCGGCTAAAGGCACACTTGGCGGCCTTGGAGCCGCATCGAGAACGCGGCGAACTCGAGCTGCCCACCGCATTGCAAGCGATGATGGATGCCGGTGCAGGACTGACACAGATCAACGTGGCAGAAGAAGTGTTGGATTTGACTCGCATTCAAGACGTTGCGTGGGTCCAAGCTGGATTGCACCTGCTTGAACCGTACCAGTTGGAGGTGTGTGCGAGTTCTCCGATGGATGTCCGAACGGCCGCAGCGGCCGGTGCTCAGCGTGTTGAATTGTGCGCGCATTGGGAGTGCGGCGGATTGACTCCCACGGAAGCGGACATTCGCATGGCGAGTGCGGTAGGTTTACCGGTGCACGCGCTCATCCGAAGCCGCGCCGGCCACTTTGTTTACAGCGCAGAGGAGAAAGAATTGATGACGGCCCAAATCGAGGCTTCATTGGCTGCCGGCGCCGTCCGGGTGGTGGTGGGCGCCTTGCAGGCCGATGGAACGTGGGATACGCCATTGTTGAGCCGCTGGGTGGAAGCATTTGGTGCCCACCGCATCGTAATCCACCGGGCATTTGATGCCTGTACGGATTGGGAGGGCGCAGCGACGTCGTTGAAGGCACTCGGTGTGCGCCGATTCTTGACCAGCGGCGGCGAACCCCTTGCTTGGAACGGGCGCGATCGCATTCGTCATTTGGCAGCGGAAGGTTTTGACGTGACGGTCGGGAGTGGCGTTGTGCCTGAGCAGCTGGCGGATTGGATGGATATTGGCATCACTCAATTTCATGCCTCATGCAGAGAAGTGGACGATCGTGCGACGGCGTTGTTTGACGGAAAGGCTAGTAAGGTCAGTCCGGCTTCGGTAAGGCGCTGGTTCAATCGGTGATTGGTAGGCGGTATGCTATTTTGCACCATGGAAAAACCCTTGCTGATATTTGCTCTTGCTCTTCTTCTAGGGGCATGCGCTCCACTTGCAGAGGCACCCCCATTGGAACTCATCCCGCATCCGATAAGCTGGAATCCGGGCCAGAGCACTTGTTCCCTCTCCGGTACATGGAACTTGGAAGTGGCGGAAGAATGGAAGGATGAGCGGGGTTTTTGGTTGGATTGGCTGGTGGCTGATTCCGATGGGAATGAAGGGAAGGCCGTGGTGGTGATCATGGAGCGAGCACACGGCATGGAACCCGAGGCGTATGCGCTTGCCATTCGCCCGGAGGGGATCCGCATCGAAGCCGGCTCGGAACACGGGGCGTTTCATGCTTTGACGACGTTGCGTTCCCTCGTCCTGACAAGTGGAGGTGTCTTGCCGTGCGGCGACCTGGTGGATGCGCCACGGTTCGCGCACCGGGGGTTGCTGCTGGATTGTTGCCGGCATTTTATGGAACCGGATTTTGTCAAGCGCATGATTGATTTGCTGGCGTTGCACAAAATGAGCGTTTTGCATTGGCATCTCACGGAAGACCAGGGATGGCGTGTTGAAATTGATGCTTATCCCGATTTGACCCAAAAGGGCGCATGGCGGACCGAAGCGGATGGCAGCCAACACGGCGGTTTTTACACCAAGGAGGAAATCCGTGACATCGTCGCCTACGCAGCCCAGCGCCATATTGAAGTCATCCCCGAAATCGAGCTCCCGGGCCACAGCCGAGCGGCATTGGCTGCTTACCCTTGGCTCGGTTGCACAGGTGAGGCCATGGAGGTGCCGAACGACTGGGGGGTTTTTAAGGACATTTACTGCGCAGGGCAGGATACGACCTTGGCGTTCTTGAAAACCGTGCTTGATGAGGTGATGGAGCTTTTTCCCTCCGAATACATCCACATCGGAGGAGATGAGGCACCCAAGGTGCGCTGGGAGCAATGCCCTAGATGCCAGAAGCGCATTGCGGATGAAGGCCTGCACGACACGCACGAATTGCAGTCGTGGTTTATTGGTGAAATCGGCCGTTACCTCGAAGCGCATGGCCGAAAGATGATCGGTTGGGATGAAATCCTGGAAGGTGGGTTGCCCGCGGATGCCACGGTGCAGTCGTGGCGCGGTATGGACGGCGGCCGCGATGCGGTGGCAATGGGCCACGACGCCATCATGTCGCCAACGTCGCACTGTTATTTTGACTACCCAGTGGAGTCCACAGACCTGGAGAAAGTCTATGGGTTTGAACCCGAACCGGAGGGCCTCAACGGCAGCGGCCAAATCCTTGGAGGGGAGTGCAACATGTGGAGCGAACGGGCCCCACAGCACCTAGTGGAATCTAAAGTATTTCCGCGCCTCGTGGCCATGGCAGAGGTACTTTGGAGTCCGCCATCAACTAAGAGTTGGCGGGGCTTCCAAGAGCGTATGGAATCTCATTATGGCCGATTGGATGCTTGGGAGGTTGCCTATGGATGGGAGACGGTTCCAATGGCGTTGGAATGGAAAAAGGGTCACACTCCAAACAGCCTTCAGGTCCAAATCGTTCCCGCCATGTTCGGCGTGGATGGAATCGGGGATTTTGTGTTGCGCAGGGGGAGCACAGCAGCAGCGGCCCTGGGTATGGAGGAATTTCATTCCGTTGAAGGAGAGGGGGAGTTGCGGGTCACATTGTCGCGCAAAGGCGCATCGATGGGAGATCTCTTGGTGTTTCCACTGGCCGGTCACGCCGGCGCATTTCGAGCGGTCGAATTGGACCATGAAATCAATGCTTACTACCCCGGGCGAGGGTCACAGGGCCTAGCGGACGGGCGGCTGGGTTCGGATGATTTTCGCGATGGTTCTTGGCAGGCCGCCAATGGCCAGCATATGGGTGTCACCGTGGAGTTGGATGCCCCAACCCAAATTGATTCATTGAGTATGCAAGTGTACCGGTACCAGGACGCGTGGATTTTCCTGCCGGATTCGGTGCGGTTCCAGTGGTCCGTAGATGGTGAACATTGGGACGGTGAGTGGCGGGAGCAACCGTTTGGGTCGCCCACCTTTGACCCCAGCGAAGCCCAGGATGTAAATCGCTTGGTTATCCCTGTTGGTGAAACGGCACGTTGGGTGCGATTCGAAGCCCGCAACCCCGGTCCTTGCCCCGATTGGCATGACGGCGCGAGTTCAGCTACGTGGCTGTTTCTGGATGAATTGGTGGTGCACAGCCAACCTTAACACGGCTGCCCCCATACGGTCAACATACCGAGCAAATCGCCAGTGTTGATATCCCCGCTGCCGTCTAAATCCAACACGGGGGAGGCTCCGTTGCCACCCACGTCTACAGCTTCCCCAAAGTGTACGAGCAACAGAAGCAAATCCGGCAAGTTGCGTAGGCCGTCGGAGTTGAAGTCACCGGGGCACAAACAGGGGTAGCCACCGGCTTCAAAACAGTCGGTGCCGAGCAAAGGGAAAGCATACTGCTCTGCCAACAAGAAAGCGTCCATGCCCAGCACCTCTCCCATGGCTCGACCGGGGAAATCATCGATGGGCGGGTGAATGCCACCCCATATGCGCGACAGCGCGCTTTGATCGGCCGCATCGCGGTAGGTGGCCCATTGCAATTCAAAATCCATAGACGGCCCGTCCTCAAAGACGAGGAATTCGTGGGCTTCCACCGGAAACGCTCCCAGGCCTCCGGGGAAGTAGGCATCGCCCGTCAAGGCGGTCAGCACCTCAGCTGCCGCTCGACTGAATGTCGAGTGTCCGCTCACGTAGCCGGCGAAAGGTGGCGTGACAAAGGTCGGACGCTGGTACGGCCACCACTCGCGGGCACGTATCCAATCCACGCCTGCCCACTGCAGAGCCGGAACCCCAATGTAATCCGGTCCTTTCCAGCACCGGATTTTCATCTCGTACAGGTGCTCGTTGTTGGGACCGCGGAGTTCTATGGGATCTTCTGGACTGATTTGTTCAATGTGTCCCGGGATGATGGGCAAGCCCGCTCCGTGGTAGTTTGGAAGCTCCGGGTCCGTGCATTGCCCACGGTCGGCCATCCAGCGCAACGCTGAAACCGGTCGGACGTAGTCGTGCCAGCCTTTGCAACTCCAAGCGGCAATCGCCGCATCGTGCATGGCGCCGCCCATGGAGAAGTAGGCGATGACGTCCCAGTCTAGGGCATTGAGCGGCTCGCCTAGGCCGCGCCATTTGCGTTGCAATTCGGGTTGGTCGTTGACGTAGTTCAGGAGGGTAAACCAGTGTCCGGGCGGGGTTTCCGAATCCGGTCCGTCAGCCCAGTATTCTGCCAGCACCCGGGTGAAGTCTCCACGCAAGACCGGCTGTGCAGCGTAAGGTTCGCCTGATACAGGATTGAACGGGTGCCCGGGTTCCACACCTGCAGCAACAGGAACGCCATCGACAGCATAATAATCGCGAGCTTCTTCCACACTGCTGGGCAAGAATCCATTCCAGCTGAATGCGCCGGGTCCGATGTCCCACACCACGGAATCGGCGGGATCGAGGTGAGAGGCCCACAGGGCAACGAGGGTATGCCCCCATTTGTAATCGCTTTCCAGTCCTGTTTCTTCGTTCGGATTGATTTGCGCGGGAGGCCCGGGATCGTGGTACACGGTGTAGGTACTCCCGAGCCGTTCAAATTGAGCCGTATCTGCCGCTGTCATTGCAAAAGGCTGGACGTCCCCCCATTCCGGGCTCAGGAAGTCTGGTGAGATGTTCGAGCCTTCGTTCCCCGATTGGTCGATGAATTCGGCCAATTGCAGGGGTTGCCAGCGGTTCGGGAAAAACATGTTGGGGTTGCCTGGTTCGTCCATCACCAGGTTCCAATTCATGGGATTGTAGTAGGTATTTTGGTAGTCGATGACTTCAAACGATCCGTCTTGGAGTCCGTATGCGATGTAATTTTCGGCGAGGTAATTGCCCAGTGAAGCCGCTCGCTCCATCCACGTTCCATTCGTGTAGTCGGTCTCGTGCCATGCCGTGTCGTAGCCGAGTGCTTCCATTTGGCTGTCGATGTGTGTGGTGATTCGCTCAGCACGTGGGGCGTTTACAAAGCGGTGCTGGAGCAGCCGGTACACCCCGTAGCTGATGCTCAATCGGCGTGCCGCTTGCCGATTTTCCGCTTCGATGTCGGGCGAACCATCAAAGGGGCACGTGTAATTTCCTTGTTGGTTGCCCAAGAGCCATGGCTGAGCGCCCACAATGGTATCCGCACCCCATGCCGCCCACGCGTCGTACATCAGGGCTGAGGTGTGCCAAAGGTTACGCGCATGCACTGTGGGCCGGGCCCAGTCGTGCCGAATACTGAGCAGCGTAGCTTCGTTCCAGATCCGGGCGACGCTGTGGGTCGCAAGGGTCGGGAAATCCGGAAGGGGACTGCCTGAACAATCCAATCCAGCCGAGGGGAAGAAGCACGTTCCATCGTCCACCGTCGCAGCCATTTCGTAATTGCACGCATCCGCATTGGTGCAGCCGTTGGTCAACCAAGGTTCAGCACCCGGCTCAAGTACAGTGTGGATGCTGTCGGCGGCAAACGGTCCGTGCGTGGAGAAGCCGCCGGTGGGCCAGCGAACCACGATAGAGTCGACGCTGGTCGCAGCGCCCAAACCCATGTGCACATCAAATGAGCTCGAACCGCTGTAGCCCTGCCCGCAATGGATTTCATCGTAGCGGGTTTGGCCATCGAAGTGGGCTTCAATGCGCGCTCCGATGGCCGACCGATTGGATGAAGTTCCCTCGAGTCGGAAGCCAATGAAGTGCCCGTTGGTGTTGAGGTTTTCCAAGATTTGAAATCCCGGCTGGGTGGGAGATCCGGTGGTGGCTATGGCGAGGTCCCAGTCCCCATCTCCATCTAAATCACCCGCTGCCAGTCCGTAATCGCTGTGGTTGTGTTCCAGCACCGCATCCCCCTCGCTGACCCAGGCGAACGTGCTATCGCCCAGGCCGCGGTACAGACGATTGGACGTTGGGGCAAATGCGTAGTCGTTCACGATGTACAGGTCGGTTTCGGCATCGTGGTCGTAGTCGAAAAAGATGCATCCCCACGTCATACCGGAATCATCCACGCCTGCATCCTCTGCGATGGCGGTGAACGTGCCGTCGCCGTTATTCAAGAACAGCTCGCTCGGGTATAGATCGGTAATGTAGAGGTCCATCCAACCGTCGTGGTTGATGTCCGCTGCGTCGACCCCCATGCAGTTGCCCTGGTAATCAAGTCCAACACCTGCTGCATCTTGAGTGAAACTGCCTTGGCCGTCATTCCTGAAAAAGTTGTTGACTTGGTTGCCATCGTGTGTAGCATACAAATCCACATCTCCATCGTTGTCAGCATCAAAAAATAACGCCCCCATGCCGATTCCGGTATCCACCGTTCCAGAGGGAAAGGTGACGTTTTGGAAGCCGGTTCCTTCCAGGTTCCGCAGCATGGCGTTGTGGCTATTTATGTTGACTACGTACAAATCCAACCAGCCGTCTCCATCGATGTCTGCCGCGTGCAGGCTCCGGCACGGCCCAGCATTCCCAGCATTCCACGTGTCTGTGGCATCGGTGAAGGTGCCGTCCCCGTTGTTTAGAAAGAGCCGATTCGGATCTAGGTAATTACCGGTGATCAAATCCAACCATCCGTCATTATTGAAGTCCGCCCATATGACGGCATTGGTCGTTCCCTCATCCGCTACCCCTGCTGGAATTGCAACTTCTTCGAATTGCATGCCACCGAGGTTCCGGAATAAGCGGTTGGGGGCAAACTTGGTGCCCACGTAGATGTCCTCACGTCCGTCGCGATCGAAATCTCCGATGGCGACAGCATGGTGCAAGCCATCCACTGCAACCCCCGCTGCTTCAGAAATGTCTTCGAATAGGTCTTGAGCACAGGCCAGGTGTCCCAGATGCCCCAAAAATAACAGGCACATCATTCTATTGAAAGCAGTCGACAACCGGTGGCGTGGGGTAGGATTCATGAACCTCGCTCAAAGGTAGGCTTGCTTGCTTTGATTTTTCGCGCGAAGGGCATGAATGGAGAATCCGGTAAAAAGCCTTACAACCTCCTTTGACTACAAAATAAACATTTTAGTCGACTTATTTTGCTGTTAATGGAAAATATTTATGTAATATCGCGTCGTGTTTTGATGCGAGGTTTGCAGGCGTCGTTATCGAAATACGAGTAGATTGTTAGGGTGAAAGGGCGCAGGGGTGCGCCCTTTCTGTTTCTTTCCCTGAGGGGCTTGTGCACATTGGAATAAATGCTATATTTGCACCCCCTTAATGGGATAATACAGACGAAAGCTTATGGCTCATCACAAATCCTCATTGAAGCGCATCCGCTCTGATCGCAAGAAAGCGGCGCGCAACCGTTACCAACACAAAACAGTGCGAAACGCAGTCCGCGCACTCCGTGCAACCACCGATGCGAAAAAGGCAGCAGAGATGCTTCCTGTGGTTGCAGCGATGTTGGACAAGTTGGCGAAGAACAACGTGATCCACAAGAACAAAGCCTCAAACCTCAAATCCAGCCTCGCCGTACATGTAGCGAAGCTTTGAGTGCATCGACATAGCATTGAAATTAGCCCCCTAGATTAGGGGGCTTTTTTATGCTCAAAAAAGAAGACGATGGAGCATGAGCGCCAAGTATTGATGCCGAGAGAGAAATTACTGTTGGCCGGACCACAGGAGTTGGGCGTGGCTGAATTAATTACTGTTTTGCTGGGTTCAGGCGTTCAGGGCCAGCCGGTGCATAAGGCGGCTCAGGATTTACTCGAGCTTGTGCAGGGAGACTTGGCGGTGCTTTCCTCGATTCCTCCCTTGGGCATGACGGAAGTTCAGGGTATCGGCCGCGCAAAAGCCCTTCAATTGTCAGCGGCATTGGAACTGGGTAGACGTCGGCAGATGACGGTCCCGCCCAACGGCTCCTTCATCCGTTCGTCAGTTGACGTGTTTGAGCGCTTCGCCATCCGATTGTCGGATTTGGGCCATGAGGAATTTTGGCTGGTGCTTTTGCGGCGCTCCAATGCGATTATGGCCGAAGTCATGGTCAGCAAGGGAGGGTTGACGGGCACGGTAGCCGATCCCAAGCTTATCTTTTCCAAGGCCCTCGCGATGCGAGCTGCTGGAATCATTGCCGTGCACAACCACCCGTCTGGCAATGTTCGACCCAGTCGATCCGACCGAGAGCTCACAAAAAATCTTCAATGGGCAGGTGAAATGTTGGATTGTCCGTTGCTTGATCACTTGATTGTTTCCCGCAACCGTTACTTTAGCTTCGCTGACGAAGGCGAGCTTTGATTTCGCCGCTGTGTCAGCCATTTATCGATTGAAATGAAACGTGTTCTTACGGTCATCGGGGCTAGGCCCCAATGGATGAAAGCCAGTGCACTGAGCCGTGTGTTGGAAGAGGCTCATTTGGGCATTGAAGAACGGGTCTTGCACACAGGACAGCATTATTCCCACGACATGGCGGGGCGTTTCGTTGACGAATTAAACCTGCCAGCTGCGCATCATGTCTTGAACGTTTCAAAGGATCCCGCGTTGCGCATGGGCGAGATGATGGAGGGCGTGATGGCGGCGATTATGAAAGATGCGCCCGATGCGGTTATCCTTTTCGGAGATACTGATTCCACGCTCGCTGGAGCGTTGGCGGCAAACCGGACAGGTACGCCGGCGGTCCACATCGAAGCCGGTCTCAGGTCATTCGATCGCAACATGCCGGAGGAAATCAACCGCATTCTCACGGACGCCATAAGTGATGTGCTGTTTTGCCCCTCGAAGGCTGCTGTTGCATTGCTCGCGAGAGAAGGAATCGTGAGCGGCGCTCGAGAGGGGCTAATTGTCGAGGTTTCCGGTGATCTCATGCTCGATACCGCGCGGCATTTTGGAGGTGAAGTCCTACCTGTTTCGGAGGATTCTCGAACCGTTGTCCTTACGCTACATCGGCCATCAAATGTGGACAATCCCGATAGGCTGAGGGCTTGGTTGGAATCTGCTGGTTCGGCAGCCAAATCGAGGGGGTGGCAATTGCTTTTCCCCGTTCATCCCAGAACTGCTCGGGTAGCGGAACGCATTTACGGCAAAGCTTGGAGCGGTCAGCTCCTTGACCTTGGCATTGACGCGCAAGAACCAGCGAGCTATCTGCAGATGATCAGCTGGTTGAAAGCAGCGCGACAAGTTTGGACGGATTCTGGTGGTTTGCAAAAGGAGGCGTATTTCATGGGCCGACCTGCTCTGGTGTTACGCGAAACTACCGAGTGGACGGAGTTAATGGATCACGGTGTTGCCCGTTTGTGCCCCAAGCCAGATGAAATGGATGCAGCAATCACTGCGTTGGAGGAGGGACATGATAAGATGGATTTCTCCGCTCCATTGTATGGGAATGGAAAGGCGGCGTTGCACATTGCTCAGACCTTGCGAACATGGCTGAATCGGTAAACCTATGGGCGGCAGATGGTGCCTTTACTGCACGCCACAAATACGTGGCGTACATCGTCTTCGACGTGGTGCTTGGCCGGCCTTATCAATGGTGTGATTCTCGTGTCCAGTGGAAGCAAAGCGAAGGCCTGAAAATTCAATACGGAGGCAAACGGGAAACGGAATTAGCCGCCGCTTGGATTCCCGCCTGTGGACTTCTGGAGGGAACAGGGTTGGATCATCCCGCTCGAAGCACATGGTCCGACATGTCAGGACCGGGAGTTCCCGGTAAAGGAAGGCTTCCTTTTGGTGTGGCCAATGAATCCGCCGGTCGCATTGATGTGGATTGGTGGAGCTGGGTGTTTTGGATGGTAACCCGATTGGAAGAATACAATGCTTCTGACGCGGCTTTCGACGGCATGGGTCGTTTTCAAGCAGCAGCTTCCATGGCATACTCGGAGAATTGGTTGCTGCGGCCAGAGGTGGAGGTGCGCATCCGAGCTTGGGCATCTTCGGTAGGCATCATGCCTCGCTCTTGCTCTTATAAAGTCAATCCGACCATTGACGTGGACAGCGCATATGCCTACCGGCATCGCAGTGCATTGCGCACCGCAGGTGCCACAGTGAAAGACATCTTGACAGGAAGCAGAATCCGCTTGGCTGAACGCTGGCGTGTCCTTGCATTAGGAAAGCCGGATCCTTACGACACTTACGATTGGCTGGAATCTGTTCACGCAGCACATGGCTTGCAGGCCCGGTATTTTTTCTTGCTTGCAAATCGCGGGCCGAACGACCGGCCAGTGGATTGGCGTCAGCCGGGTATGAAAGCGCTGGTGCATCGCCTCTCCCAATCCGCAAAAGTTGGCATTCATCCTGGTGTTGCTAGCCACGATTCGAGCCATGCTGAAAAACTGAAAATGGAGATTGTTCGGTTGGAAGAAATTTCAAAGATGCCCGTCCATAATGCTCGGCAGCACTACTTGCTTCAGCGCTTGCCTGCGAGCTGGAGGCGATTGGCAGAAGTTGGGATCCGACATGACCATAGCTTAGGATATGCCGATAGTATTGGTTTTCGTGCAGGTATGTCGCGTCCTTTTCGAGCGTTTGATGCTTCTTCGAATAGGCCGTTGGAACTGACCATTCATCCCGTTTCCGCAATGGATGCTACATTGAATTGCTACATGAAGCTTTCTCCGAATCAAGCACTGGATTCCCTGGAGGAGCTGGCGCACGAAGTGAAGGCTGTTGATGGTGAGTTGACCTTGCTTTGGCACAACGAAACAGTGAGTGAATGCGAGGAGTGGATAGGGTGGCGTATGGTGTACGAACAAGTATTTGAACGCGTGTGTTAAAACAGTGCCCATGATAACGGATTTCTCATCAACCAACAGCGTAGTCAACGAATTTGTAGCTGAGCTTCGCGATGTAGAGAAACAGCAGGATCCCCTGCGCTTTCGGTTTAATCTGAAGCGATTGGGAAGTGTCATGGCTGCTGAGATGAGCAAGTCCATGGCGTTTACCTCAGCCCAGGTTCAGACGCCGTTGGGCTCCGTGCCGATAAATCGCCTCGCTGAACAGCCTGTATTGGCTACCATTCTCCGGGCCGGATTGCCCTTGCACGAGGGAGTGGCTGATGTATTTGATCGTGCTGAGCAAGCCTTTGTGTCAGCATGTCGTAACTACGTCGATGAAGCGCACAGCGCCTTCAAAATCGGCATTGATGCCGTAAGCGCCCCCCCGCTGGACGGAAAGGTCTTGGTAGTGTCCGATCCAATGCTCGCCACCGGTGAGTCGTTGGTTCAAGTGTTGACGGCGCTCTTCGCATCACACGGTACACCGACGGCGGTGCATGTATTGGTCGCCATCGCGAGTAAGCAAGGAATTGCTCACCTTCAAAAGCATCATCCGAATGCTCACCTCTGGGTGGCTGCTGTGGATTCCGAGTTGAACAACAAAGGCTACATTATTCCGGGATTGGGAGATGCCGGTGACTTGGCCTTTGGAACAAAGATGTGAGCATGCCAAGTATCCTTGAAATTTTACTTTGGATGTTTGGAGCGGTGGTCAAATTTTTTGTGACACCATCGCTGATGATTGCGCGTGGCTGGGGATTTTGGTCGACTGTCATCATCACCTCAGCAGGCGCGGCGGTAGGGGTATGGATTTTTTATTTCTCGGGCAAGTGGATCCTGAAGAAGTGGGCTGATTTTCGGGGGGAGAGAGGGCCCAAGCGACCGTTTTTTACACCGCAACGAAGGCGTATGGTTCGGTTTCGTAGGCTCTATGGCATGTGGGGATTGCTCGCCGTGAGCGGCCTGATTTCCGTTCCTATAGCCTCCATGCTAGCGGCAAAATATTACCAGCGTGACGAGCGTATGCCATGGATCTTATTGGCGGCTTTCGTCTCTTGGTCGTTCATCCTGACTGCACTCTCTTTTTGGGTCATTGACATTGGTTGAGCTGATGTACCTTAGGGACATGTCCACGCCAAATTCGCTTGTTGACTTGTTTTTTGATTTGGACCGCACATTGTGGGACTTTGACCGCAATTCCCGAGAGGCCTTGGAGGAGATTTTCATCGAAATTGCTCAGCCCAACTTGCCCCAGCCCAAAACCGCTGGAGAATTCATTACCGTGTATGAGGCGGAAAACGAGAAATGCTGGAAAGCATATCGAGAGGGCCGTATCACAAAGGAATTGCTCCGGCCATTGCGCTTTCGAAAGGCCATGGAAAGATTGGGTTTTCCAGCATTTGAAGGTATGGAAGCGCTGGCAGAGGCCATGGGGACTGCTTATGTCCAACGTGCGCCCTACCGTACCGCCCTCTTTGATGGAGCCATCGAAGTGTGCCAAGCGTTGAAGACGCGCGGGCACCGCATGTTCATTTTAACCAATGGATTTGAAGAAGTGCAGCACATCAAGGTTAGTCGAAGTGGACTTGAACCGTTTTTTGACGGGGTGTTCACAAGCGATGCTTTGGGATTTAAAAAGCCAGATCCGAAGTGCTTCACAAAGTGCTTGGTCTTGGCCGATTCAAGCGCTGACCGTGCTGTTATGATCGGTGATGATTGGGAATGCGATGTTCAAGGAGCGCTCGAAGCAGGATTGGGGGCCATTCACTTTGACCCCTACCAACGGGAATCCCTGTCTTCCGTGACTCGCCGCATCAGCACGTTGCGTACCTTGCTGGAGTTGGACTTCAATCAACGATAATCCCTTAACGACTGCTGCCATGTCACAAGAAGAAAAGAAGAAGCAACTGAACATTGATTTGCCGGAGGAACTGTCATCGGGTACGTACTCCAACCTGGCCGTGATTACCCACAGTCCCGTAGAGTTTGTGGTGGATTTTGCACAGGTGATGCCCGGGATGAAACAAGCCCAAGTACGCAGTCGCATTATACTTGCCCCGCATCATGCCAAGCGCCTCCTGCATGCGTTGAGTGAAAATGTCAAGCGGTTTGAGCAACAACAGGGTCCCATTCAGCCGCCAAAAGGAAACCAAGACCCGGCCATGCCGCTGACCTTCAGCGGACCGCAGGGTGAGGCGTAATCACCCTCAACCCAGCACCGTACCCAGCACCACTCCTTCACCAATGAAGGCGGTCGAACGGCTTGCGTACTTGGGGTGATTTTCGGCGATTGACACCTTCGCTTCTGCACTCGATTGGGTAGGGTGGTACCACGTCAAATTGGCCGCAGCACCTTCTTCGATGTGAGGCACATCCAAGCCCAGTACCGCACGCGGACCGACCGTCAAAGCTCGGATGATAGCTCCGTGTGCACCAGGGGCATCCGCCAGCCCAGAAAGGGCCACAGGGAATACCGATTCAATACCGGCCATTCCATGGGATGCGAGCATAAACTCCACGTCATGGTGTTCAAGGTCTTCCGGGCGGTGGTCCGATACCAGCGCGTCAATCGTTCCATCTAAAAGTCCGTCGCACAAGGCCTGCCTGTCAGTGGTTGCCCGGAAGGGCGGTAGTGTCTTCAGGGTGCCATCAAAGGTGCTGAGGTCTTCATCTACAAAGAAGAGGTGGTGCGCAGAAGTTGCGCAGGTGACGTACAACCCCTCGTCTTTGGCTTCTCGGATTAGCT
Organism: Crocinitomicaceae bacterium; assembly: GCA_002690915.1. Taxonomy (GTDB): domain Bacteria; phylum Bacteroidota; class Bacteroidia; order Flavobacteriales_D; family Sanyastnellaceae; genus UA16. The sequence continues at coordinate 41,017 of NZGF01000050.1, forward strand.
TCACAGACTCCGATGAACTGATGCACGAGAAGTGCAGTTTACCCCCTGTGTAGCGCAAGATATCGAGGTCACGTTTCATACGCATCGTTTCCGATGCGGTCGGGTTCCCCACGACACCCATGTGCGTGCTGGTGCTGGATTCATGCATCTGTGGATGGGAATTCAGTCCCATTTCAAGGGGGCGCGTAACGATGGGGTGGGGTAAGCCGTGAGCGTATTCAAGCGCGCGACGCAGCATTTCAACGCTGTTGAGCGGGGCATCGTCCGAGAAGGCTACCGCGCCAGCTTGCGCGAGGTCGCGCATTTCGGAGAGTTGCTTTCCCTCCCGTCCTTTGGAAACGGTCCCCATCGGAAGAAGATGCGCATCGAGGTTGGCCGAACGGGAGATGAGGTAGGCAATGTTGGATTTGGTATCCGGTACAGGATATTGGTTCACGTTGAGTACGACGTGGGTAAAACCACCTGCTTGGGCAGCATGTAGTCCGTTTTCCAGGCCCTCCTTTTGCTCAAATCCAGGATCGGCAAAATCCGCTTGCAGGTCCATCCATCCGATCGATAGGTGAGCACCGGGCTCATTCCACTCGGTGGCTTCAGGGGATGAAGTAATCGCATCCTGAATGTCAATAATTACACCGTTCCGGACATGCACGTCTTTGGTGGTTCCGTGATGTGGGCCGCCGGGGTCGGTGATGGTTACGCCTTTGATGATGATTTCCATAATCGGAGGAATAAGGTTTCAGCAGCAAGGGCTGCAACAGCAATGAGGAGCAACGCCTTCCACAAGGGGAGGCCTTGCTCCATGCGCTGGATGATTTGAGGCAATGTAGAACTGGTTCCGGCGAGAACACGCATCGTCGGCCATGACAGCGCATTCCAAGCAGCTTCAAAGTCCGAAGCGCTCCAAGCAAGATGGTCTGACTCGGCTCGGTCTTGGTTCAGACCGATGGCGGCAACGGAGGTTGTTCCATCCATTAGAATGTAATGGCCTGTTTCAAATGGTACACCCGCCAATTTGACCTGTGCACGTTGCCCGAGTTCACGTACTTCCGGGAGCCACTGCATCGCACGCGTCTCCGAAGCGGCTCCCCATTGTTGTGGGCCTTCCATGGACCACTCACTTTCCCGGCGGAGCGGTGTAGTAACCGCCCATGCTTCGGTGGCACCCAATTCGGCCTGATGAATTACATGCAAAGAGGAGCGCTCAGCGATGCGAAGCATGAGCGGTACCCAGAAGGCATGCCGAATCAAATTGGTCGCTTCCACAGCAGCACCTGAATTCAAAATGAAGGCTTGACCGCGCCCTCTGGGAATTCTTGAAAAAAAGGTCCGTCCGGATTCCGTGGTGGCCAGTGCCTCTTCTTTCGGAGCTGCGCTGCGGTTCCAAATGGATTCAATGGTAGGCAGGTCAATGCGCTCCGGCGATTGTGCAAACATATCCGTGAAGAATGGATGATCAATTTGAAGATCACTCACTCGATCTGTTTGTTCAACCCACGAGGATGGCTCGGCCACTCCGAACCCCGCTAGCAGTGCGGAGTTGGGATTGCTTTTCGTTGGGATTTTGACCATTGTTCCCCCTTCTTCGACATACGTTAGAAGTGCGTTGGTAAATCCGGAGCTAGACTCTGGCCAATCGTTTAGGATGACTACCTGCTGTCCTGCGAAATCTCCTGGACTCCACTCGGTTTGATAAGTGACACGGTACAATCCGCCGGCTGTGTTGTAGGCGCGGCTCAACGCAGCATTGACATCCTCTGAATTGCCAGAGGAGAGTACAAGAATGTTGATTTGATTCAATACATCAAACCCGAAATGCCAACGGTCATCAAACCGGATGGGTGCATCATCGATTTCTACAGTAGCCGACTGGATACCCGCAATTCCATTGGTATAGCGAAGAACAGTATCAGTGGGAATGCCGGGCACAAGGTTGAATGTTCCTATGGCCACCCGTTCGCCATTGATGCGCAGATTCATGGGAATGCGATCCACTGCTGCCCGTGAATTGTGCTGCATTCGCACACGCAAGGACGCTTGCCTGCCTTCGATTCGAACAGGTTCATCGAACCAGACAGAGTCAACCCAGATGTTCGGGGCACTGCTTGATAGCTCTGGCACAAAGAACCATTGGATGGAAGAGTCGGGCGGTGCTGCCTCGGCCGGTAAACGATGAGTGGAGGCTTGCAAATCACTGAATAAGTATGCCGACGTTAAGCGATCGGTGGCTTTTCCGATTTGATTTTCAATGCGCTGAAGAATGGAATTCAAGGGTTGCGACTGGTGCGTGAGACGAATGCCTTCGATACGTTCCATAGCCTGATCCCGCGTTAGAAATGCCTGGTCCCGTCCCGAAAATTCATTCGTGAGGACTTGAAATTGATCAGTAGGCTCGTATTGCTCGACCACCAATGAAGCCTTATTGCGAGCGGATTGAAGCAGCTGGCCTTCCTCTCCCATGCCTTCCATTGATAGGCTGTTGTCAACGTAAATGGATACGACATGTCCACCCTTAGACGCTGAAGCGGGTTCAGCGCCATCAAACCACGTTGGTTGTGCAAATGCAACGATAAGTGCAGCAAATGCAATCAAGCGCATCAGCAACACCCACCAGTGCCGGATTTGTTGCGTTGCCCGCGTGTCGCGCTGGACATCCTTGAGAAAAGCGACTTGAGAAAAGCGAACACGCTTGAATCTTCGGAAATGAAGGAGATGTATGGCTATTGGAATAGCCAGTGCACCTAGACCCCAAAGTATTTCTGGATGCACAAATTCCATTCTCTGCAAATTTAGCTCCAATTTTGTGCGCGATGGCGAAGCAAGTAACGAAGGATTTAAAAATACGCGTGTCGGTTGATCTCCGGGACTTCTTGCTGGAAAAAGCAGCCGCTTACGAGCGGCCAGATTTTATCCCCCACGATCCCATTGCGATTCCCCATCGGTTCTCCGATAAGGCAGACATCGAGCTCTCTGGATTCATCGCCGCGACCCTTGCTTGGGGGCAGCGCAAAACCATTCTCGCCAGTGCTGGCGCATTCATGGACCGCTTGGAAGGGGCCCCTCGCGATTTCATGGAACATGCGACCCAAGAAGATATTCGCGCGGCTGCGAAGGGGTTTGTTCACCGCACGTTTCAGCCTCGCGATGCTGAGGTTTTCTTGAATGCACTTCAAGTCATAGTCAAAACCTACGGAGGGCTTGAATACGCCTTTGTACCGTCGGACAGAGAAGTGCATGCTGAGGCGTGTCTCACTGTCTTCCACAATCGGTTTTTTGAAGCAGCTGCGCAGCGCGGGTACGAAGCAGACCGCACCCGTAAACATGTGGCAACGCCTGTTCGCGGTTCTGCCGCCAAACGCTTGAACATGTTTCTCCGGTGGATGGTGCGCCCGAATCGGCTGGGGGTGGACTTCGGAGTTTGGAGCCAAATCACACCAAAGCAGTTGATGTTGCCGTTGGATGTGCACACCGGGAACGTAGGACGTAAACTTGGGTTGTTAACGCGAAAACAAAATGATTGGAAGGCCGTTGAATTGCTCACAACTGCCCTGCGGCAGGTGGATGAGGAGGATCCAGTCCGCTTGGACTTTGCGTTGTTCGGGCTTGGCGCTATCGAGCACTTTTAAAGAAGCAATCCATTGAACCCCTCTCGCCGCACATGGAGCCGTCGCCTCACGACAACAAAGGACGGATCGCCCACCTTGGAAGTTGCGGAATGGGGCGTCGCATACCACAGCATTTACGGTGCGCTAACCGAGTCTGAACACGTATTCATCGACCATGGTTTGGAACTTTGGTGGTCGGAAAATCAGGAGGTATCTGGGCGCATACGCGTGCTCGAGGTGGGCTTCGGTACAGGGCTAAATGCGGCACTAGCCTGGCAATGGGCAGAGCGCCAGGGCATCCATCTGGAATACATTGGCTTGGAGCCATACCCGCTGGAACCGCATGAGGTCATAACATGGACTTCTTCAGGCCTTTCGAAGGACTTGGAATGGCGCATGAGCGCACTTCACGAGCAGGCCGTTGAGCCCAATGGTTTCTCGGCCGATGGCTTTTCAGCTCAAATCTTGCACACTACCCTTCAAGGCTGGAAAGGATCAGGGACTTTTGATGTATGCTTTTTCGATGCCTTCGCGCCTGCCCAGCAGCCTGAGCTTTGGCATATAGGAATCTTCGAGTCGTTGTTGTCTTGGATGAATCCGGGTGCGGTTCTGGCCACTTACTGTGCTAAAGGACAGGTGCGGCGTAACATGGAACGCGCAGGATGGAAGGCTGAACGGTACCCGGGCCCTCCTGGCAAACGGGAAATGCTGGTGGCGCGCAGCATTCCGGTATCTCGATGGAATGTGCGGTGTTACGCTTTGATCTTGAATCCAGCACGCACCCACATCCTTGTGGCGCGCGAGAGGTTTCCCGATGGCTCTGTGGGATGTAAATTCCCGGGGGGAGGTTTAGAAACTGGCGAGGCGCTGGTGGATACACTTTGGAGGGAGTGCACCGAAGAGTTGGGATCATCGGATGGCCTCACATGGCTGGGGCACGCCTACACCAATGATTTTTTCGTTCGCAGTGCCTTCCGGGATGACGAGCAAATTCTCGCGGTCTACCATTGGATGCAGGCAGATCACGACGGCGTGGCGTGGTGGGATGAGAGGCCAGCCACCGTAGCCGCTACGGAGCCACTGCTCGAAATGAATTGGCAGGCTGTGGATAGTCTGACACCGGATGCCATGCGTTTTCCCATCGACCGGCTGGTGGTGGGAAACTTGAAGGCGTGGATGGTGACTATCCAATCAGACCCAAGCGCTGGTTGACGCAATCGTCGATGCGCTGGTAGAGGTTCGCCGGAGAAAACGTCCGCCATCCGAGTTCGCTCAATTCGCCACCCAAGACGAAATAGCTGTCAAGGTCGATGGCCTTCATGTCATCAATTACGTGCTCTCGAAAATTCAATAAGGCGATCCACCCGTCTTCTTCGGTTACTTCATCGAACCACTCTTCGTAGTAGCAATCGTCACTGAAGTGAAAATTCAAGACGTTTTCACCAATCAGGATGTAGCGGTAGATTCCCTCCGCAATGAGCACGTCAATGACTTCGCGTTTGAGCTGCATGATGTCGTTGTACAAGCAATCGTTCCACTCCCCGATGAATTCGATAATTGCGAAATGCTCGTCGTAGTCAACGAATAAAATTTTACAGAATAACGTGGGCGAGTGGATGGAGTCCCACTGGGGATGGATGAAATAGTTGTAGACTTTGGTTGAGTATTCAAACTCGCTGTATGTCCGGTCATAAAAGGGACTACGCGGGTCGTTGCTCGCGACGTAGTGGTTGCGCCATGCGTAATAGGGTTCCAGTGTATGCATGGTACTTTTTATCCTTGTCCTTTCAGTTGCTCAATTGATGCGCGCACATCACGGGTTAACCGGAGTGATTCCGCTGCCGCCTTCGAAGACACACCTGTGGCGTCTTGGATCATCCGAATGCCCCGTTCTTCAAGCTTGGTATTGGAGGGCTTCATATCTACCATCCTAGAGCCCACGACGTGACCGAGTTGGATCATGGCCGTCGTGCTGATTAAGTTGAGGATCAGCTTGGTGGCTGTCCCGGCGTTCAAGCGCGTGCTACCTGTTACGAATTCGGGGCCTGTGACCGCGACCATGGCGTGTTCTGCTGCTTCGACGACGGCCGAATCGGGATTGCACGTGATGCAGGCCGTCAGGAGGCCGGCCTCCCGCGCAGCTTTCAAGCCTCCGATTACGTATGGCGTTCTTCCCGAAGCGGCGATTCCTACTAAGGTGTCTAGCTTATCGGGTAGTGCGGGGGACAGGTCATCCCAAGCCCCATTGGGATTGTCCTCAGCGCCTTCTACCGCTACTCGGAGTGCTCCATCGCCTCCTGCGATCCAACCTTGCACCTGAGTGGGGTTCACCCCAAATGTCGGAGGGCATTCACTGGCATCCAATACGCCCAATCTGCCGCTCGTTCCCGCGCCTATGTAAAAGAGCCGACCGCCGTTTTTCATGCGTGCTACCAAAGCTTCAATGAAGTGCTCAACGCTGTCAAGGCTTCCGCCGACCGCATCGAAGGCAGCTTGTGTCTGGCCGTGCATGGCACAGACCAATTCCGAAATGGACTTGTATTCCAACCCCTGGTGAGGCCCTGATTGTTCGGTTGGAGGGAGGTGGGATTCGTCAGCGTGCATGCAACTGTAAAAATAAGTGGGTACTGCCGAAGTCAGGTGCCATTGTTCCACCAATCCCAAGCCGCTTCCGCTTGAGCAATTAACATGGATTTACCGTTCATTGTTTGCGCCCCAGCTGCCTCGGCGCGGCTGAGGAACGCAGTCTGCGCTGGGTTGTATACCAGGTCCACGACGAGGTGCTCAGGTGTGAGACCATCCCATGGGAGTTCGATTCTTGCCTCTGTATCCGGATAGGTACCCACAGGGGTGCATTGCACAACAAGTTTGCAATGCCTGAGGTAGGCCGAATTCAGGGTCTCATAGCGCATCGCCTCCCATGCGATGGGTGATCGGGTGACGTGGATTACATCGATACCCAGTGATTGCAATCCGTGTCGGACGGCAGCAGCGGCGCCTCCATTGCCCAAAATCAGGGCACGTTCTTGCGACGATGTCAGGAAGGGACGGAGTGATTTCATGAAGCCCTCCGCATCTGTGTTGTGTCCGATCCATCCGTTGGCTGTCCGCTTGATGGCATTTACTGCACCAATGGCCCGAGCTGTGGGCGTCAAGTCCTGCAAGAACGGGATGATGGATTGCTTGTATGGAATTGTAATGTTCAATCCTTTTAATGCTGGCGAGGCATGTGCTTCGGTTTCGAGCCAATTCTCAAGCCCTTCCAAGTCAGCGCGTTCAAACCGCTCGTACGAGGTGTCGATGACGCCCCAAGCGGTGAACCGATCTGCGAACAGAGCCGGAGAGTGGCTGTGAGAGAGGGATCGCCCCAAGACTCCAAACCTTCGCGTGATACTCATGCAGCCAGCCGGTTACCAAGCCATTGCAGAGCAACGACCAAACCTATACCTGCCGCAGCACAAGCGAGGCAAAAGAATAAATCACCTGAGTCGGGCCATGCATTCGTTTGGAGCCAGGTTTCCCTGCCGTCGCTATGGGTGTGGAGCAGCAATGCGTTTTCCTTCCAGGGCCATAGGGCTTGCAAGGAGCCAAGCAGAAAGCCCGTTAGGGTCGCCATGACCCGACTTCTAGCGCTTGCGAGCAGGGCCTTAAGCCCTTTGCTGAACCCCAAGAGTCCGGTGACGACTCCAGCACCTACTGTGACAATCACCATCAGATCCAACTCCTTGAGTGCCCCAATGACGGCGCTGTACACACCCAATAACAACAAGATGAAGCTGCCAGAAATGCCGGGCAAAATCATCGCACATGCGGCAACTGCCCCGCAAACAAACAGATAAACCAAGCTCGGTTCAACCTCAAGCGGTGGCAAGGAGCCCACAATAAATGTGATGGCTGCACCAGCAATAAACAGAATCGTATGAGCTGCATTGCGCTGGCTTATTTCGCGACCAACCAAAGGGATGGAAGCCGCTACAAGGCCAAAGAAAAAGGCGAACAAAGGGGCCTTGTGGTATTCAAGTAAATGGTGGAGGAGACCGGACAATGCGACAATGCTGGCGCCAATTCCAGCCACCAAGGCAATCAGAAAGGGAGCGTTTAGCGTATGCATTACCCCGCGTAATCCTTTATCTCTCCACGTTTGAACGAGTCCCCAAGACACGGCTGAGATGGATTGCAGGAGTTCGTCGTAGATGCCTGTAATCAACGCGACGGTGCCTCCGGAAACACCTGGAACAAGATCCGCAGCCCCCATGGCCATGCCGCGCAGAAAAATCCCAAGGTGGCGTTTCATCCCACTTCTTTTTCGGGACAGAAGACAGCGCACCACTGCGTAATTCCGCCTTCCAAGCTGTACAGGTTGTCAAAGTTGTATTTGGTCATGAGTGCACTTACGGTTGCTGCTGATCGTGCTCCGGAGCGGCAGTATACCACTACCGCGTGGGTTCGGGGGATCTCTGCTTGTCGGCTGAGGCAAAACGCCATGGGGATGTGCGATTGCGTCAAAGTACTCACAGTTACTTCATGGATTTCTCGGATGTCCAAGAACGAAAAACCTTTACCGTCCGCCTGCCATTGTTGGACTTCATGAGGCGTGATGGTTGGGACGGGAGGCTGCATCGGTCAAGTGTTGGGATTAGTCTTCCTCAACGGTCTCGCTCACGAGGCGTTTGCCCTCAGCCAGCGCTTCAGGCAGATGTTCGAAGAACGTATCTCCCCGAAGTCCGAGCCGTAGGCATTCCAGAGGAATCAAATCGTTTGGTCCGATATTTCCCAAGTTGACATTCGCTCCGAATTGGCGGAGGAACCAAACCTGTTGGGGCTTCTTAGGGGCTTCCCAGAGGATGTCTTCCAGTGCGACATTGGCAAGGATTCGCTTAACAAGTTGCACGTGAGCGCTGCCATTCGGACGGTAAATTCCGACATTTCCGCTCTCACGGGCTTCAGCAATGACCTTGAAACTCCCGGCTTGGAGTTCGTTGCTCATCATGCGAATCCATTTAGCCGGGCTGATGAGGATTCCTTCTTCCTTGGATCCAACTTCGGAAAGGACCTTGTAGTTTTTGCTCAGCCGGCTGATGAGCTCACATTTTTCGTCGTGGGGAATGACCATCGAACCGTCACTGACTTCTAAGCACGTGATGCCCAGGCTGTCGATGAACCGGAGGTAGTTTTCGATTTCATTGCGGACGTAAAACGCCTCGAATAAGGTGCCGCCGCAGTAGACGTCAAATCCAGCTTCGTGATATCGCTTCACCTTGTCTACGACATTGTTCGTGACTAAGGAGGTTCCAAAGCCCAGCTTCAGAAAGTCGACCAGCTCGCCACCTGTCTCAATGAGATCTTCTGCTTGCCGCAGGCTTAGCCCTTTGTCCATCACCATGGTCAAGCCATTGGTGCGGGGGCGTACAGGGCGTTCGGGTAGATGCGAAATTTCGAACATGGTTTAAGGTTTAAATCGTTCAATCCGTTCGATGTAGCGCGCATCATTGGCAAGCGCAGGTAAGAAATTCAGGAGAATTTCGGACTGATCATAATGGTGTGTCAAAAGAAATTCAAGCAGGTCGAAAGCTGCTTTTTGTTGGCCCAGAACATACAGGCTGATGAATCGTCGGTAGCGCAAGTTGGGCGCTTCACGAAGTGCAGCCAGCGCATCGTCAATAACGAGCAATGCGTCCTCGTGCCTTAGGGCCAGTTGCATGTTATCCACGCGTTCGAGCCATAGCTCTTCGTGTTGTATGTCAAGCAGTAAACCTTGGGTGTAGACTTCTTCTGCTCTGTCGTGCTCCTCCCGTTTTTTGAGACTGGTTGCAAGTAGCAAATGGTAGTCGGCGTGTTTGGGCTCAATTTCCAAGGCTTGCTCAAAATGGGAGCAAGCTTCGCCGAGTCGGCCTTGCATGTCTGCGAGTACCCCCAAACCGACAAAGGCATCGGCAAACCGTGGATCCAACTTCAAACTTTCGCGGTAATAGGTTTCGGCGCGTTTCAAATCTCCAATCCGCTCCAGGCATTCGCCCATGTAACACCGTGTACTGGGCGAGGGGTCTTCGAACGAAAGGGTCTCCTCATAAGTATACAAGGCATCTTGGTAGCGCTCCATGGCGACTAGGGCTTCAGCTTTTTGATGATAAGCTGGGCCAAAGGCGCTCTCAATCGCGATTGCGAAGTCGTAGGCATCGATGGCTTGGGTATACCGGCCGGAATGTTGCAGCGCATTGCCCATGCTGTACCAAGCGGCAAAGGAGTACGGCTGCTTTTCGAGGAATTGCTCGTAGAAGGAAGCCGCTTGTTTGAACTGTCCTGTTCGCTCATAACAAAATGCCAGTTCGTAGACGGCTGTTTCATTCAACGGGTCTTCCTCCAAAGCGTCGTGTAGGTTTCGAATGGCTTCTTGCCAGGCGCCCATGTTTTCGAATTCCAACGCAATATCGATGCGGATTTCCCGCTTGGCTTCCTTGTCCGCAAAAACCAGTGCGCGCTTGAAACAATCAATGGATAGTTTGTGCTCCGACATCTGGCTGTAGACGGCTCCAAGGGTAACGAGGACTTCTTCGTTGAGTGGCTCAATGTCGAGCAATTCCTTCAATAAGGGCACGGCTTTTACGCCTTGACCGGAGGCAATGCGAATCTGAGCTTGCTTCAGTTTGAGAGCGAGGTTCGCTGGATAAAGCTGACCGGCATAGAGAGCAACTGCGTGGGCTTTGCGAATGGATTTCTGTTCGAGGTAGTGCTCAATCAGACCTTCCAATTCATCCACGTCGAAGAAGGCTTGCTCGCTGTGTTCGACCATCGCCTCGAACTTCTGAACGAGTCCTTTCAGTGCAGGCTCACCACGGTACGCGCGTCCTTCTTCATTCATCATATCAAATCTACTAAGGGAAGAGGTTCCCGAGTGCATTTCGAACACTCCTTTTTTCACATCCAAGGTTATTTCTTTCACGACTCATGCTCAGCCATGGTATTTTTGGCCTATGCTCATCACATCTATTTCTGGTATCCGTGGAACTATTGGAGGTTCTCCCGGAGAAGGCCTAACCCCCCCTGATGTCGTCAAATTTGCCACTGGATATGCACGCTGGATTCGAGAAGCGACTGGGCAGCCTCGACCTAAGGTGGTCGTAGGGCGAGATGCGCGTTTGAGTGGAGAACTAGTGCGCGATTTGCTAGTGGGTACACTGAACGCTGCAGGCGTCGATGTGATTGATCTGGGCCTCAGCACTACGCCGACGGTCGAATTGGCCGTTCCGCAAGAGCGGGCTGATGGCGGCATCATCTTGACGGCTAGTCACAACCCGCGGCAATGGAATGCCTTGAAGCTGCTGGACGCCTCCGGTGAGTTTTTAAGCGCCGCTGCTGGCGAGCGGGTGTTAGAGCTTTCCGACGCCCCTGGGCAGTATTCGGAAGTGGATGCTATTGGAAGGGTGAGTCGTCGGACGGATTGGATGGAAAAGCACGTTGAGCAAGCTTTGGCGTTGGACTTGGTTGACGCAGAAGCGGTGCGCGCTAATCGTTTCAAGGTGGCTGTGGATGCAGTAAACTCCAGCGGTGGAATCATACTGCCGATGCTGCTCGAAGCTATGGGGTGTGAGGTCGTCCAGGTCCATTGCGAGCCAACGGGACAGTTTGCTCACAATCCCGAGCCTTTACCCGCTCATCTAAAAGACCTATGTGAGGCTGTTGTCGCCCAGGGCTGTGACCTCGGCATCAGTGTGGATCCCGATGTGGATCGGTTGGCATTTGTGGGGGAGGATGGAAGTTGGTTTGGCGAGGAATACACGTTGGTAGCTGTTGCCGACTACGTTTTGAGCAAAACCCCGGGAAACACGGTGAGCAATATGAGTTCAACACGTGCCCTTCGCCAGGTGACTGAATCCCGGGGTGGACGATACGTGGCAAGTGCAGTGGGAGAGGTGAATGTGGTCAAGGCCATAAAGGAAACAGACGCGGTCATAGGTGGTGAAGGCAACGGGGGGATTATTTACCCTGCATCTCATTGCGGGCGAGACGCCGTTGTCGGAACGGCGTTGTTTTTGACGCATCTGGCTGCCTCCGGTGTTCGAGTCAGTGCGCTGCGGCGTTCTTATCCAGACTGGTTCATGTCGAAAGACAAACTGGACTTGCCGGCAGTTGATGTAGAACAAGCGTTGAAGCAATTGATGATGGCGCATCCCGAGGCCGATGTGAATACGCTGGATGGGGTGAAATTCGATTTGGACGAAGGCTGGGTCCACCTGCGGAAATCGAACACGGAGCCCATTATTCGTGTCTACGCTGAGGCCTCTTCACCCGAAGCGGCATCGGCATTGGGCAGCCGGTTCAAGAGTGAACTGCAAGGCTTGCTGAGCGCTTTGGAGGATTAAACCAAAAAAGGTGCATTTTTGCGTGACGGACACTGAGTGATGAACGTTTACCTCGATAATGCCGCGACGACAGCAGTCGCACCGGAAGTGGTGAAAGCCATGGTGCCTGTTTTGCAGGAAAGCTTTGGAAACCCTTCCTCAAGCCACGCCGTTGGTCGTAAATCTCGGGTGCTTATTGAGCAGAGTCGTCGCCGGGTTGCCAAGCACCTCAATTGCCACCCGAGTTGCATCTATTTCACATCGGGTGGGACGGAAGCCGATAACCTTGCCTTGCGCAGTGCCGTCAGGGACTTAAGGTGCACACGCATCATTACTTCGGAAGCGGAACACAGCGCCGTTATCAAAACCGCTGAATCCCTCCAACGCAATGAAGGCACGGAGCTTGAACTGGTTCGTCACCTGCCGGACGGTAAAGTGGACTTCGAACACCTTGAATCGTTGCTGTCCAAGGGAGGCAAGACGATTGTTAGCTTGATGCACGCGAACAACGAGGTGGCCGTGATTCAGGACCTGGACCGCATTGGCGCATTGTGTCGGGAGGCCGGTGCGCTGTTTCATACGGATACGGTGCAGACAATGTGCCATTACGAATTTGATTTGGAGGCATTGCCTGTGGATTTCATCACGTGTTCAGCACACAAGTTTCATGGCCCCAAGGGGGTTGGATTTCTGTACATCCGCAAAGGCCTGCATCTAAAAGGCCAAATCGAGGGCGGTAGTCAAGAACGCGCTGTGCGTGGCGGTACCGAGAGCACCCACAACATCGTTGGACTCGCGACGGCGATGGACTTGGCTTATGATGACCTCGCTTCGCATCAGGACCACGTGCGCGCTCTGAAAGCGCGTATGGTCAATGGGCTGACGGAGGCGATTCCTGGCGTGCGATTCAACGGAGACTCGGACAGTCCAGAGGGCTTGTACACGGTATTGAATGTGTCGTTTCCGCCCCACCCTAAGTCGGGAATGGCATTGTTTCTTTTGGACTTGGAAGGCGTTGCATGCTCAGGGGGTAGTGCCTGTTCGAGCGGCGCGACATTGGGATCGCACGTGCTGCGGGCGTTGGAATTCCACGACCCTCAACGGGCGAGTTTGCGGTTTTCCTTTGGCCGTTACAACACCGCAGAAGAGGTGGACTATGCCCTCGCCGCCATCCGCAGGGTGTTCGCCTAAACCCCCTGAAATCAGATTTTCTAATCGGTTTCCTGTTCAAGTGCTTTTTTCGTCTTGCTCTGCGGATTAAATTCGGACTTCGACCACATCGCATGGCACTTAACGCTGCATTTCGTTGGTTCATCAGCAAGCGCATGATGAATATTGAGCAAGTCCGTTCGCGGCCGGTTGAATTGCAGCGTCATCTTTTCAGCCACCTGCTGTTTGAAGGTGGTAGCACCTCCTTTGGTGCGGAACACGGTTTCGGGAGTGTACGGACACTGCGGGAATTTCAACGCCAAGTTCCCATCCGAACGTATGATGAATTTAAACCGTACATCCAACGTGCTCAGAAAGGAGAGTTGGGTGTGTTGTGGCCTGGCGAAACCCGCTGGTTTGCCAAGAGTTCAGGGACGAGTTCCGACCGCAGCAAGTTTTTGCCGGTCACAGAGGCGTCGTTGCTGGGTTGCCACTACAAAGGAGGCAAGGACCTCTTGGCTCTTTTTTGCGATCAACGGCCCCAGGCGGAGTTGTACGATGGTAAGCATCTTATCCTTGGGGGGTCTTCGGCCCTACAAGAAAGCCATTCTGGTGGCTTCACCGGCGACCTCAGTGCGATCATCGTTCGAAATCTGCCGTTCTGGGTAGAGGCCCGCCGCACACCGAGCCGTGACATCGCGCTCATGGAGAATTGGGAAGAGAAGGTGGATGCACTTGCGCATGCTACCCTTAACGAGGATGTTCGAATTCTTGCGGGCATCCCGAGCTGGATGCTTGTGGTGGCAAAGCGGGTGTTGGAGATGTCTCAGGCTGAGGCCCTGGGCGAGGTCTGGCCAAATTTGCAATTGTACATGCACGGAGGGGTGAGCTTTGAACCTTATCGAGCGGAATTTGATGCCTTGATTGGTGAGACGCGCCTGCCGTTTGATTGCCTCGAAACCTATAATGCTTCGGAAGGCTTCTTCGGATTGCAGGATCGATTGGACGGTGACGACATGCTGATGATGTTGGATTATGGCATTTTCTTTGAATTTGTCCCGATGTCCGAGTGGGATACCGAGCATCCACGAGCATTGGAATTGCGTGAATTGGAAGTGGGCGAGGAGTATGCCCTTGTCATTTCGACCAATGCGGGTCTCTGGCGGTATGCATTGGGTGATGTGGTACGCATAACGGAGGTCCACCCTTTTCGCATGCGCGTGGTCGGACGCACCACGTCCTATTTAAACGCGTTTGGTGAGGAGGTGATGGTCGATCAGGTAGAACGCGCCATTGCAGAGGCGAGCATGTTGGCCGCTGCGCACGTTCGCGATTATACCGTGGCCCCTGTGTTCATGAACTTGGAGCAAACCGGGGCGCACGAATGGTGCATTGAATTCAGCAAGCCTCCCGCAGGGGGGATGCCGTTGTTTATGGAATGCTTGGATGCTTCACTGCGTCGTCAGAATTCCGATTATGATGCCAAACGAACGGCAGAGTTGGCTTTGAGGTTCCCCATTGGACACAGTGTGGCGACAGGGACGTTTGATGGTTGGTTGCTGGCCAAAGGAAAACTGGGTGGACAGCACAAGGTGCCGCGATTGGCGAGCGACCGCTCTATCGTGGATGCGCTGCTCGACATGCAGTTGGAAACTGATCGGCGCGAATTGGCCTAACAATTCACCGTTGATTCCGTGTGAGGGACCTGTTGAAAACCCGGTTTTCGTTCCGATGTAAATGGGCCTATTTTGCACCTTCAACGAAGCCAAAATTATGCACATTGCCATCGCCGGAAACATCGGGTCGGGTAAGACCACGCTGACCACGCTCCTCGCAAAACACTACCGCTACGAGCCACATTTTGAGCAAGTGGATGACAACCCGTACTTGAATGATTTCTACAAGGACATGCAACGCTGGTCGTTCAACTTGCAGGTATTTTTCTTGCGGTCACGGTTTGCCCAATTGGCCGAATTGCAGGAAAGCGGAAAGAAGGTTATCCAGGACCGAACCATTTACGAGGACGCACACATTTTCGCCCCGAATTTACACGCGATGGGGCTGATGAGCTCGCGCGATTTTCAGAATTACCTCGACCTGTTTCAGCTGATGGAGCGGTTCATCTCCCCACCTGACTTGATGATTTACCTGCGTGCATCGGTGCCGAAGCTTGTAGAGAACATCCAAAAGCGCGGACGGGATTACGAGGAGGCCATTCGGTTGGACTACCTCAATCGCCTCAATGAACGCTACGAAGCGTGGATTAGCACGTACAGTGCCGGTAAGTTGCTTGTCATCGATGTGGACAACAACCGCTTCCACGAAAACAAGGAGGACCTCGGTGCGGTTATCGAGGGTGTTGATGCTGAATTGCACGGCCTGTTTGTCTGACCCAAGTCAACTCTCCCTCATTGCATATGAATGGGGCTGCATAGGGCATGAAAAAAGGGACTCCAACTGGAGTCCCTTTTTTCATTCGTTGAATGGATGGTTAGTGTGCTGAACCTTCCGCGTCGATTTCAACGACATATGCGGTTGGATTCACTTCCATTTCCGACTGAGCTTCGATAGCCTCAGCGCGGCTGCTGTCGGCCTCGCTGCCGTGATCACCAAGAATGGGGGCAATCACGAGACCAATGAGGCACGTCAATTTTATCAATATGTTCATAGAAGGTCCGCTTGTATCCTTAAATGGATCACCTACCGTATCCCCAGTAACAGCTGCTTTGTGGGCGTCAGAACCTTTGAAGGTCATTTTGCCGTCGATTTCAACGCCTGCCTCGAATGACTTTTTGGCATTATCCCATGCGCCGCCTGCGTTGTTCTGGAAGATGGCCCACAGCACACCCGAAACGGTCACGCCAGCCATATAGCCTCCCAGCGTCTCGGCTGCCCATGCGTTGGGCATTCCTAACAAGAGCGGAAGTAAGCCAATCACCAAGGGGAAGATGATGGTCATCGCGCCAGGAAGCATCATCTCACGCAACGCTGCCTGCGTAGAGATATCTACACATTTTCCGTATTCTGGAGTGCCAGTACCTTCCATGATTCCTGGAATTTCTTTGAACTGACGTCGGACTTCTTTGACCATTTCCATAGCCGCCTTGCCGACACTGTTCATCGCCAACGCAGAGAACACAACGGGAACCATACCGCCGATGAAAAGGGCGGCAAGCACGTTCGCTTTGAAGATGTTGATGCCATCAATCCCAGTGAATTCGACATAAGCAGCGAACAAGGCGAGGGCGGTGAGTGCAGCCGAAGCGATTGCAAAGCCTTTACCGATGGCTGCTGTTGTGTTACCTACAGAATCTAAAATGTCAGTCCGCTCACGCACTTCATCAGGGAGTTCACTCATCTCAGCGATCCCGCCTGCATTGTCTGCAATCGGTCCGAAGGCGTCAATGGCAAGTTGCATTGCGGTTGTCGCCATCATGGCAGAAGCAGCGATAGCTACACCGTAGAAGCCAGCGAAAGCGTAAGCAGTGTAGATGGCTGTTGCAAATAGGAGAATGGGGCCAAACGTTGAGATCATGCCGGTAGCAAGACCAGCGATAATGTTTGTAGCCGCTCCGGTCGAAGACTTCTGGACGATATCCAGGACTGGCTTCTTGCCCAAGCCTGTGAAGTGTTCGGTCATGTAGCTGATGACACCTCCAACGATAAGTCCAACAATGACGGCACAGAAAACGTCCATTGGTGTAAAGACGATGGCGTCTGCACCTCCAATTTCACTCATTTGCATCGTCGCAGGAAGCATCCAGGTGATGAGTGCGTAGGAAGCGACTGCCGTCATCAGAATGGACCCCCAGTTACCACGATTAAGTGCGGACTGAACATCGCTCTCTTTGGCACCTTCTTTGACACGAATCATCATGCCTCCAAGAATGGAGAAGATGATGCCCAAAGCAGCAATAATTAATGGAAGCAAAATTGTCGACTGACCACCAAAGTTGTCGTCCAAGCCTCCGGTACCACGAATGACGGCATTACCCAATACCATCGCAGCGAGTACGGTGGCTACATACGAACCAAACAAGTCCGCTCCCATACCGGCCACGTCACCTACGTTGTCACCTACGTTGTCTGCAATGGTAGCAGGATTACGGGGATCATCCTCCGGAATGCCGGCTTCAACCTTACCCACCAAATCCGCACCAACATCGGCTGCTTTGGTGTAAATACCGCCGCCAACACGAGCGAACAAGGCAATGGATTCCGCTCCGAGCGAGAAACCGGCCAGGGCCTCAAGCACAACGGTCATTTGGTCAACACTCGAAGTGGTTTCGGGCGCCAAATTCATTCCCAGTAACAAAATGAAGAGCACACTCAATCCGAACACTGCTAGCCCCGCAACACCGAGACCCATGACCATTCCTCCCGTGAAGGAGACTTTCAATCCTTGGGCAAGCGATGTACGAGCCGCTTGTGTCGTGCGAACATTCGCTTGGGTTGCAATGCGCATGCCTACATTTCCAGCAAACGCAGAAAAGACCGCGCCAATGACGAACGCAACAACGATGAACCAATGCGTAGTTGGCACAATGGTCGATACGAATCCGAGCAAGGCACCCGCGATGACCACAAAAATTGCGAGTATCCGGTACTCAGCGTGTAAGAAGGCCAATGCACCTTCGTGAATGTGGTTGGCAATTTCAGCCATTCGGGCTTCACCGGCATCTTGCTTGCGAACCCAAGCAGCCTGCACGGCCATGACGAGCAATCCCAAGATGGCGATTGCCGGTACTGAATAAAGCAGCATTTGATCCATAGTTCTTTGTGTATGCGCGTATTCGCGCTGTTATTTCGGGTTAATTTATCGGCTTACGCGACGTAAGCTACGCCTTTTACGGCCTCTATGATGTCCTTAACTTGAGGAAGGGCCTCATCAATGAGAGGAGGTGAGAATGCAAAAGGGGTGTCGGATTGACATAACCGCAAGACGGGTGCGTCGAGGTAATCGAACGCGTTCCGCTGCACTCGGTAAGCAACCTCTGAACTGATGCTTGCAACCGGAAAGCTTTCTTCAACAATCACCAATCGATTGGTCTTTTTGATGCTCTCGATTACCGTATCTAGATCAAGGGGACGGATGGTCACCAAGTCTATGATTTCCACTTCGATACCTTCTTTGGCTAATTCGTCCGCGGCAGCGTGCACCGTCTTCAGGATTTTCCCGAAAGAGACGATGGTGACTGCATCGCCTTTGCGGCGGATGTTCGCTTTTCCGATGGGTACAAGGAATTCCCCTTCAGGGATTAGCCCTTTGTCGCCGTACATCTTCTCGCTCTCCATGACAAGGACCGGATCGTCATCGCGAATGGCGGACTTCAGCAAGCCTTTCGCTTCAAAGGGAGTGAACGGAGTAACCACTTTCAACCCCGGGATGGAGGCATACATGGATTCGAACGATTGACTGTGGGTGGCAGCTAACTGGCCTGCGGTGCCGTTTGGCCCACGGAAAACAATCGGAACGTTGTATTGTCCACCGCTCATCTGCAGCATTTTGGCTGCGTGGTTGATGATCTGGTCTGCGGCCAAAACCGCGAAGTTCCACGTCATGAACTCGACGATGGGGCGTAGGCCGTTCATGGCAGCTCCAACAGCGATGCTGGTAAAGCCAAGCTCTGCTATGGGCGTGTCAATGACGCGTTCTGGTCCGAACTCATCAAGCATACCCTTGGATGCTTTGTACGCACCGTTGTATTCAGCTACTTCTTCCCCCATCAAAAAGACGTTCTTATCCCTTCGCATTTCCTCGCTCATGGCTTCTGCCACGGCTTCTCTGAATTGTACCTCGCGCATGCGTCTATCTTGAATTGGTCGGCAAAGATAAGCCAACAAATAAAGGAATGAAACCTTCGCTTGCAGCAGTAAAAAAAAACGGATGCACGCACGGGGAAAAGCTATCGATATTTGGTCGGCAACTTCCTACCTTTGAGTCATGAAATTACTTGTTTGCATCAGTCAAGCGCCCGATACGACAAGTCGCATCGCGTTTACCAACGATGACCGTGAATTCGACTCCAACGGGGTGCAATATATCGTCAACCCATACGATGAATGGTATGCTTTGGTGCGCGCCATTGAATTGAAGGAACAGCAGGGTGGCTCCGTCACTACCATCACAGTTGGTGGCGCTCAATGCGATCCCACCATCAGGAAGTCCTTGGCCATTGGGGCCGATGATGCAGTGCGCATCGATAGCGAGCCAACGGATGCCATGCAGGTAGCCCGCCTGATTGCAGAATACGCCGACGGAAAAGGCTACGATATTATTTTTTGTGGCAAAGAGACCATCGATCACAATGGCGCAGTCGTTCCTGCCATGTTGGCTGAAATGCTGGACTGTGGATTTGTTGCCAATGCAACCCAATTGGACGTAAATGGCGCTGAGGCGACGGTTGCACGCGAAGCGGCCGGAGGCGAGGAGAAAGTCACCGTGACGCTTCCGCTGGTCTTGAGCGCAGCCAAAGGGATGGCCGAGCAGCGCATTCCCAACATGCGCGGCATCATGTCCGCACGAACCAAGCCGCTTGCGGTCGAATCCGCCAGCGCGGAGGGAGGTTCGCGCATCGAACGTTTCGCCCTTCCTCCGGAAAAGGGAGCTTGTAAAATCATTGATGCGGAAAACGCAGCCGAACTCATTCGTTTGCTTCGTGAAGAAGCCAAAGTCATCTAAGCCATGTCAGTTTTAGCTATCATCAACACTCAAAACGGATTCGCCACCAAGAGCGGACTGGAATCAGCGAGTTACGCCGCAGGCCTTGCAGCACAAATTGGAACAGATGCAGTTAGCATTGTCGCAGGACCGTTGAGCGGTACGGAGGCCATTGGTGCCGCAGGCATTGCCCGAATCTTACACCACGAAGCCGCAGTTCAGGACAGCGGTCAATGGGCCAAGCTTGCGTCTGCTGCAGCAGATTCTGCAGGAGCAACACATGTTGTTTGCGGTCATGATCACTTCGGTCGAGCTGTGGCGCCTCGGGTCGCTGTTCGCTTGAATGCTGGACTCGTCGCCGGGGTAACCCAATTGCCTGAAGGCAGTACTGTGCGCAAAAATGTATTCTCCGGTAAGGCCATGGCTGACGTAGTTGTTACTACAGAAAAAGCCGTTTATACAGTTACTCCCAACGCTTTCGGAATAGCAACGGACGAATCGAAAGCTACCGTTGAAGCCTTCAGCGCCGATATCGGTGCGGCGCGTGAGACGGTTGCCGCCTTTGAACCTGCGAGTGGGGACGGACAAGTCCCACTCCCAGAAGCGGAGCTGGTTGTCAGTGCAGGACGCGGACTGAAAGGACCAGAGAATTGGGGCATTGTTGAAGAACTAGCAACGGCACTTCGCGCCACCACAGCATGTTCCCGCCCGGTATCCGACATCGGATGGCGTCCTCACCACGAGCACGTTGGACAGACCGGTATCACCATTCGACCTAACCTCTACATCGCTGCAGGTATTTCCGGGGCTATCCAGCACCTCGCTGGAGTCAATCAATCCAAGACGATTGTTGTCATCAATACGGATCCAGAAGCCCCGTTCTTCAAGGCCGCAGATTATGGTATTGTCGGCGATGCGTTCGAAGTGTTGCCTAAGCTCACAGCTGCGGTGCATGCGCTTGATAGCTGAAGCTTATTCCGTGCCTACCTTTGTCGTAATTCCTATGGGATGAAAAAGGTAGAAGTCGAAGTGTCGGATATTGCCCTGAGCGGTTCCTCATCGGGAGCATACGCTATGGTCTTAAGTGAGGTGGAAGGTAACCGCAAATTACCCATCGTAATTGGCGGTGCGGAAGCCCAGGCCATTGCCATCGAGATTGAGAAAATGAAGGCCTCTCGCCCTTTAACGCATGATTTGTTAAAGTCGGCGTTCGAATCTTTTGGAATTCGCGTTCTGGAGGTCGTCATCTACAACATGGTCGAAGGAATCTTTTACGCCAAAATGCTGTGCGTCTCGGAAGAAAAAACAGAAGAAATTGACTGCCGTCCGAGCGATGCTGTTGCCATTGCGTACCGCTTTAGATGTCCGATTTATTGTGCGGAGTCAGTCATGAAAATGGCCGGGATAGGACCAGAGGAAATGGAACGGGTTGAGCGAGCGGAAGCTGCTGCAGAGGCCGCTGTAGATGACGCTGAAGATGCCCCGGACAAAGAAAGGAGTATTAGGGATTTGAAGAAAGAGTTAACGCAAGCCATTGCCCGTGAGGACTATGAACTCGCCAGTCGCTTACGGGATGAAATTGATTCTCGAGAGAAATCCAATCCATAGAACCATACCACCATGTCAAGACCTGTAGTAAGCATCATCATGGGGTCCGCCAGTGACCTCTCCGTCATGGAAAAAGCGGGTGAAGTTTTGAAGGAATTGAACGTGCCATTCGAGATGACGGTGGTTTCTGCGCATCGGACGCCCGAGCGAATGGTGTCCCACGCTGCTGAGGCAGCAGGCCGCGGCATCAAGGTGATTGTTGCTGGCGCTGGAGGTGCTGCTCATTTACCCGGTATGACCGCGTCTTTGACCGCACTTCCCGTCATTGGTGTCCCCATCCACAGCAGCAACTCAATCGATGGCTGGGATTCGGTTCTGAGCATTCTCCAGATGCCCTCTGGAGTTCCAGTTGCAACGGTTGCTTTAGATGGAGGCTACAATGCGGGCATCCTTGCTGCACAAATCGCAGCTACCAGCGACAAAAACTTGGCTGCACGCCTGGTAGTTTTCAAGGAGGAGCTGAAAAATAAGGTCTTGAATTCCATCGACACCGTGGAAAAAAGATTTTGAGATGGTGGAATACGTCTACGCCTCGTTTAATCCTGCGGACTTAGAGGGAAGAAATCTGCATGGGAAACTGCTCGGGGGCATCGCTCCACGCCCCATCGCATTTGCCAGCACGGTGGACAAAGAAGGCCAAGACAACCTTGCTCCGTTCAGTTACTTCAATGTTTTCTCAGCCAATCCACCGGTGGTCATCTTCAGCCCAGCCCGTCGGATGAAGGACAATACAACCAAGCATACCTTGGAGAACGTTCTTTCGGTTCCCGAAGTGGTTATAAATTTGGTGGACTACAACATGGTACACGCCTGTTCATTGGCCAGTGCTGATTTTGAGCGCGGTGTTAGTGAGTTTGAAAAAGCCGGTCTCAGCGCATTACCCTCAGATACGGTGCAGCCGAAACGCGTTGCGGAAAGTCCCTTGGCATTGGAATGCAGGGTTCTTCGTGTGGACTCACTCGGAGATGAGGGAGGTGCAGGGCAATTGGTCGTCTGCGAAATTCAACGCATGCACTTTCGGTCGGATGTGTTAAACGAAGCAGGCCAGCCTGTTCCTGACTTGCTCGACCTCGTGGGACGGTGCGGAGGCAATGCATACGTTCGAGCGTCCGGTGATGCCTTGTTTGAGGTGCCGAAACCCCTTATTGCTCCCGGCATCGGTGTAGACTCCCTCCCGCAAGAGGTTAGGGAAAGCAAGGTTTTGACGGGGAACGATTTGGCACAGCTTGGCGCCTTGCTCCAAATACCGAACGAGACGGATGTAAACGACTTTAAGCTGATGGAATTATCCGAGCTCTTCATTGAACATGAGAGCGACGGGAAGGCGTTGGAACATGCCGTTCATTCGTTTGCTGCGCAGTGTATCGCCGATGGAAATGCGCAGGATGCGCTGAAGGCTGTGATGGCATTTAATCTGGGTTGATAAAAAAGGCGGAAGCCTTGCCACGGTTTTCAAATCGGCGTGAATACCTTCGCACTATGAGTTTCGAAATGAAAGGGAAGATCAAAAAGATCTTCGATCAGCAGGATTTTCCAAGTGGATTTTATAAGCGTGATTTCGTCATCACAACGGAAGATCAATACCCACAGGACGTCAAGTTCACGGCAACAAAAGAACGAACAGATCAAATCGCTAAATACAACGAAGGCGATGCGGTACTGGTCAAGTTTGACATCCGTGGCCGCGAGTACAACGGGAACTTTTACGTTGATTTGAATGCTTGGCGTGTAGAGCCCGGACAAGGGGGAGCTCCCGCGGCACCAGCAACTCCCGGTGTCTCCGCAGCACCTCTTCCGGACGTTCCCCCGATGGCGGCATCAGGCGATGACGAGGATGATTTGCCCTTCTAAAGCAGTCCATGACCGACGTGCTTGAACGCGCTTTGCCCCATTGGGGCATAGAAGAATTGCATACCGCGGAGTTTGAAAACGGATTTCGAGTAATCTACAAGCATGTGGAACGCCCTGTGACTCACTGCGGTTTGGTCATCAACGCGGGAACCCGTGATGAAATCGCTTCTTTGGGAGAAGCCGGTGTCGCACACTTCATCGAACATACGCTGTTCAAAGGCACCAAACGAAGAAAGGCATTCCACGTGCTGAACCGCTTGGACTCGGTGGGAGGTGAGTTCAACGCCTACACGTCAAAGGAGGACACCTGGATTTACGCGGCGTTCTCAGAACAACACCTCGAGCGGGCGGTGGAGTTGATTGCCGATATCACATTCAATGCGACGTTTCCAGTCAACGAGATCAAAAAGGAACGCGACGTCATCTTGGATGAGCTCAATGCCTACCTCGACAGCCCGGCGGATTCCATTTTTGACGAGTTTGAAGAGAAGCTGTTCGAAGGACATCCAATGGGCGGCAACATTCTCGGCAATCCCTCTTCTGTTCGCAAGATGAGCCGTGCGACCATTGAGGGATTTGTGGCCCGCCACTACCACCCCAATGAGATGGTTTTTAGTGTGGTCGGAGCGACCCCGTGGCCGAAAGTTGCTCGGTTATGTGAAAAGTATTTTGGTGGTCTGAAGCGAGGTGTTTCCAACTTTAATCGGGGTCCGTTTGAAGGGCGTTTGCCCTTCGATGTCCGCCTCAAAAAAGACATCCACCAGGTTCACCACGTCATGGGAACGTTGACACATGGGAGCAACCATCCCGATCGCCTCGGACTCGCCCTAATCGCCAATCATTTAGGGGGACCAACCATGAATAACCGGTTGAGCCTAAACGTTCGAGAGAGGCACGGGATGGCCTACAACATAGAATGCGCTTATACACCGTATAGCGATGTCGGGATGTTCACCGTGTATTTTGGAACAGACAAGCGACTCCATAAACGGGCAGAGTCTCTTGTTCGAAAAGAGCTGGCTGCCTTGAGGAAGAACAAGCTGGGGGTCCGGCAGCTGCAAAATATCAAACAGCAAATCGTTGGGCATGTGGCCCTTTCGCAGGATTCGGGAAGCAGTGTAATGACGAGTTTGGGAAAGAGTTTTTTGTTATACAACCGAGTCGAGCGACTGGAAACGGTTTTTGAAGCCATTGAGGCCATTTCTGCCGAGGATGTCTTGCGCCTGGCAAATGAAGTGCTGGACGACCGTGCTTGGAGTCACCTGGTCTATTCCAATGATTGAGTCGTCCCCAAACTCAGCGCCTTGAAATCTTGTGCATATCGTTGTTTTCGGATTCGATATGGTTCTTGACAGAACGGATTTTTAGGGCAATTCCGGCCCATTCGCGCTGCCCTGATTTCATCAGCCGAGTTACCGCCTCATCATTGTTGTCGGCGCCCAAGGCCACATCCTTGAGGTAATTGAATCCAAATTTATCAAGCCACTGGATCGCCTGAGCATTGCCTTCTGTGCCGCTTACTAAGGCCATCAAATGAGAATGCTGATTAGCCATGAGCCACGATCGAGCGGAATCGTCCAGCTGAAGTGCATGGCACGTAAGCGCCAGCTCGGGAAAACCATTCTGCATCAACCAATCGCGGATTTCACGGTTGCCAGAAATGGCCTCTCCCCAAGCCAATAATACTTTCGCTGGGTATTGCATGGAGCCAATATAAGGGGGGGTATCTTTGCAGCCAAGTGACGAAAAAAGCTTCTTCAGGGAATACCACCATGTTCTCCCCTCAATTCTGGGTTCTCTGCTCCAGCACCGTGCTCTTCATGGCCAGTTTCGGTATGATCATGCCTGAATTGCCTGGGTTTCTGACAGAATTGGGGCGTCCTGATTTGATTGGCTGGATCGTGGGGCTGTTCACGGTTGGTGCATTCCTATCGCGGTTCGTTAGCGGTCGCATTGCAGATCGGGCGGGGCGGATGCCGGTGATGCTCTTTGGAACATGGGTGACCACGCTAGCAGGTGTGGGTTATATTGGAGTAGGCGCGATAACGGAGCAGGCGGTTTGGAGTGGTGTCCCAGTTGCTGTATGGGCGTTTTTGACCTTGCGCCTGCTTCATGGCATGAGTACCGGATTTCGCCCAACAGGAACCACGGCGTTTTTAACGGATATCACTCCGCTCAATCGCCGCGGCGAGGCCTTAGGTTACCTCGGCGTAGCGGGCAATGCAGGCATGGCAGGAGGACCTGCCATTGGCAGCTGGTTGACTGTAGAATACGGCTATAACGCCATGTTCATCGTGTCAACACTTTTTGGCCTCGTGGCTTTGCTCATGACGCTGCGGCTACCGGAGACCCTGCCCCAAGGACGGCGTGTCAAGTGGCCTGATCTTCATGTTTGGAAAGGTGATGTCTTGGATCTTTCGTCTTGGCCGGCGGCATTGGGTTTGCTGCCCGTGGCGTTTGCGTTCGGCACCTTTTTGACCATTTCACCCGACTATGTTGGGTCGCTTGGCTACGTCTACAAGGGCTCCTTCAATACCATCATCGTTATTGCCTCCATTTCCATGCGATTGATTGCGGGACGCGCTTCGGACCGCCGAGGCCGCGTGCCGCTTGTGCTCGTTGGTGGGGCCTTATTGGCGGTTGGGATGTTTGGCTTGTCCGTTGCAGAGACCAAGTCGATGGCCGCTTTTTTTGGAGTGATTTACGGGATGTCCATCGGCATCAACATGCCCACCATTATGGCGTGGACGGCGGATTTGGCACGGCCTGGTAAAGTCGCGCTGGCTTTGGGGACCATGCTTATGTCCTTGGAAGTGGGTATCGGTTTTGGGGCCGTGTTTTCGGGCTACCAATTCCAGGGGAATGTCGAGGTCATTTCTTCTTTGTATGCCATTGCCGGTTGGTTCGGGCTGTTTGGTTTTGCTGTGCTCTGGCTCTTTCGAAATCGAGTGCCTGATCCACAAGGCGAGATCGTAAACTCAGCATGAGTTTAGGTTGTTGAAATGAACGGTATAAGGTGGAAAAGTGTCGGCTAGGTTCGTTGCGAAGGGCACATGTACCCGCGTTCTTTGTACTATGGAAGATTTGATGGTCCAACTCGAAACCGCCCGTCAGGAACGGGTTCAAACGCTAAAAGAATTTATGCGTTTAAAAAATGAATTGGCGCGTGCACAGCGTCGATGCGATGAGTTGCGTCTGGAAAATGGCAAGCTGAAAGAGTCGCTATTGGTAGCAGATAACGAACTTCAAAGCCTCCATGCTTACGCCGCTGAAATCGTGATGTAAACGTTACAGAAAGCAAA
>NZGF01000051.1 GCA_002690915.1 Crocinitomicaceae bacterium
AGCGTTCAGTGAAAGCCATGATCAGCGGCTCCAGAAGATATGGACTTCATCGAAGCCCGTCTGGAACACCATGATCTCGCCATTCAGCGCCATGTCGCGGGCAAGCGCCTGCCAGTCGATATAGTAGCGAAGGCTCTCGGGAATCTCGGTGCCGGTGTCCTCGTGCAACTGCTCGGCAAAGTCTGCAGCGCTAAGATATTCGCCAGCATACTCCTCGAATGCGGCGCGCGCCTCGGTAAGATCGTCACCGAAATGCGCAAGCACCTTGGCGCCAAGTTCGCCGTGCTCCTCAATGAAATCTGCTAACTCGCACACAGTCTCGAATGATGCGTATTCGGAAAGATTCGCGCCTTCGAAGCCTTCATAATCATGGATTGCCCATTCTTCAGCATCTGGAATTGGCGAAGCCGCAAGCATGGCGCGGACTGATTCCATGATCTCGTCGGGGCTCGTCGCATCGATCCAGAGCCCGTGCAGGCAGCCATTATTATAGGCCGCAAGGCAGGCTACATAGATGCTGCGTTTCTCATGAAGCGTGGGCGCGGCGCTTGGTGTTCCTGGGTGGTGGGTTAGTGGTTCGGTCATGTCAGTCTCCTTTGCGCCGCCTCGCATTCTTTCCCGCATCAGGCGGGAGTGGGCGGCGAAAAGGTGCTTGGCCGGAGCGCATTAGGGCGCGGCGCAAGGGGTGGCTGAAGGTAGGACACCTATAGACGCTACATTACGAAAAAGTCCCGCCCCCTTGCGCTGTGACCGCGCTCTGGCAGATGCACCGTCCGCCCAATTCCGACTGTTCGGAAACTCTATTGAGGCGTTAAGGAACTAGGAATGATCGCGTACGTCTTGCCGGTGACCATCCTAAGCTAATGCGGCTTATAGCGGTCAGCATTCTCGAACTGCTGTTCGATAGCATTGAGCCAATTATCGATCTCTAGGGCAACGCTTTCACCGCCCTCAGATGAACGAACTTCGTGTAATTCGCGACGTGCCGCTTGCAATGTTCGCCAAAGCTTGTCGTCTTCGTGTTCTGCAAAGAGACGCTCTGAGATTGCGCTGCCAATGCTGGCGCGCTCTGTTTCTGAAAGTCGTTCGGGGGCCGAACAATAGACAAGGCGTTGGGCGAGTTGACGAAAACGAGTATCATCGAATTCTCTGACGAGGCGGGATCGGGCCGCCCAGTCCCCTCGGTGAAACGCTTCCATTTTTTCGTTGTCTGCGCGGGAAGGAAACCCGTCGAATATCCTTTGCTCCAAGTGTTCCGGTTCAGGCCACGGCTCACCAAGATTTTCCATTAAATCGATCATCCGCGTGCAAGCGTCCTCATCGCTTGCGAGCGCATGACTGACCTGAAGCAATGACGGATCGATCTGGATATCAAACTGACGGGCGGCGTCCTCATCGAGAACGATTGGAGCCTTATTCAAGGCGATTTGCCTGATCGGTTTGGGTGACGCAGATAACTGCCTCAACAAAGACTCCTCTTCAAGCGAGAAAACGGACGGCCAATCGACTTCAAGTCTAGCGATGCTTGCCGCACTGGTATTGCTTCCTCGCTGATCGATCCGTTGCCCCCACCAAACGCTCGGGCCATTCATAAAATACTCGACAATGAGAACAGGCTTTCCAAACGCAAGGCTCGAAACCATCGCCGATTTTGGGGACGAATGCACCGAACTTTGCCAAAGCTCAGGACAGCGTTCGGCCAGCAAGCAAGCGATATGAATCGTAGCCTCGACATCCGCCAAAGCGTCATGTGCATTTTCGTGTGAGAACCCGTTCAAGGGTGCTAACTGGTCGAGCTTGAACCCCGTACGCCCGCGCGGCGTCAAAGGATATTGGAACGCACCGGGATAAAGGTGCGATGCGGCCTGTACGAGCGGCAGAATATCCATTCGAGAATTGTTGTTCGTAACGGTAAGATAGGGAGGATGGAGGGTCTGCCAGAACGCACGCTGAAGCAATGGTTCATCGAATCGAATGGAGTTATAGCCAACATAAACAGCCGGTCCCCAGGCCTCCATTCGATGGCGAATTTCGCTCATCATATCGTAGAAGCTTGGTAAGCCCTCGCCATCAAGCATGCTCGGAGTGACGCCAGTGACCTTCAACGCCATGGGCGCAGGAATGACCCACGGAAGGCGCTGACAGCGCATTTCAAAACGGTCGACCTCTTGTAAGTTTTCATCTGTCAAGATCGCTGCAAACTGCAGGATTTGATCGAAAACTGTATTGGTTCCCGTTGTTTCGGTGTCGTAGAAAACGAACAGTGCTTTTCTCCCCGGGCTCGCGATGCGCGTCGTATATACGGGCGTTCAATCTCAGGTATATTGCTGACGAATCTGCGTCTAGTGGTGTAGGCGAGCAAGTGTTTTGATCAGGTGGGGCCAAATCGTTGACTAAAAAAAGCGAATAAAGAATTTTTCCTCAAAGGAAAAAATCCTCTGCACTGCGATGCAGATCAATATAAGCTGCCTCTAAACTCAAAAGCACATCCGATCATTTATGACATTTGAACTCAGAATCGCCCCTCCCACAAATCGCCGCCCTTCTTCAGGAGCGCGCGCAAAGATACGTGGTTCTGTTTGGAAAGTGCAGCGAGTCGAATCAGACGGCGCATCAAATTTTCTGCACTGTCTCGGGCTCACTGGGGTCGTTAAGGGTAAGACCTCGACTTTTATTGATCGATTGGAGCCCGACCTTGAGCTGCTTGATCCAGCAAATCTGACGCTTGTCGCTGACCCTTCCAGTAACTTCCGCAATACAAAGCTCTATCTCGAAGCGGCGTTTCGCAATGCACCACCAACGGGACAAGGTCCTTTGGTCCTTGGTAAGGCGGCAATTGACGATCTTAGTTTCCAGCACAAGCCGGTGGAAATGGCTTTAGCGCAATCAAGGGTGCGCTTACTCATCGCTGATGATGTGGGACTGGGGAAAACGCTGGAAGCGGGGCTCGTCGCCTCGGAGCTAATTTTACGCCATCGTGCGGATCGAATTCTGGTTGTCTCAACTCGCGCCATGCTGAACCAGTTTCAACGGGAATTCTGGACGCGGTTTTCAATTCCCCTTGCGAGACTTGATAGCGCCGCCATCAAAAGGATGCGTAACGCCATCCCCTCAAACTATAATGTCTTCGACCAGTTTGACCGAGCTATCGTCTCAATCGATACGCTCAAAAAAGACCTACAATATCGGGTCGCACTGGAAAATTCGCGTTGGGATCTGATTATAATTGATGAGGCTCATAATGTTGCGGCCCGAAAATCTGCATCAGGATCAAAGAGCCAAAGAGCAAAGCTTGCAGAACTGTTAGCTGCTCAGACGGATGCGCTGCTTCTACTGACTGCGACCCCGCATGACGGATCAGCCGGTTCCTTTGCCAGCCTTATCGAGATGCTTGATCCAACTCGCGTCCCTGACCCGGACTCACTTAGCAGGGACGACATTGAAGATCTTGTCGTGCGCCGTTTCCGGTCGTCGCCTGATGTTATGGCGGATATTCGTCGACATGTGCCGTCCAGAATTCTCAAAGCCCGACACTTTCCACTCTCGAGCCAGGAAGACGCCGCTTATGATTGTGTCGCAACTTTAAAGCTTGATCTTGATTCTGATTCTGAACCGGGTGCCCCGAGCAAGGCAATAGACCTCTTCCGCACTACGCTGGCGAAAGCTCTGTTTTCGAGCCCAATGGCCTGCCTCGAAACGGTCCAAGGCCGTTTGAAGCGAATGGCCGCTGGCACAGCAAAGGGGTCAGATGCAGATAGAACGAGGCTCGAAACACTCAGCAGCATTCTTGAATCGATCGGCCCGGACGAATTCAGTAAGTATCAGAACCTACTTGCCCTGCTCAAAGAGCTAAACTGGACCGGGCGAGCGTCACGCGATCGCCTGGTGATATTTTCAGAACGCATTGCAACGCTTGAGTGGCTGAAAACCCGGCTGGCCAAAGATTTATCGCTTAGCGACGACGCCATTGGCAAGGTAGATGGTGCCTCGGTCGAGGCAGACGAGAATACACAGAAAACGCTTGAGGATTTTGGCCAAGAGGGCTCAAAGATCCGAATACTTCTTGCCTCAGACATGGCGTCTGAAGGCTTGAACCTGCATTTCCAAAGCCACCGTTTGATCCATTTTGATCTGCCTTGGTCACTGCTTCGGTTTCAACAGCGCAATGGCCGGATTGATCGATACGGCCAGGACAGACAACCGGAAATCTATTATTTCATCGGCGAGAGCACCCATGAGCGCGTGCGTGATATGTGGGTGCTGGATAAGCTGGTCGCTAAGGATGAAGCGGCTCAGGACGGTATTGGCGACCCAGCTGTTTTTCTGGGGCGCGGAGACATCGAGGGTGAGGAAGAGGTTGTTGCTGAAGCGATCGCAGATGGGATTGGCGAGGACGCCTTTGAGCAACAGTTGAACGCCCGCGTTGCGGTGGAAACCGATGTTTCGCCCTCTGATGATTGGGACCTCTTGTTTCAAGAATACGAGGGATCGCAAGTGCCGGCCACTTCGACCAGCATTGAACCTCCGCGTCTTTATCCGGACACCTTCTCTTTCGCAGCAGACATGTTGAACAGCCTGTCTCAACGTACATTGCAAAATCTGGAAATCGATGAAATTGAGCGCATCATCCGCTTTCGGCTGCCAGATGATCTGCGGGCTAATGACGCATTCGGATATAGCGGTAAAAATTCGGTCGATGACCGCTATATGCCTGCCGAGGCCTTGGGCTCTGGCGAACGCATAGAATTGACAGACAATGAGCAGGCCGTTGCAGCGGCGATTGGGCAAGCTCGCGCTGCAGAGCGTGCGTGGCCCAGCCTTCAGTATCTCTGGGACGTTCATCCGATTGTTCAGTGGCTAGGCGACCGTGCGGAGTCGCTTTTTGCGCACGGCGAAGCGCCTTTATGTGACGTACAATCGGGACTTGAACAGGACGAAATCGCGGTACTCGCGCATGGATCTGTGGTCGACAAACTCGGGCGACCAGCAAGCGACCTCTGGGGCGTCGTCATCCTGCGTCGCGGGCAAGTGATACATATCGAAAAAGATGTCGCAGGCTTTTTGGAGCGGATCGGGTTTCGGGCCGACACCCCGAATCCGGCGCGCGACCTTAAACCACCGTCTTCGACCATACTTGAGCTTGCGGTGGAGGCATTTCAAACTGAACTCACCAAGGCTCGCTCTTCGAAACAGGCCGAGCTCGACGCCGTTGCAGATCAAATTCAAACACGCGTTGACAGTTTTAAAGACCGTTTCGACACGCAGCTCTCTTTGCGCTTTGGCGATAGCATGAATGGCGCAAACGTAAGTCTTCCGGATCGAGCGAAGCTCGGCCGCAAAGCGGCGCTAGAGCGAAAGACCGAAGCGATGTTCAACAAGTGGCAGGAGTGGATTGCGACAAGCTGCTCGCTCGCAGACGACCCAAATCCCCATGTCGACATCAAAGCCGTGTTCAGGAGCTATGATCATGGCGTTTGAACTGTTTGGAATTGAAAACGAGAACGACTTCTATCCGACAGCCTTTTTGTCCTCGGCGCTGGAGGCAGAGGTTGCTGACGCGATCGCAAGATGGGCTTCGGAAGAAAGCGCTCAATCCCCCGACGCCCGGCTGGAGCCGATCGCAGGTGATTATCTTCGGCTATTGAGCCGCATTCGTCAGGCAGGAACGCGTGAGGCCGCATTAGAGAGCGCTAAAGCAGCTTTGTCCCTGATAGTTCCGGCGCTCGGCTATGATTACCGACGCGGTTTTGCCGAACTATCATCTGGGAAGAGTGCCCCGATATTGTCGCGCGTTTCAGATGGCGACGGACATGACCGCCTCTGGATCATCGAAGCACCTGTGCCTGGCAAGGAGGATGAAGCGATTGATCCCCTGTCACTTACATTTTCTTCCGAGCAAGCAACTGAGGCTTCAGCAGACGAGATTGACACACACTCATCCATTGAGGATTTGATCTCTACAGGCATCTTCAATCTTGATGCACCGCCCCGATTTGTGATTGTCGCTTCGCCTTCCCAGCTCGTTCTCGTTGATCGGAACAAATGGGCTAGCCGCGCAGTTTTACGCTTTGATCTCCAAGAAATTTTCAGCCGTACTGACAGGCCAACTTTTCAAGCCATGGCATGTTTTCTGGCCAGAGAAGCCCGCGTCCCGCGAACGGGAATTCCGCTTGCAGAGCGTCTGGAAGAAGAAGCTCAGCGTCATGCGAATGCGGTTACGTCTTCTTTAAAAAAGACTGTCCGCGAAGCGATTGAGATCCTTGGCAACGAGGTGCTCGCCGCATGTGAGAATAAATATCCGAAAGGCCACCCGCGCGCAGGCGTGTGGATCCAGAGTGAAGATCTCTCTATCGAGTGCCTTCGCTACATGTATCGGCTTCTTTTCCTGTTTTACGCCGAAGCCAATCCAAGGCTCGGGATCATGCCGATGAAAGACCCTGCTTATCTCAGCGGATATAGTCTGGAAGCGCTGCGCGGTCTTGAATCGGTTCGCCTACGGACCGTTGAGGATCGCGAAGGTACTTATATCTGGGACAGTCTGCAGCGTCTGCTTGGATTGATGTTTGAAGGCCTCGAACCAAGGCAAATCGGCGCCAGCAAGTCCTTCACGCTGCCGCGCGTGCGGGTATCGCTTCTGGACCCGGCAAGCACGCCGATCCTTTCGCGTGTGCGATTGCGGAACGAAGCGCTCCAAAAGATCATTCGCCTGCTCTCTTTGAAACGAGACAAGGCTGGCACGGGCCGGATTTCTTACGCGCAGCTGGGGATTGGTCAGCTAGGCGCGGTTTATGAAACGCTGATTTCATTTACCGGCTTTGTCGCCAAGAGCGATCTGATTGAACTCATCCCCGGTAAGGGCAGCAGCGACAGCGACGATGAGGACGTTGATGTATCCGCTGACGAAGACGAAGACGATCAGACAGAGGAGCAAGAAGACGATGCGTATTCGGCTCAAGACAAGATTGATCCGCTAGCACCGAGTTACTTTGTCGAGCGGAGCCGCGCAGATGAGTTTACGGTAGAGCAAATTGTTTATGACGGCACTGAGCCGCGCATCTACAAAAAGGGCCGTTTTGTTTATCGCCTCGCGGGACGCGACCGCCAGAAATCGGCCTCCTACTATACGCCCGAACCGCTGGCTCGCCTTCTGGTCAAACACGCGCTCATGGAGCGCTGCAAAGATCTGAAGGCAGATGAGGTTCTGGATTTGAAAGTCCTGGAGCCTGCAATGGGCTCTGCTGCGTTCCTGGTGGAAACGACCAATCAGTTAGCTGATCTCTATCTTGAACGAAAGCAGGAGGAGACCAAACAGCGTATTGCGCAAGAAGACTATTTCGAGGAGCGTCAACGCGTCAGAGCCTATATCGCTGATCGCAATTGCTTCGGCGTGGACCTGAACCCGATTGCTGTTGAGCTTGGCCAGATATCTCTGTGGCTGAACAGTTTACATAAGGGTGACTTCTCTCCCTGGTTTGGCGATCAGCTTCACGCGGGCAACTCTTTGATCGGCGCGCGGCGCGCGAGTTATCCCGCTCGCCTTCTGAAAACAAAGAAAGCAAAAGATCTTTGGCTGAATGAAAAGCCGGAAGAAATTGGCTGGCGCGGCACGCGTCCTGAAACCCATGTTTGGCAATTCTTGCTGCCCGCTAAGGATATGGCAAAGTTCGATACGGAAAAATCGATCAATGCCTTTGCGGGACCCGCACAAGACGCAATCAAAGCCTGGCGTAAGGGTGGCTTCTTTGCGCCATTTGCCGATCACGAAGTCAAATTGCTGGAACAACTTTCCGAGGCAGCAGATGCGCTATTTGAGGCTGTGGCCGATGATCTGAAAGAGATGCGCGAAAGCAGCAATGATGAAATAACGATTTGGCCCAACAGAACGATGGCCGGGGTAACCGGTCTCGATTACAAATCGAAGCTTGAGCGGTTGCGGGTTCTTCAGGGTGAGGAACATGTCTCCAACTCACTGCCCTATCAGCGTCTTAAGACGGCGATGGACGCGTGGTGTGCGCTCTGGCTGTGGCCGCTTGACCAGACAGACAAGCTGCCCAGTCGCCGAGAGTTCCTGCTCGGCCTGACATCGATTTTGAAAGGCGGCATCACATCAAGCGGTGAGTTGACCATTCCCGGTGCGGAAGACGCCGAACCGGCACAGGCTAACTGGATTGAGCGGCAAGAGGCAGCAGACGCGCTCGCGTCCGAACTTCCCTCATCAGGACAACAAAGTGCGCTGTTCCAAGCCACCGACATCGACGCTCTGATAAATGAATCCGACTGGCTAAAGGTCTCGCAAGATGTCGCCGCGCGCGAACGGTTCACACACTATGATCTCATCTTTGCGGACATCTTGTGCGAGCGCGGCGGCTTTGATCTCATTGTCGGCAACCCGCCTTGGGCAAAGCCAAGTTGGAATGAGGGTGACGTGCTAGCTGATTTAGACCCAGCGCATCTTGGGCTATCAGCCACGCAAGCTAAAGCAATACTCGCCCCAGCTCTTAGCAAGGTCGATCGAGAAGCAGAATTCTTGCGCGAATTTGTTTCTACTAAAGGATTGATGGCTGTAACCAGCTCTGACCAAGCCAACCCATTCGCAGGCGGAGGATCTAACAATCTCTATCGTTGTTTTGTAGACTTATCTTTTCGAGTAGCTGCAGTGGATGGAATAGTTGCTCTTATCCATCAAGACGGACACCTGGGCGATCCGAAAGCAGGAGATTTTCGCAAGCACTGGTATCGAAGAATTAGGAAGCACTTTGGCTTTTTGAACACTATCAAGAGTAAGAACTTCTCTGAGATTGCGCATTATGCGAGGTTTAGTCTGAACGTTTATAGGGGAACCGAAAGTTCGATATCTTTCGAGCAGTACACGACGGCATTTTTAGCATCTCAAATCGAGGACTCATATTCTCACGACGGGTCTGGTCCGTTACCGGACCTCAAAACGCTTCATGGAGAATGGGAAACCAGAGGACATAGCAAGCGTATCGTAAAAATCGATGAAAATGCCTTAAGGGTTATCTGCTCAATCTCAGAAGATTCGAACAGTGACTTTGGAAATGGACAATTTATCCAGCCTTATTCGCGTGACATCCTTGATGTGTTTAAACGTTTTTCGGACGCAATTACACTCGAAAAAGCGGCCGAAAAGCACTCTGAACTTCTACAAAATACTTCTGCCTCCTCGAAGAACGATACAGCTTATTGGCAAATGTCCGCTTGTTGGCATGAAACAAGCGCCCAAAATGATCGAACTCTAATAAGAGAAACAGATTTTCGAGACCGCTACTCAACGGTCTTGCAAGGACCACATATTCATGTGGGAAACCCAATTTATAAAACACCAAGATCTAAATCGCTGAAAAAGGGTGATTACGATGTAGTTAATCTGGATTCTATACCGGATAATTATCTCCCCCGAAGTAACTTCGGCCCGTCGGTAGATCTAAATGAATATCGCAGACGAGTACCCGCTTGCCGTTGGGACAAACGTTATAGCCATATTGACTTCGATCGTTTCGCGCTGCGTGGCATGGTCAATCTGAACAGTGAACGCAGTCTAATTGGCGCACTTATTCCCAAGCATATTTGCCATACTCATGGCATACTAAGTATCGCGTTCGGCGACGCGAAAATGACACTTAATACGACTGCGTTGTTTGTTTCGATAGTATTAGATTTCTTTATCAAAGCAGTTGGAAAACAAAATTTTCAACCAAACGACTGCGCTCGAGTTCCCTGGGCTGACGTTCCGGACACTGCACTACATCGGGCATTGCGATTGAGCTGTCTGGTCTCGACGTATGCAGACCTTTGGAACCGCCAAGCCCCAAACTTGGACGTGCTATCTTGGTCGTCCGCTGACCCCAGACTCGAC
>NZGF01000052.1 GCA_002690915.1 Crocinitomicaceae bacterium
AAACCTGGATTATCTCCGGGTTTTTTTGTGCTTTTATGTTCAGTTCAATTAGCCTGAAGCACTCGGTTTTTGGCAAGTGCGGCAACCGTGTAGTCTGGTTTTATACGCAACGCCTCTGAATAATCAGATATCGATCCGGCACGGTCGCCAAGGCTCTCTCGGGCCAAACCTCGATTGAAAAACGCTTGGTGGTAGTAGGGCAGTCGTTTGATGGCTTCCGTAAACCAAAATCTGGCGCTGTCGTATTGTGCGAAGTATTCCAAGTGGATGTACCCTTGGTTGAAGCAGGCTGTAGCATTGGTGGAGTCCAGGGTAAGGATTTCACGGTATGAACCTATCGCGTCGTCAAGACGCTGTTCTTGCTGCAAGAACATAGCCAAGTTGTACTTTGCTTCTAGGGACTGCGGACGAAGTTCGATGGCCGATCGGTAAAACTCCTCGGCAATGGGGTCTCCGAGTTCGGCAAGAAAAAGACCCAAGGAGATGAAGCCATCAAAAAATGTGGGGTTGACTTCTATGGCAGTTTGGAATGAGCTTATGGCCTTTTCAGTATCGCCATTGGCTGCATAAATTTTGCCTTTCATCCAGTAGGCTTCGTGCAATTGGTCGTTGATCTGAAGTGCTTGATTTAAATCGTTAAAGGCCCTTTCGAACTGATTCAAATGGATGTGGAATTCAGCTCGACGTATCAGGCAGGGAACGCTCTGAGGGGCGAATCGGATGCAGGCATTGAGTTCTTCCAAACACGCCTCCATATTTTGCATGCGGTAGAGGAGGTCGATCCGATTTTCCCAAGCGGGGGCGAATGCAGAATCTGCTTTTAAGGCCAATCCCCAATCTTCAAAAGCACTTTGTGGGTCGCCTTGGCTGGAATTGTATAGGGCTCTTGCGTGGTAAGGTTCGGGAGCATTGGGTGCTTCCAAGATGGCAGCTTCGAGTGAGTCAACCTGTGATGAGAACATAACGGCCGCTCCCTCGGAACCCCTTTCTCCGCATGCAGTAAATCCTATGTAAAGCAAAACCAGGGCCCCGAATCCGAGAGCCCTGGTGGTTTTTTGTTTTTGGATGGACTTCATGCCAGCCGGCTTAAAGCGCTTCGACGACTTCAACAGGTTCCACTGTCTTGGTATCCGGAGCCATTGCTTCTTTGATTTTCGTCTCCAGTTCCTCCATCAGTTCTGGGTTGTCTTCAATGAGCGCGCGCACCGCATCACGGCCTTGGCCCAATTTTGTTTCGCCATAACTAAACCACGAACCCGACTTTTTGATGATGTTCATCTCCACGCCAAGGTCGATAATCTCGCCTGATTTGGAAATGCCTTGGCCGTACAAGATGTCAAATTCAGCCCGTCGGAATGGCGGGGCGACCTTGTTTTTCACGATTTTCACCTTCGTGCGGTTGCCCATGACCTTGTCCCCGTCTTTGATTTGAGAGGAGCGGCGGATGTCTACACGTACAGACGAGTAAAATTTTAACGCGTTACCTCCTGTCGTGGTTTCTGGATTTCCGAACATAATACCGATTTTTTCTCGGAGCTGGTTGATGAAGATGCAGCAGCAGCCTGTTTTGCTGATGGAACCAGTAAGCTTGCGCAGCGCCTTGGACATCAGACGCGCTTGGAGCCCTACAGAGGAGTCAGACATTTCACCTTCAATTTCGGCGCGGGGCGTGAGGGCCGCTACCGAATCAATCACAATGAGGTCAATGGCACCAGAGCGAATGAGATTGTCTGCGATTTCCAAGCCTTGCTCACCATTGTCCGGCTGAGAAATCAAAAGATTTTCGGTATCAACTCCGAGGTTTTCGGCGTAAAATTTATCGAAGGCATGCTCTGCGTCGATAAAAGCACAAATCCCACCTTGCTTTTGCGCTTGCGCGATGGCGTGGACGGCGAGGGTTGTTTTTCCTGAACTTTCGGGACCGTAGATTTCGACAACGCGACCTTTCGGGTAGCCTTGAATGCCCAAAGCCAAATCCAGCGTTAGAGAGCCGGATGGAATCGCTTCGACTTTTTCAACGGCTTCGTCGCCTAGTTTCATTACAGCACCTTTGCCGTAGGTCTTGTCCATGCGGTCCAAAGTCAACTGGAGCGCTTTCAGTTTTTGTGCTTCTGCAGACATATTTTCTTGTTTTGAGCGAAGGTATTCTACCTACAGCGTAATGAACTTACGGAGTGAGGTGTTTTTTGTCAACGACGTACCCACTATTGTTATCGCTTGGGAATCAAAGCCCAAATCCAGCGAGAACTTCGGCTGCGTGGTCCTTTGTTTTGGGTTTCAAGATGACCGAGGCAATGGAGCCGTTCTCGTCGATGAGGAAGGTCGTGCGGTGCGTGCCCTCGTACTCCTTTCCCATGAACTTTTTCAGCCCCCACACGCCGAACGCTTTGTGAAGGCTCAAGTCTTCATCACACGCCAGGTCAAAGGCGATGTCATACTTGTCGATGAACTTCATGTGCTTCGCGGCAGGATCTGGGCTCACGCCGAGCACTTCGATTCCCGCCTCGCCGAGGCCGGCATAGTGTTCGGTTAAGTTGCACGCTTGCGCGGTACAACCGGGCGTCATGTCCCGAGGATAGAAATAGAGCGCGAGTTTCTTGCCGGCATAATCGGCGAGGGCGCGCGTGCTTCCGTCTTGGAGGGTTGTTTCAAAAGCGGGGGCAGGGGTTCCTGCGGTTAAGGGGTTGGCGGTCATTGGCATACCCAAATAACAGTTGTTTTTCCTTCAAGTTCGTTAGTTCCTCTGCATAATTCTTCCCAATTTGCCAACCCATGATGCCGTTGCCGCCTTATGCCGATGTATTGGTGCCGCTTCCTTTGCCCAACCTCCTTACGTATGCCACGGAAGGAGTGGAGGACGTGCTGGAAGTTGGCATGCGCGTGGTGGTGCAAGTGGGTGCGCGCAAACGCTACACAGGAGTCGTTTGCCGCTTGCATCCGGATGCCCCTAAGGGCTATGCTGCGCGCGCCATAGACGCGGTGGTGGACGACCGTCCGGTGGTGACTCCCGGTCAATTGCGCATGTGGGAATGGATGGCCGGGTATTACATGTGTACGCGCGGCGAAGTCATGGCTGCGGCCCTGCCCAGTGGCTTGAAATTGTCCAGTCAAACCCGGCTGGTGGTCCACCCGGAAGCCAATGTCGACGACTTGCGCGGCATGGCCCCCCAGGCGCAACTCCTCTTTGACGCCATCGAATTGCGCAAGGGCCTTCAACTTTCCGAAGCAGCCGAAGTGCTGGACGTGAAGCACCCGCAGCGATGGGTCAATCAACTGGTCCAAGCGCAATTGATCGTCTCCGAAGAGGAATGGAAGGAACGGTACAAACCCAAAACCGAACGCACCCTGCAATTGCCTAAATTCCTTCGCACCCAAGAGGCGTTGGGAGCGACCTTGGATGAACTCGACCGTCGTGCCCCGAAACAAGCACGCATTTTGACGGCTTTTCTGCAGTTGCTAGAGGAGCAGGGTGGCAAGCGGGATTCCATCGTTTCTGAAAAGGAGGTGTTGGCGCGAGCTGATGCAGATCCGTCGGCTGTGAAACGAATGCAAGCCAAAGGGCTTTGGGAACGAAACGAACGCGTCGTTGACGCCAGCGAGCGGATCAATGCCAATCGGTCGATTCCCTTGCCCGTGTTGAGTTCGTTTCAATCGGAGGCCCATGCTGCATTGCGGATGAGCCAAGAAGCGGGACGCAAAGCGTTGTTGCATGGCGTCACCGGGTCGGGGAAAACAGAGGTGTACATCCATCTCATTGCGGATGTTCTCGAGCGCGGTGAAACGGTGCTCTTTCTTGTTCCGGAAATTGCCTTGACCACCCAACTCATTCAGCGGCTTTCTCATCACTTTGCAGCGTTCTTGCATGTCTACCACAGCCGTTTTACCCGCCGAGAGCAAACGGAGACCTGGTTAGAGGTGCTGGGCAAGGGACGGCCCACTCCCAAATTGATTGTAGGTCCGCGTTCTGCATTGTTCTTACCCATGCAGCAACTTGGGTTGATCATCGTCGACGAGGAACATGAGCCGAGTTTCAAGCAACACGATCCAGCGCCGCGCTACCAAGCCCGTGATGTGGCGATGTGGATGGCGGCGCGTGATCAGGCATTTTGCGTGCTGGGCTCAGCTACCCCTTCTGTGGAGACGCATTGGCTAACCACCCAAGGCCGCTTAGATCGGGTGGAAATGAACGAGCGCTACGGGGGTGTCATGTTACCGGAAATCTGGTGTTCAGACCTCCGTAAGGCCCACAGGCAACGCGCTATGCACGGCCATTTTTCGCGCTTGTTGAAATTAGAAATTGAGGCCGTCCTTGAATCCGGTCGTCAGGTCATTTTATTTCAAAACCGGCGAGGATACAGTCCCATGTGGCAGTGCGAAACCTGTGCGTGGATTCCAGAATGCGAGCGGTGCGATGTTCCATTGACCGTTCACAAATGGAAGAACGAGTTGAATTGCCACCACTGCGGTTATGTGGTGGACCCGCCGCCTCCGGTGTGCTTGTCGTGTGGCAGGTCTACAATGAAACCAAAAGGCCTTGGAACTGAGCGGATAGAGGAAGAGTTGGCCGAACACTTTCCGGCTGCTCGAGTCGCTCGCATGGATGCAGATACTACGCGCAGCCGTCACGGGCATGCGCGGTTGGTCCGTGCATTTGCAAATCGCGAATTTGACATTTTAGTGGGTACTCAAATGGTCACGAAGGGTTTGGATTTTGCGCACGTTGGGCTGGTGGGGGTTCTGAGTGCAGACCGCATGTTGAATTTCCCAGATTTCAGAAGTTTTGAGCGTGCATTCCAAATGTTGACCCAGGTGGCAGGACGCGCCGGGCGTTCGGGTGAACGAGGCAAGGTCATCCTCCAGACGTACAACCCAGACCATTGGGTAATGACCAAGGTCATGGCGAATGATTACATCGGTTTGGTCAAGCAAGAATTAATTGAACGCAAGAACTATCGGTACCCTCCTTTCGTACGCCTGATTCGGTTGACATTAAAACATAGTGATGTGCAGCGGTTGGAGGCTGCTTCCGAGGTGCTCGCTGCCCGATTAACCCAGAGATTCATGGCTCGGGTCATCGGTCCGGAAACGCCGATGATCAGTCGCATCAATGACCTGCACCACCGCGTACTACTGTTGAAGTTTGAACGCGAGCTGCGACCCAACACTTTCAAGGAACTGCTCAAAGCGGACCTCGACGCATTCCAGGCCGATGAACGCTTTAAGCGTATTCGCCTTATTGTTGACGTTGATCCGGCCTGATGCTTAATTGCCGGCCAGTTGGCGTTGTGATTTGCCAGATTTGCTGCAATGAAGCGTCCCAATTCAAGCGTTCAAAGGGAATGACAGTAGGTGCATTGGGCAGGTCGATACGCTTGGAGTGGAGGAGCTGTCCGGTATAATTGAAGCTTCGAATAAGCCACGTGCCGGCCAAGGGCGAGGAGAGTGATAAGCCATCGGCTGTCCAGCGCGCGTATTCCTCGACGTCAGACATTTCAATGGCATTGGCAGTTCCGAAATAATGAAATGACGGCATGTCGTTGCCGCTGTTGGCTACGCCAAGCGTATCCGTTTCGATGGCATAGCTGATGTCGGCAGGACTGGACAGGCCTGATCCGGCGCCTTGCACCACCGTTTCTGATGTGGAGAAATCGTTAGAGAAACGGGTGATGCGCGCAGGGGACCAAGAGCTGACGTAGAATTGACCTGCTCCGTCTATGTCCACGCCGTCCAAGTTGCCAAGCCCGGTATTTAGTATGGTATTCAATTC
This sequence comes from Crocinitomicaceae bacterium, assembly GCA_002690915.1. Lineage (GTDB taxonomy): Bacteria > Bacteroidota > Bacteroidia > Flavobacteriales_D > Sanyastnellaceae > UA16. The sequence continues at coordinate 5,768 of NZGF01000052.1, forward strand.
GCCCGTGGCAAGATCCACTTCAAAGATGGGCGCATTGCCTCCCCAGTTGACAACTATAGCGCGGTTGTTGGCTTCATCAATGACCACTCCGTTGGGCGTCGTACCCGTAGAATTGACCAGTACTTCCGTAGTCATGTTTGATGGATCGGAAATGTTCACGCGGTGCAATCTGCCACTGGAGAAATCGCTGATTACCAGTTCGCCGGTTCGGCTGCCCATGCCGTTGAGAAATCCCGCCCCCGGTATGGAGAGGCTGCCTATAAGGGCCGCGGTTTGAAGGTCGTACGCCCGCACGGTATTGTTACCGATGGCAAACAAGTGCCCGTCCACCACTTCCATGCCATGGGTGGCCGATCCCGACCCGAAATATGCATAGTTTTCTCCACCATCGGAAGTTTCCAAAATACTTGAGCCATTGGAAATGAACCACCTGTTGGAAGTAGGGTCGTATTCAGCGGCTTCAATGTTGTTCGGTGTTTGCGCTTGGAGCGCTCCAGTTGCCAGCAGGCAGAGGACGATGGAATAAGTGCGTGTCATGGGTTTGTATGGTCTGAAGATTGGGAGTTGACGTACAGTTTCGATACTCCTGCCCAGAAAACAGTAAAAAGCAAGGTTGCCGCGATGGCGTAAAGTACAAAGGAATGGGGCTCTGCGACGTCTGGGACGGAGGGTGCATCCCACACGCTACCGGCATTGCCTTGCATGATGTCTCGTATGCGCCTCCACGCATTGCGCATGAGGTAGTAACTGGCGAGCCCTACAATAGGGGCTAAAATCAGCCACGCCCGAAACCACGGTTCGTAGAGGCGTTTCATCGACTTCCAAAAATTGCGCTGCCGACCCGAACAAGGGTAGAACCTTCATCGACGGCGATTCGCCAGTCCCCGCTCATGCCCATGGAACAGGTATCCCAATGGTCCGGGTTGTAACGGTCGAATAATGTTCGCAATGATTTGAATTCTCGCGTCAATTGGGCCGCATCGTCCGTGTAGGTCGCCATTCCCATTAGGCCGCAAATCTTCGTGCTGCACATTGGTGAGCTAACGAGGGCATTAAGTGTCATGTCTAGTTCCTCTTCAGTCATGCCATGTTTTTGTTCTTCTTGTGCAATGTGCAATTGAAGCAATACACGGGATTGAATTCCGGCATTTTCGCTACGCTTGTCGATTTCAGCGAGCAACCGTTTGCTATCCACTGCATGGATCAAGTGGGCGTGGCGAATCACCTGTTTGACCTTTTTGGTTTGGAGGTGGCCAATGTGGTGCCAACGTACCGGTTGACCGGCAAAATGTTCGGCCTTTGAATTCATTTCTTGAACTCGATTCTCCCCTAGATCCAGTTGACCTGCATCCAGCGCTTCTTGAAGGAGTTCAACGGGTTTGGTTTTACTCACGGCGACGAGCTTCACATGCTCAGGCAAAGCTGTTTTTAGTTCGTGGAGCCGGTCTGAAATGGAGCTGGTGTTTATCATTAGATCTGGTGGATAAACAAGCCACTTCGTAGTTTGGGTTCAATCCACGTGCTTTTGGGCGGTAAATATCCGCCTTGATCGGCCGTTTTCATGAGCTGATCTGGCGTGACGGCATGCAATTCGAAAAAGACCTTTTCGGATTGGGTCGCATATTTAGCTTTCAGCTGAGCCGAATTGAGGGTTCCCGGAACGTAATTCAGGCGGGGGTCGTTTCTGGCGTCTTCAATGCCAAAAAGACGTTCGAAAACGTGCGACTGAAGCAACGCCGCATCCACTTCGTTCGCGTTCCGAAGGCTTTCGTTCCAGGCCAAAGCCCACGATCTATAGGATGTGTGCACATGGATATGCCCAACGGAGGGGGGAGAGGGCGCGTCGTCCGCAATCCGCCGCCAGCTGAGGCAGTCGCTCAATCTTTCAAATGCCTCCTCCCATTGGGACGGGTTCCAACCAGGGTGCTCCAATACACGGTGATACGGGCGAATGGCTAGCTGTGACGTCGGAAGCGTGTAGGCCAGCACCTGCTGCTTGGCCGACTCATTCGAGTATTTTTTTGCAAGCCGCATACTTGATGCGATGCGGTGATGGCCGTCGGCTAAATACATGGCAGGGATGGAATTGAGCAACGGACTCAATCCTTTGGCATCGTTGGCGTGGAAGAGCCATACGGTATGGCGAATGCAGTCGGTCGTACTGAAATCCATATCGGGCTGGTGAGTAGCCGTCCAGTTTTCTATCCATTCATTGGTGTTAGAACCCCGAGCATCTTCATCCGGGTACATGCACAGAACGGGTTCGGCATGGCACCCGACGGTGTCGAGGTATTTGGCGAACAGTTTCTCGCGCTTTTCTAAGGTCTGCTCGTGCAATTTCAATCGGCCTTTTTGGATGCCATCCGCGCTCAAAGTTCCTACAACTCCTGTGCAAGTGTAGTGTTCGGAAGATTGACGGTAAATCGCAAAAGACGGTTCATTGTCAACGGTAAACCACCCTTGAGCAAGGAAGGCTTCAAACCGTTCGCGTATGAGCCCATAAAAAGCCCCAGATCCCCTTTTGAAAGGAGCTTTGCCTGTCCCGGCGGGGTTAATGACGTGTAGATATGAATAGGGATTGCGGTCGAGTTTGTCCTGCAATTCAGCTTTCCCATAGCTCACATAGGATCGGGAGGCCACCAAATGGGCTTTATCCCTGGTAGGGGCAATAATTCGGAACGGATTGAACCAGGTCAAGTGGGTTATTTTTCACTAATTTCTTGCACAATCTGTGCAATTTCCAAACCGATGCGCTCTTGTGCTGCACCGGTAGCTGCTCCAACGTGGGGGGTCAAGGAAACGCGCGGGTGTCGGATCACGTCTAAGCGGGGCTTGGGCTCACCGACGAATACGTCAACTCCAGCACCACCAAGTTGGCCTGAGTCCAAGGCTTCGAGCATCGCGTCTTCATCCACTACACCTCCTCGTGCGGCATTGAGGAGCAGCGCCCCAGGTTTCATCTTTGAGATAGCCTCAGCGTCGATGACGGCTTGACCACCTGCTTGAGCTGGAATATGCAAACTTATGGCGTCTGCCTTCGCCAAGGCTTCGTACAGGGTGACGAGTGGAATGTCAACGCTAATTTGTTGACCCGCAATGTCTATGGTTAGCGCATGCGTGCCGGTTGTTCGGTCCACACCGATTACCTTCATTCCACATCCCAGAGCATATTGGGCTAGCGATTGACCGATGCGACCAAAGCCGACAACAGCCAGGGTCATCCCACGCAGCTCCTTGCCCTTGCCGTACGCTTTTTTCAAGACCTTGAACTGTTCACCACCTTCTACTGGCATGCGGCGGTTGCTGTCATGCAGGAACCGGCTCAAGGTAAAGAGGTGGCTCATAACCAACTCTGCGACGCTTTGTGAGCTGGCCGCCGGGGTGTTGTTGACTTGCACGCCCTTTGACCGGGCGTAGGCGACGTCAATATTGTCCATGCCGACTCCACCTCGGATGATGAACTTCAGGTTTGGACAGTTGTCGATGAGCGGTTCACGCACCTTGGTCGCACTGCGCACGAGAAGTCCGTCTACTTGCTCTGTATTTATGAAGTCTGCAAGCTGTTCAGCAGCTATGAAATCCGTCCATACGCGGTGTCCTGCTCTTTCAAGTTCGGCTAGCCCAGCGGGGCTAATACCATCATTGGCCAAAATATTCATAGGATGGGTTGTTCTTTGAGTGGGTTTATCCTTTGGATTCCAGGGCTTGCATGACTTCGGCTAGCGTCTGCACCGATTCGAGAGGGAGAGCGTTGTACATGGATGCGCGATAACCACCGACGCTGCGGTGTCCTTTCAATCCGCTGATGCCTGCGGACTGCAACATCGCATCGAAGCGTTCGGCCTTGCTTTCATCAGTCAATCGGAACGTGGCATTCATCTGTGAGCGGCTTTCAATTTGTGCATGGCCTTCAAACAGCTGATTGCGGTCGATTTCATTGTAAATCAACGAGGACTTGGCTTCGTTGCGTTGCTGCATCTTTGCAACTCCGCCGTTGGCCTTTATCCAGCGCAGGGTGAGCAATGTCACGTACACGGGGAAGACTGGTGGGGTGTTGAACATGCTGTCCTTACTCGCATGCACGGTCAAATCGAGGTAGGAGGGAATGGTGCGCCCTGTTTGGCCCATGGCTTCCCGGTCAAACGCATACATCACAGTGCCTGCTGGTCCCATGTTCTTCTGGGCACCCGCGTAGATGAGGTGAAAAGGGTTGGCATCAAAAGTTCGCGAGAAAATGTCCGAGCTCATGTCGGCCACAAGCGGAACACTGGCATCAGGTGTGCCGGAAAATTGAGTGCCGAAAATGGTGTTATTCGACGTGTAGTGCAGGTAGTTGGTCCCCATTCTGGGAGGGGCAAACGTGGGAATACAGTCGTAATTGGACGCCTTGGATGAACCCACTACATCGATGTCGCCCAGGAGCTTTGCTTCTTTAATTGCTTTCGCTGACCACGTTCCGGAATCAACATACGCTGCCTTGCCGTCTGCAGGCAGCAGATTCATGGCTGCTGTATAAAATCCGAGACTGGCTCCGCCTTGTAAAAACAAAACGTCGAATTGATCGGGTAAATTGAGCAGTTCCTTTACCAAGGAACGGGCTTCTTCCATCACTGCAACGAAGTCCTTGCTACGGTGTGAAATTTCAATTAATGAAAGGCCCGACCCGTTGAAGTCGTTCACGGCAGCGGCCGCTTCATTGAGTACCTCAGAGGGCAAAATGCAAGGCCCCGCGGAGAAGTTGTGGATTTTCATGCTTCAAAGTTCAGGTGTGGGGTTGTGAAAACCGCCAATTCCAGGTCGATTTTTCAACGCTTTACGAACCTTTTCAACGCCCTCTCCAAGATGAAGTTTAATTGGAACATTTCCCGCAATTCAGCTTCCGTCCATTTGTTGTCCGAGCGGGTGATGCGTTCCATCGTTTCCAACTTGCGATCTTCGCTTGGAATGCGCTGTAGGGCTTGGCTCATTTGTTGCCTAGTAAGACATGTGGTGGTGCTCGCTTGCGCGAGGACAGCACATTTATCAATTTCAAAAACTGCCCTTTCCATAGCCGTTAGAAGCTCTTGAAATATTGCTGAGGAAGCAGGAGGGAAGCAACTCGTTGCCAATGGCATTCGAGGCAGCGCTTCTAAATCACGCATGGAAACCTTCGCCATTGCTTCCCAAATTTGGGCACGCGGTGCGGCTGCGCTCGACGTTAGTGAGGTGCTCAGGTCCGAAAGCTCGGGCTCGTTCGGTGAACACGAGAATTCAATAGAACAAAAGGTGCTGTCTGGAAACTCAAATCGAAACGAACGAATGGGCCCATCGCATGGTCCAGTCCACGCCCACAATGAATCAGACCAAACTGAATCGATAAGGTTGACTTCGGCGAAGCTCCGAACACGGAGGGCAGCGATGGGTGCGACACTGTCAATACGCGTCGAATCTGTTTGGGCAATCGCAAACCAGGGCGTGCCCAGCGTCATCCACAAGAACGTCCAATGTGTTATCGAGCCCTTCACTTTCCAACGTGCTTTCCTAGCCATTTGGGAAGATAAGCGGTCCACTTCGCGCGAAGTTCAAGATCTCCACCGTCGATAATGGAAGGGGAACGCAGAGCCACGGCCGTCCATGCACCCGCTGTCCAACTTGCAACCAGCAAAACTTTGATGATCAAAAACAAGCGGTCGACTCCGTTGAGCGCCCAATCGGGCATCAACAGGTCGATAGCCAAGTATCCGGGTGCCGCGAGCAAAGCCCCCATCCAGCCTGCAGCGGTGGCACGAAAGGCCGAAGCGCCTTTCCATTGCAAGGAACTGCCAAGCCATGCATAAAACACCAAAAATTGAAGGATGGTACAAGCAGTCACGGCCCAGGCCACACCTTCCAATCCGCCACCGGAACGCAAGGTGCCGTAAATGGTCAAAATGAGCCCAGAAAGGTAAGCGACCTTGATGGCAATGGCCGGGATAAGTTGGTCGGTGGCGCGCACAACTGCATCCGCCAGCTTGATGAGTGAACGAAATGCCACTCCGATGAACAGGATCCGCACTATTGGGCCGGCATCGGCATAGTCCGCGCCGAGCAGCAACACCGCCACCTCGGTGGCAAACCAGGCCAAGGCCAAGCTGCCGGGTATGACTAACCACGAGATGAGGGCAATGCCGCGGGAGACCACACGCTGCAATGCGTGCAGCTCAGTTTGTAACGCGGACATGCCGCTAAACAGGACGCTGTCGCCGAGTTTCCCCAAGATGGTGATGGGCAGGGACATTAGATGTGCCGACCGATCGTACAAACCGGTCGCGGTCCATCCGCCTCCATTCGCGGGATTGGCCTGGGCGAATTCACCCACGAGTACGGTGTCCGCCTTGGTGGCGACGTAGTTGAACCAATTGAAAACCGTTGACCGTCCTCCATAGGCCAACATTTCGCGGAGGTCGTTCAAATGCCATTTTTTGCCCCAAAGGCCTTCTGTGCCCTGCGGTCTCATCCACCAGAAGCAAAGGCCTAAGATGGCATTTTGGCTGAGCAATGCGGCTACATACGCCCAAATGCCGTGCCCAGCATAAGCCAGGCCCAATCCAATGCCAAGGTTGCCGACGACCATGGCGATCATGGCCGCAGCGAACAACCGTTTGAAATCCATGTTACGCACGAGCAAGCTGCGGGGGACCAGCGCGATGCCAGAAAGAATAAAGCTCAATGCGACCCATCGCAAGACTTCCACGAGGGCATCGCTGTTGAACCAGATGCCGATTTGCGGCGCTAGTCCGTACATCAAGGCAAAAAATGAAACACCCAATCCCACCGAGAATTGCGTCGCTGCTCGAACATGACGCGGTTGGAGGTCTTTGCGCTGCACCAGCGAAGGTCCGATTCCGATTTGCGCGAAAATTTCCACAAATCCGACCACCACCAAAGCAATGGCCATGACACCAAAGTCTGCTTTGGAAATCAGCCTAGCCAGAACCATGATGAAGAACAACTGCAGTAACACCTGGCTCACCACATTTGCCGATTGCCATCGGATGGATGAAGCAAAAGCTGGTGTTCGTCGCTCCATATGATGTTTATCGGGCGATGCTCACGGAGCGCTTTTCTCGAATGACAGTGACCTTCACCTGTCCGGGGTACGTCATTTCATTCATGATGCGCTGTGAAAGGTCCAGCGATAGCTCGTCGGCCTGTTCGTCCGACACTTGATCGCTCTCGACCATAACGCGCAATTCGCGTCCAGCCTGAATAGCGAAGGATTTAGTGACCCCTGGGAATTCGAGAGCGAGGTTCTCCAAGTCGCGCAGGCGTTTGATGTAGGCCTCTACCATTTCACGTCGTGCTCCAGGACGTGCTCCGGAGATGGCATCACAGACCTGAACGATAGGCGACAACAAGGTGGTCATTTCAATCTCGTCGTGGTGGGCACCGATAGCGTTGAGGACGTCAGGTTTTTCACCGCAACGCTCGGCTATTTTCATGCCGAGCAATGCGTGCGGCAATTCACTTTCTTCATCGCTCACTTTTCCGATGTCGTGAAGGAGGCCGGCGCGTTTCGCAGCTTTCGTGTCGAGTCCGAGCTCTGAAGCCATCGTTGCGCACAGGTTGGCGACCTCACGTGAGTGCTGCAGAAGGTTTTGGCCGTAGGAAGATCGGTACTTCATGCGACCCACCATGCGGGTGAGTTCGCCCTTCATGTTGTGGATGCCGAGGTCAATGCATGTGCGCTTGCCGATTTCGAGGATTTCTTCTTCGATTTTTTTTGTCACTTTGGCCACCACCTCCTCGATGCGGGCCGGGTGGATGCGGCCGTCTGTCACCAATTGGTGCAGGGATAGCCTTGCAATCTCCCGGCGCACCGGGTCGAAGCAACTTAGGATGATCGCCTCGGGGGTGTCATCCACGATGAATTCAACTCCAGTTGATGCTTCTAGGGCTCGGATGTTCCGGCCTTCACGACCGATGATCCGCCCTTTGATGTCGTCGTTGGAGATATTGAAAACCGAGACCGAGTTTTCGACGCTATGCTCGGTAGCTACGCGCTGGATGGTTTGGATAACGATTTTTTTTGCCTCGTGGTTGGCCTTCTGTTTCGCATCGTCAATGATGTCTTGGACCTGGGTTGCGGCGATGGCTTTGGCGTCTGTGAGCAATTGCTCTTTTAGAGCAGCCCGGGCCTCGTCGGCTGACATGTTGCTGATCTTCTCAAGCAATTCAACGGCACGCTGGCGCTCTTTGTCCAAATCCTTGCCCTTATTTTCGAGGGCATCCAAGCGCTGTTGGACTTTTTCTTGTTCCTTATCAGAGTGACGTTCCTTGGACTTGACGCGGTCTTGTTCATTTTTGAGTTTATTGAACTCATTGCGCAACTTATCCTCTTTTGATTGGAGACTGGAAGTGCGATCTTTGATTTCGGAGTTGTGCTTCTCCTTCATTTGGATGAAGCGTTCTTTGGCCTGAAGGATTTTCTTCTCCTTGATGTTCTCCCCTTGCTGTTCCGCTTTTGCAAGAACTTCTTCTGCTTGGCTGGAAAGAAGGCGATTGAAGAGCATGTAGCCGATGGCTCCGCCAGCGACGAAGCCGACCAATGCTCCAATTAAAATTGATACAGTATCCATGTGATGCTTGTGTGCATCAGACTTCCAGCAGGTGTTTCAAGTGGGTAGAGATTTCGGCCATGCGTTCGCGAGTCGCCTCAGGAATGTGCTCGGTTGAAGCTGCTTTGTCCTGATCCTTGGGCTGGCCTAAGGTGGCCAGATGCAAGGCTGTCATGGCTAGCAAGTCCACGGGGTCCTCCGCGTTGAACTGGGCCTTGAATACATCATACTGATCGTTAATGGTCGCGGCTGCTCTTCTGAGGTTTTCGACCTCAGATGCGGGCGCTCTCAACGGATATTCCCTTCCAGCTATGTTCAGTCGTATGGTTTCCATTAGGATTCCAAGATTGCGATGCATTCCTCTATATCACTCAAAAGCGCTTGAACCGCAACGCGGTCAATGCTTGGGGAGTCTGATTGATGTGATTGGGGTAAAAAAGTCTGGGGTGAGTCCTCCACAACGTCCAACTGCAACTGCCCAACTTCATCGCGGGGGCTTATTTCGATTTGGGATGTCAGCTTCTCGTTTTCAAGCCGAACTGATGCCAACTCTGCCTTCAAGCGTTGCAACGTTGCATTTTGTGTTTCATAAGCCGCAATCATCTGATTCACGCGATGCATGAACTGCTCAAGTTGGGCTTGTGCGGTTTGCTGTTCAGGGGGTGTTGCGGGTGAACTTAACATTGTGCAGGGTTCATTACAAACTTACGGATTGCAGGCGCTAAATCATAGGAGTTGACGTTGGGATCCTATGTTAGTTTTGCAGTGCTCATGTTGATGAACGTTCAAAGGCCCAGTTTTCGTTTGTTGATGGTCCTATTCTGGTCTTGCAATGGCCTCGTTGGATTGCAGGTGGCAAGGGCCCAGGGCGACACCACGGGTTGGCACGGGCAGCGCGGTGGATTGGTTGCACCGTTGGATATTCCTTTGGTTTTAGCTGGGAATTTTGGCGAGTTGCGGAAAAATCATTTTCACACGGGGCTGGATTTTAAAACCGAAGGGCGGGAAGGATTCCCAATCTTGGCTGCTCACGATGGCGTAATTACCCGCATCAAGGTGTCCCCTTTTGGATACGGCCGTGCGCTTTATTTGTCAGGCCCTTCAGGCATTACCACGGTGTATGCGCACCTTCAGCGGTTTGCTCCAAGCTTGGAACAATGGGCACTTGAACGGCAATACCAACGCCAGCAATTTGCGATTGATGAAGGCCCTAAACGGGCGTTCGCGTTCCAACAGGGAGACACCATTGGTTGGTCTGGAAACTCGGGGGGTAGCGCCGGACCACACCTCCATTTTGAAGTGCGCGAGACCGCAACTCAGCGCCCGGTGAATCCTTTATTCTGGGGGTTTAATGTCGCAGATTCGGAGGCGCCAGAATTGACAGGATTGTGGGTGCTTCCTGTGCAGGGAGGACGTGTGAACGGCAGTCCCCGGCCGCAACTCATTTCGCCACAGTCGTCAACTTTTCGCATCGAAGGGGAGGCGCGATTCGGTATTGAGGCGCTCGATCGGCTCAACGGTGCAAGGAACCGATGCGGTATTTACCGAGCGGAATTGTGGGTAAACGAAGTACGCGTGCACGCCTGGGAATTGGATACGCTCGATTTTGGAGTGAATCGGGATATGAATGCCCTCGCGTACTACAAAGCGTGGGAACGCACGGGAAACCAGTCGTATCGGATGCACCGCCTTCCTGGCAGCCGGTTGCCCATTCACGATGCTGGACAAGCAACGGTCAGCATGATGCGGCAAGACACGACCCCAATTCTAATTCGTGTCTGGGACGTGCACGGGAACATTCGTGAAAACGAATGGATGGTAGAGTGGGGCACCGATTCTAGCAGGAGCGGTGCGCCGCTGGATTATGCCTATGACCGTGACCACACATTGGAAAAAAGTGGGGCGCGGGTGCACGTTAAGCGGAACACGTTTTATGAGGATTTTGATTTCCCGCTGGAATTAGATGAAGGAAGGGGCATTTGGAGCATTGGCTCACGCGGCTTACCCGTTGCTAAGTCTATGGTGGTTTCGCTTCCATCGGTGATGCCTGCTCTCCGCCGTGGAGCAACGCTGGTGACACAAATCGATCGCAATGGTGAGGTCGAAGGAGTGCTCACCGGCACTTGGGCCTCTCCAGGTTCATTCGAATTCGAGACGAAGGCATGTGGACGTTTTGAATTGGCAGTGGATACCGTTCCGCCTTCGATCCGCCCGCACCGCCGCCACCGCACCGAGTCTGAAGGGGAAGTAGTTGTCCGAAACTTTGGAGAATTGCGTTTTAACCTGGCGGACGACCTCTCGGGAATTCAATCGTGGGAAGCTTACTTGGATGGAGCTTGGATGCTTTTCCGTTGGGACCCGAAACGCGAACGCATTTGGTACGAATTGGCCGATGGCCTTCATGCCATGAACCGGACGCAGTCCCTGAAAATTCGGGTGCGAGATGAGGTGGGTAACGAGGCGATTTGGAGCGGTGCCGTTCGGTTTGAATGATCGGTGCACCTACTTTTCGAAGCCGCGCAATCCTTGTTTAAAACGGCTGTAATCAATGAATGATATTAGCCTGATAGACAGGCTATTGATGAATCCAGATTCAACCATTTGATTAAAGTTGTCTCCATACGAAGTGGGCAGTACAAATTCCTCGAAATCGCCCAATCGTTTCTCTTGGAGCAACTGGTTTTTCCAGACGATGTTCAGCTCGGAACCCGGTGCAAAATTCCAACTGTACACCATGTCGATACTCCAGGCATTGAAGTTCAAGTCTTCTAGGTTAGCATTCCCATTCGTGAGGTAGGGTGTTTCCGATATGACCCCGCTTGCCAGCAGAGGGTAGAGCGCGTCGTAACGTACCTGACTCCAGGCATGGCGGACCCGCGTGCTGAGGCTCATGCGGTTAGTGAAGGTGTAATTGACATTTAGCACTTGTGTGTATTCCCGATTGCGTCTTTTTCCGAAGATGCTCACGTCCGTCCCGTCTTCTAGGGAGTCCAGGAAGGCCCATCCTCGCTCGTTACGGCGGTCGATGATTTTCCAGACGTAGCGGATCATCAAGCGATCGTTGACTCGGATGCGCGGAGCAATGCGGTACGTATTCTCTTTCCAATCCCGGTAGAGTCCGCCACCGGCGTGCCAGTACCCCAAATCCATTGCGATGCGCTTGCGGTAGTCGCTGCTGAACCAGCCATTAAGTCTATACCAAGCCGGTTCCCGCCATGCCAATCCTTCGATGCGCGAAGCGAAGATGTTATTGCCATCGGTGGGTTGGGTATTCAATTCAAGGTTCCACGAATTGAACGCCAGGGTAGTCGCACGGCAACGCGCAGACAGAAAAACGTTGTTGAATATGCGGGGCGTCTCTACTTGGTTCAAAGACGCATCGAATGAGGCAGTGATGCGGTTCCATCGGCCACGGGGCTCGAAGACGCGGAAGTCGACATTGAGGAAGGAGCCGATTTCATTGGGCGCTTGGAGAAACCCTAAATCGTTGGGGTCATAGGTGGCTGACTCGAGGAAGTGCCCGAGGCTGAACGTCAGATTGCCTGCCATTTTGCTCAGGGCAATATTGTAGGTGTACCCTTCGTCGTCGTTTTCTTCGTCCCCTCCGAATTTTTGGTTGACACTCCCGCGGGCTTGGACGCTCCACGTGTTCTCAGGATTGCGCAGTTCGAGGCTGCCGGATTGCACAAGCGCATCGTAACCGTCGCCTTCGCGCGCGACCATGGTGGTGGTTGAAGTCACGTAACCGTTGTTGGGCAGATTTTGATCGGCTACAGCGACGGTGTAGGAGGTCAAGGATGAGTCCTCGTTTGCTGTGGCAAAGGCCTGCAGCAGTCCCAATCCCAATCCATTCGCCAGTCGCCCCGATACTTTCGATGCGTTGATCAAGCGCCCATCTTCGCCGATCCGTCGTGAGTAGAAGACGCCATTTTTATTGAAGAGTTCAGTGCCCTCTTTGAAGAACTGGCGATTTTCATTGAATCGGATTTCAAATGGAGAAAGGTTGAGGACGAGGTTGTCAGTGACCACTTGGCCGAAGTCGGGAATCAGGGTCACATCCAGCGTAAAGGCATTGCCCAAGCCAATTTTCATGTCCATGCCACCGTTGTAGGCGGTCGAACGATTCGTTCCTTCCCAGTTTTGGTAGGCGCTGAAGTAGGGGAACAAGCTGATGCGGGGTGGAGGAGTGATGCCTTCAATGCCGACCAACACGCCCCCCTGGTTTAAGAGCCTTTGGGTGGGGTCCATCGGGTTCCAAACGTCGTCCTCACGCAACCTGCGGATTCCCCGATACATGTTCATACCCCAGCGCTGTTCGGTATTGTCCGGGAACCGGAATGCCATCCAGGGGATGCGAAACTCGGCTACCCAACCCGCAGAATCGATGCTGCACACCACGTCCCAAACGGCATCCCAAGAGTCGTCTTCTCCATTAGGACTGATCTGTTCGTCCACCTGAACGCCGTCTGGAGTGGTACGGAAGCGCACCGCATTCAATCCGTCATTAAATGGGCTGAACCAAATGCCAAATTCATCGGCGTTATCCGTGCGGTCGCGTTCGCTCAGTTGGTGCAGGATGGAATCGGGTGCCGTGTCCCACATCCTCGCCCCGATGTAAAGGGCGTTGTCATCGTAACCAAAACGAACTTCGGTGCGCTGACTCGGTCGGCCGCCAGGATCTGGCGAGAATTGTTCGAATTCACTTTGGACCGGTATGCTTTGCCAGGCGGCATCGTTGAGATTTCCGTTAAGGTCAATCGGTGCATTAATGCGCTGTCCGATTGCCACCCGAGGTGCCTTTGATTGGCCCCATGCAGTTGCAGTCATCCACAAACAGGACGCCCCAAACGCCCACCTCATCCATCGTCCGCTCATGAGTCTATCGGTAAATACGTTCGCGATTTAACATGTTCTGGTAAGCCCTAGCATTGCGCAGGTGCTGATTGTACGTTCGGGCAAAGGAATGGGTTCCGGAGCCATCAGGTTTTGCGCACATATATAGATAGTTATGCTGGTCGGCGTTCAAAATCGCTTCAATGTAAACCAATTCCGGAATGCGAATTGGCCCTGGAGGCAGGCCAGGGTTCCGGTAGGTGTTGTACGGCGAGTCCACTTTTTTATCATTGTCCAATACCCGTTGGATCGACCAGTCCTTGAGGGCGTATTTAAGTGTGGGATCTGCTTGCAAGAGCATTTTCTTTTCCAACCGGTTCAAGTAGAGCCTTGCTACGGTCGGGGCTTCATCCACATGGGCTGTTTCTTCCTGAACAATGGATGCTAAGGTAACTGCCTCGCGCTGCGAGAGCCCCAATGCCCAGGCTTTTTTGAGTCGGTCCGCATTCCACCAGGCGTTGCTCTCCGCTCGCATTCGGCGGGCCAATTCTGCGGCGGTTGTTTCCCAGTACACACGGTAGGTATTCGGTGAAATTTGCCAGCGCATGCTGTCGGTCCCAAGTGCTTTAGCTATGGCGGCGCTATCCGCCCAGATGCGCGGCGCTAGGACCCGTGCAATTTCTGCAACACTTCGCTTGGAAGGGACGGGTAAACTGATTTCTTCCCGCTGTCCCGTGGCTATGCGACGTGCTATTGCATGAGCTGGCTGTTGCCCGATTTCGCAGTATTTGCCGGGGTAGATGCTCCAGCCGCGCCAATCAATGACCGCGGCTATGTCCGGATGGTTTTGAGCCAAATATTCGCGGGCGTTACCCTCCGGTGGTATTTCGACGCACCAATTCAAATCTGAGCCAATGGGCTTTTTCCAGAGGTCGTATTTGCTCGCTACGTAGGCACAGGCGATACCAGTTGCCACCAGGAGGCCCAATCCGATTTTTGCGTAACGCTTCATCTCAATTCATCAGGGCTTGAACCAACACGGCGTCTTCCCAATGCGGTGCCCGCCAAATCCAATCTTTCAAGTGACCAGATTGTTCAAATCCTACTGCCTGAAAAAGTTGCACGGTTTCTGCGTTTGAGGCGGGAATTTCTGCCCACAATTGATGCAGTCCCAAATGCTGAAACGCATAATCATACATCAGGGCAAGCCCAGCTCGCGCATGTCCTTGTTTTCTGTATCGATTGAGGATGGCAATTCCGACCCCTGCTCGACGGTTTCGTGGCTCATATTGATACAAGTCGACGGTTCCCACAGTGGTGCCATCTGCGGTCGTGATCATCAATCGCAACTGTAAATCTCGGTACAGGTCGTGTTGTCCGCCTGCAAATTGCTTCAGTGTTTCAAGGCCCAATGGTGAGATGGTTGCTCCAAGCCACCATTCCTCCGATGCGTTTTCCAATTCGTAGAGAAACTCGCTGTCGGTGGGTTCCAGCGCCCGCAGCGCATGGGTATCGGATTTCAGCATGGTCGCAAAGATATCGTTCTTGTCCCGAGGAGTGGCATGGATGGCATTTCGATGGTATTTTAGGCCTTCATTCACAACGGCACTCCATGCACTTGACTCAAGCCCCTGGTCGCGCTTTGCTCTTCACCTTTTTCATTGCAGTCTTCGTGAGCGGGTGCACCATCAACCGTGATATTATGTTCCGAACTGGGGATGATTTTGTTTTCTCCCCATTGGAAGAGATGGAATCCCCGGGGTACCGCATTGCGCCAAACGACATGCTCCAGTTTCAGTTGTATTCGAACAAAGGACAGCGTTTGAACCAGATCACCGCAGGTGGAGTCGTTGCTTCAGGAAACGGAGTTCAACAAATGAATCGATGGAATCTACAAGGGGACATTGCCTACTTGGTCAAACCCAGTGGGTTGGTTGAACTCCCTGAGCTTGGAGACATTCGGCTTGAGGGATTGACCATCGAAGAGGCGGAATTGCTCTTGGAAGAGGCCTATGGCAGTTTCTACAAGGACCCCTTCGTGATACTCCGGGTTCAGAACAATCGGGTTTACATATTTCCCGGTGAATCCGGGAGGGCCTCTGTCGTCACGTTGAAGAACATGAATACCACAGTACTCGAGGTTCTGGCCCTGGCGGGTGGGATTGGAAGCCGTGCCAATGCATCGAAGGTCAAACTGATTCGTCGAACAGATGAAGGCAACGAGGTTTATAAAATGGACTTATCCACCATCGAAGGGTTGAACGCAGCGAATGCTGTGGTTCAGGCGTATGACATCATCTACGTGGAGCCCATGCCTCAGCTCGTAAGGGAGACCACGGAAAGCCTGACTCCCATTACGTCGCTCATTTCGACACTGGCATTCTTCTATGCCTTTATCGTGAACCCAAACTGAAGTGAAAATTGAATTGCTGCCCCTTAACGGACTGATCAAGATGACCCCCCGTCAGTTGCGGGACGATCGAGGGGTCTTCTGGGAGACTTGGCGCCGAGGTGTGCTAGATGAGCACACAGCCATGCCCTTGGATTTTGTTCAAGAAAACCTCTCCATTTCCAAAGCAGGAACCCTGCGGGGATTGCATTTTCAGCGAAATCCGCACGCTCAGGGAAAGCTTGTTCGGTGCGCCTCAGGCCGCATATTCGACGTCGCGGTGGATGTCCGTGCTTCCTCTCCAACACGCGGCCAATGGTTTGGCTGCGAATTGTCGGATGTGAACGGCAGTCAATTGTGGATACCTGCGGGCTTTGCCCATGGCTTCTTGGCCATGAGTGACCATGCTGTGGTAGAGTACCGGTGCACTTCGTTTTACCATCCTCAATCTGAAGGGGCCATCCGTTGGGACGACCCCGATGTCAATATTGACTGGAACGATGCAAGTGATTTTATCATGCCCAAAGGCGGTCCTTTTCTGTCGCCTAAAGATGCCGATGCCTCTACGTTGGAGGAGACCGGTTGGCCTTTTGCATAAGGGTGTGGAAAAATCATAAAAAGCGGTGGGCATCCCCTCAGGCAGGCCAATAGCTAGGCGGTAAATTCGTTGCATTGATAGCTTAAAACGACCACAGATCAATGCACGTCAACTATCCCAACCTCGGATTCATCTGGAAACTAACCTTTCTCATCGCTGGAGGGCTGTTGCTTTCTTCCCTGGTTTCGAGCCCGGTCGACCCCAATGCACGGGTAGCTGAACCTATTGTTTGGGCGCAAAACAGGGCCCCTGAGGTGCCCAGCCAAGACGACCTCGCGGGCGAGGCGGTTCCGTTTGAGTCTTTTGGCGTCAGGGAGCAGTTGGACCGTGAAATGGTCGTCAATACCTACCACCACAGTTCAACCATGCTGTACTTAAAACGCGCCTCACGGTGGTTTCCGGTCATCGAGTCCATTCTCAAAGAGAAAGGGTTGCCGGATGATTTCAAGTACCTCGCTGTCATAGAAAGCGGACTGTCACAGGTGGTATCTCCGGCAGGCGCTGCAGGATTTTGGCAATTTATGAAAGGCACCGCCCCCCAATACGGCCTGCGGATTACCGAAGAAATCGATGAACGCTACCACGTGGTCAAGTCGACTTATGCCGCATGCGATTACTTGTTGGATGCAAATAAAGAATTCGGTTCTTGGGCCTTGGCGGCTGCTTCCTACAACATGGGCAAGGCCGGGGTTCGCCGAGATTTAGAAGAACAAAAGGTGGATACGTATTGGGAGCTACACCTGAATTCAGAGACGGCTCGTTACGTTTATCGACTTCTCGCAATCAAAGCCATTTTTGAGGACCCTGAATCCTATGGGTTTTCCATCCAACCTGATGCGTTGTACCAGCCTTTTGAAACGCGGACTGTCTGGGTCACATCGTCCATCGATGACCTCTCTGCATTTGCCCTCGAAAAAGGGGCTAACCTCAAAGCATTGAAAACGCTCAACCCGTGGCTTCGTTCCAACCGACTGACCCTAGCTGTTGGAGATTCGATTGGTGTTAAAATACCCATTTAAGCTGTGCGTAGCCTCCTTCCTATTGCAGTTGAAGCAGCACTCAGTGCGGGTCAAGAGGTTATGGAAATCTATGCTTCTGGTGATTTTGATGTTGAAATGAAAGGTGATGACAGTCCACTGACCCGAGCTGATGTGGCTTCGCACCACGCCATTCTGGCGCACCTGGAATCCACTGGCATTCCGGTCCTCTCTGAAGAAGGGCGCTCGATCGCTTACGAGGAGCGTGCTGCATGGTCCAAGCTTTGGATTGTCGATCCGATCGACGGGACCAAAGAGTTCATCAAGCGCAATGGAGAATTCACGGTGAATATCGCCTTGGTCGAGAAAGGCATTCCGACGATTGGGGTGGTGTACGTCCCGGCGAAGGATGAGCTATATGTGGGGATTTCCGAAGGGCAAGACACCTTCGCTATTCGCACGGTTGGTGGCGAAGAAGGGTGGTCTGCTGACGCCTGGATTCGTGCAGGGCAGCCAATCCCCGCTGCGACTAAGAATCGTCCATTTACTGTTGTGGCCAGCCGCAGTCACATGTCGCCGGAGACTGCGGATTATATCGCGGGACTCAAAACGATTCATGGTGACGTGGAGACCATTTCTAAGGGAAGCTCCTTGAAGCTTTGTATGGTGGCTGCGGGAGAAGCGGATTGTTACCCGCGTTTCGCTCCAACCATGGAGTGGGATACGGCCGCTGGTCATGGCGTTTGCCTAGCTGCAGGTTGCGAAGTTTTAAATTGGGAACTAAATGCGCCCTTGACTTACAATCGTAAGGAATTGCTCAATCCCTGGTTTTTGGTCAGTGGTCCGCGGATGGCTGAAGATCAAAGCAAGTAATTCACGTGATACGCCACGGCGCGAGGTCGGGTCGCTCCGGACAGGTTCTTCACCGTCCATGGGTGACTAGAATCCTCGAAAACCTCATCCATCGTGCGGACGACCCCGGCAGGTGTGCCAGCATCCCGTAAGGCCTTTTCCAGGGCTGTTTTGGACCACTCTTGTGCTGCCTCGTTCAATTCGCTTACCAATTCTTCGCGGTTGATGACCCGCAATTGGTTCGAGCGGTAGCGTTCATCCATCGCGAGTTTCGGGACCTTCAGAACTCGGCAAAGCCCCTCAAATTGTCTGTCATTGCCCACCGCAAGAACCACGTGGCCGTTGACACAATTTAAGACGTCCCCGTACGGAGCGATGTTGGGGTGTTGCCCGCCATTGCGCCGGGGAGTCTGGCCGTTGACTAGTTGATTGGTCGCCTGATTAACCAAGGCGGAGATGCCGCTGCCTTCCAGCGATACCTCTGCGAAGAACCCCTTCCTGCCATCCGCTTTGGCGAGCAGCCCTTCCATGGTTGCCATGCGGATCTGGTGAGATGCCAAAACGTCCATCAACGCCACGGGCATACGAACCGGTGGTCGGTCGTCAAATCCATTCATCCCCATGAATCCCGTCTCAGCTTGAACAACGACATCGTAGGCGAGCCGCTCCGGCGCGTCATTGAACCCAACAAGTCGGACCCGGATGAGGTGAGGGTGACGCGCAGCAACGGCCTTTGGCTCGAGGTTGAATTTAGTCAGGTCGGCCTGCTTGAAATTTTCGATGAGAACATCGTGCGATGCCAGGGCTTCTTCTAACCACGCTTGTCCGGAGTCTGACGCCAAGTCCTTCCAAACAACCTCCTTGTCGCCGTTGGCGCTTTCATAATAGGCTGAGGAGCGGTCACTGGCGTTTTCTTTAGCCATTTTCCAACTGCGTGTGACGTCACCGCTTGGCGGACGCTCCACCTTGGTGACCCGAGCGCCACGTTCCGCAAGTGCCGTGCCCGCCAGAGGCCCGGCAAGCACACTCGCCAATTCCAATACACGCACGGATTCCAATGGGCCCATGGCGCTAAATTACGCGCTGGGCTTCAACACGGATTGGTAAGTGTTTATAGCCCGTTGCCGAGCGATTTTGTGGTCGACAATGGGCTCAGGATAGGTGGGCGTTCCGTATTCTGGAACCCACCTGCGCACGTAACGCAATTCCTTGTCGAATTTTTCGAGCTGTGAAGTGGGATTGAAGACGCGGAAGTAGGGAGCAGCATCGCATCCTGATCCCGAGGCCCATTGCCACCCGCCGACATTCGAGGCGAGGTCAAAGTCGAGGAGTTTGGCTGCAAAATACCGTTCGCCCCAGCGCCAATCTGTGAGCAAGTGTTTGCACAGGAAGGAGGCAACCACCATGCGCACGCGGTTGTGCATGAAACCCGTAGCGTTGAGTTCACGCATCCCGGCATCCACCAAGGGGTAACCCGTCTTGCCCGCGCACCAAGCCTCAAAATGCGTCTCGTTGTTGTCCCAGGGTATGGCGTCGTATGCCGGTCGAAAGGAACCTCCTACCGAGTGGGGGAAATGGTAAATGATCATTTGGTAGAAATCCCGCCAGATCAGCTCGGTGGTCCATTTTTCGCTGTGCTCCAATCCTGCACGCAGGGCCTGGCGAATGCCGATGGTGCCAAAGCGAAGGTGGATAGAGAGGCGTGAGGTACCGGGAATGGCAGGGAAGTCCCGCTTGGAGCCATAGGCATCCAAGACAATTGATTCGATATTCCGAGGCGGTATTAAGTCGTCTAAATCCGGGCACGCCTCAAAGCCCATATCTGCCAACGAGGGAATTCGAACATCTGTCGCAACAAGCCACGAAGCCGCTTGTGCCGAGGCCCAAGAGGGCGCTTCGTCGTAGTCACCAGCGGTTAGGGTTTTGCGCCATTTGCGGCTGTATGGAGTAAATACGGTGTACGGCTTCCCGTCGTCCTTTGTGACTTCATTTTTTTCGAGAATGACGCTGTCCTTAACGCCCTTGAAGGTGACGTTGCTGTTGGCGAAAAATTCCGCTATCGCACGGTCGCGTTGCTGGGCATAGGGTTCATAGTCCCGCCCGACGTGAACAGACCTCAGTTCTACACCCTGTGCTTGCCAATTATCCATCCATGCCTTCCACACGCTTCGCGGGTCACCGTGCCCGACCAACAATTGCCCACCAAAGGATTTTAGCAGGTCGTCGATGGCATGCAATTCGCGGTGTAAAAACGCGACGCGGCGATCGGACGTGTGTTCTAAGCGTCCCAGGATATTCTCGTCAAAAACGAAGGCAACAGCCACGCGATCGGTCGTCTTGGCTTGCTCAAGGGCTGATAAGAGGGCCCGGTTGTCCGTCAATCGTAAATCGCGGCGCATCCAGTGTACGTGAAGGGTAGTTGACAAAATTTTACGCTGAAAACGAAGTGAGTGTGAACCTTCTCGGCTTCGTGTGGTTCTGTTGACATAACCTTGTTTAAATGAAAAAAGTTTTTTACCTCTTTGGGCTTACAGCCCTTCTCTTTGGGAATCAGTCGGTTGCCCAAGACAATCCCTGTGGTGTTGAAGGCATCGTAGTTGAAGCGTCCAGTTACCAATATGCCCCGGCGGCTCTCGAAATTGAGGCTGGCCAGACCGTAGTATGGGTCAATATGGGCGGTTTTCACGATGTTAACGGTGTTGAAAGCTCGATCGGCGAAAACTGGAACAATCCAGAGACATTCTCTATCGGAGCGGTTTCAGGTAACATGGATGGTGTTTGCATCGGCTCGCACACGTTTACCGTTGAAGGTACCTACGATTACGATTGTTCGATTGGAAACCATGCAGCAGAAGGAATGGTGGCTACCATTACGGTCAGTCCTGCTCAAGCAAACAATAGTGTCGTTGATATCATCGTCAACAGCGAAGTGCACACCTTACTCGAAGCGGCTGTGGGAGCAGCTGGCTTAGTCGATGCACTGAGCGGTGATGGTCCATTCACTGTTTTTGCCCCAACCGATGACGCCATTGTGGCGTTAACGGAAACGTTGGAAATCACAGCCGATGAGTTGTTGGCATTGCCGAACCTTGGCGAAATTCTTCAATATCACGTTGTAGCCGCATCTGCATACGCTGCAGACCTGAGCGATGGACAAACAATTGAAACGTTGTTGGGTGAGGACGTCACCGTCAGCATCACTGCTGATGGAGTATTCATCAACAATGCCCAAGTCACTCTCGCGGACATAGCCGCAGACAACGGCGTGGTTCACGTCATCGACGCGGTCTTGTTGCCGCCTGCACCACCAACCAACACAGTCGTTGACGTGATCGTCAACAGCGAAGACCACACCTTGCTCGAAGCAGCAGTGGGTGCCGCTGGTTTGGTTGATGCCTTGAATGGTGATGGGCCGTTTACCGTTTTTGCGCCGACTGATGATGCGTTCACAGCATTGACGGAGGTTTTGGATTTGACAGTAGACGAGCTTTTGGCTTATCCTTTGTTGCCAGCGGTATTGCAGTATCACGTTGTTGCAGCAGAGGCTTACGCAGCGGATTTAAGCAACGGGCAGGAAATAGAAACCTTGCTTGGCGAAGATATTATCGTTAGCATCACAGCAGATGGTGTGTTCATCAACAACGCACAAGTAATCGTTGCGGACATCGCTGCCGACAACGGAGTGGTGCATGTCATCGACGCGGTGTTGTTGCCCGAACTCGAGGAGGAAACTACCGTTGTGGACATCATCGTGAATAGCGAAGACCACACCTTACTTGAAGCCGCTGTGGGTGCAGCAGGCTTGGTTGAGGCGTTGAGTGGTGAAGGTCCGTTTACGGTCTTTGCTCCAACCGATGCAGCGATCGTGGCATTGACGGAAGCGCTCGATATTACAGCAGATGATTTGTTGGCTTTGCCCAACCTCGCTGACATTCTCAAGTACCACGTGGTTGGCGCTGAAGCCTACGCCGCTGACTTGACCGATGGTCAGGTGATTGCAACGCTCGAAGGAAGCAGCGTTACAGTGAGCATCACCGCGGACGGTGTCTTCATCAACGATGCGCAGGTTACGGTTGCAGATTTGGAAGCAGATAACGGTGTGGTACACGTCATCAATGCCGTCTTGTTGCCTCCAACCACTGCCGTTAACGAGCTAGCGTCATTTGAATTGAACATTTACCCGAACCCTGTTCACGGCGGCACATTCAATGTGAGTGGGGCATGGGAAGCCGGAGC
This sequence comes from Crocinitomicaceae bacterium, assembly GCA_002690915.1. Classification (GTDB taxonomy): domain Bacteria; phylum Bacteroidota; class Bacteroidia; order Flavobacteriales_D; family Sanyastnellaceae; genus UA16. The sequence goes on from NZGF01000052.1 coordinate 28,229, forward strand.
GAACATTGAGGTGTTCGAGTTGACAGGCCGAAAAGTGTTCGAAACGACCTCAACGCAAACCACAGTTACCGTTTCCACCGATGGATGGGAAGCCGGTACGTACGCTGTGCGCATCATGGATGATGCCCGCACGGCAACACAATTGTTTCTGGTTGATTGATTCTCAGACCGATTGACTAGGAGCGGGCCAACCTTCGCGGTTGGCCCGCTT
>NZGF01000053.1 GCA_002690915.1 Crocinitomicaceae bacterium
CGACACCTGCCTAGAACCAGTCGATACATGGAATGGAACGGAAGCGTGTCGTATGGCAATCAGCGCAGCCTTCCGTACAGACCAACGATTCGGTGTGAATCATCTCATCGACGTTCTCCGCATACCCGTATTTCACTTGCCCCCAGGAGGTAATACCAGGCCGAACTTTTTGAAGGTGATTGTAGTGCGGAGCTCGTTCAACAATTTGGGCGATGAAATGCGCCCGCTCCGGCCGAGGGCCGACGAGTGTCATGTCCCCTTTCAGCACGTTGAAAAATTGAGGCAATTCATCGAGGCGCGACTTGCGCAAGAATTTGCCCACAGAAGTAATCCTCGGATCGTTCTCACTACTCAATTGCGGACCTGCCTTCTCCGCATCCTGATCCATGGTCCTGAACTTGATGATTCGAAAAGGCCTGCCATGCCATCCGATTCGCTCTTGCAGGAAAAACACTGGCCCTTTACTGGTTGACCAGACCGCAATGCCAATGGCAAGCAACACTGGACAGAGAATGACCAGGGCCAAAATGCTCACCACCCAATCCATGATGCGCTTAAAGGAGCGTTGCCATTGCGGCATAATCTCCCTATCAATCTCAATCAATGGGGCACCGTAAATGCTTGACATACGGACGGATCCACTAAGGATATCGTAGATATCAGGAATGATACGTACGGCAACCGGACTGCCCTCCACTCCGTTCAATACGGTCTCCAAAATAGCGTGATCGCTGGAGCCAATGGCGATGATGACTTCCTGTATTCCATGATCGCAAATAACTTGCTCGAGGTTGGCGACCTTTCCCAAGTTGGGCATCAATGTCTCAAGCTGCGTATCGGACCCGTTTGCCTGGATGAAACCGATGAAGTTGAACCCGGGGTTCTTGCGCAGCAGTTTCATCTCCTCAATTGTGCGCAACGCCCTTTGATTGCCCCCAATCACTAAAGTTGAAAAACTCCATTGACCACTATGGATTTTTTTCACCGTTCGCGTTGTAATGACCATACGCCCAAGCAACGTTAGAGAGCCATGGCCCAAGAACAATACACTTAATGATGCATAGTACTGTCGATATGATACAATGGCATCGTCCAGCAACAAGGCGAAGAAAAGCACCAATACCCCTACCAAAGTGGTTAACGTGACTTGTCCCAATTCCAAGATGCGGTGGCGCTTCATGGGTCTCAAGTACATTCCAGCCAAAGCATGCAAGACCAACCAAAACGCAGGGACCAACGCTAGGCCCAGCTGGTACCGTCCATCCCCAAGAATGTGTGCAAAATCAGAGGGGTCTGCTTGTTCGAACATGACTTTGCGATAAACAAACAAGGCCGTCCAAGAGGCTGCACCTGCTAGCCAGTCTAACACCACGTACGCAGCAATTAATCCCCTACGCTTCATGGGTAACGCAAAAGTTTGAAGTTATCGACGATTACAGTCGTTGAATCCGCGGAGCCATCGTAGTAGGCATCAAGGGTGATTTCGTAGTGCGTGGCGTCTGGTGTTGTGCGTACGATGGGGTCCAAATCGAGGTAAATCTTGTTGCGTTCGCCCTCGGTCGAGTTGAGGAGAAGGATTGGAATGCGCAGCGCATTCACGGCATCTTTGACGTAAAGGCCCACCCAGAACGGTTGGGTGCACGCATAGTCCAACTCCAACCACACAGGTCCGTTCGAGTGCAAATTGTACTGCTGCTCATTCGTGGAAGATATGAGGACCTGATTCACCTCATCCAATACGATCAGCCCACTGCTCGTGCCGTTGAGCACAAGCTGCTCGGATTGGGTGCGGACAATTTCGGCCGTGCTCGTAACGGACGGTTCGAAGCGGTTGGCCGTCTCGAAATCCTCGGCAATAACCACTTCCGTCCCGTCAGTGTAACCCACGGCCATTTCGAGGGTGTCCTTTCCTCCAAATTCCAATGCAAGTGGCAAATCAACTGCATCATAAAATGGGTAGGGCTTGCGCGTAGAACTAATCGCATTCGCACGTATGCCTGCGGTCAAGGTCAATGTCGTGCTTTCCCCAAGTTCTGACGGGCTCAAAGGAATATCGGCAGGCAATGGAAAAGCACCGAGCACATCCGTTTCAGAATAAACCCACACCTCTTCGATGCGGCTGGTTGCTTCACCCTGGTTGACCTCTGGAACGAATGTGATGTCTTCGATGTGTAAAAAGTGCGGTGGGCCCTCCCACGGTTCAATGCATCCTGAAAACACCAAGACACACCCGATAAGCCACAAGCTGACGGAGTGCACACGGAATGCGAGGTTGTGAATCGTTTTCACTGATTTGGCTTTGAACGGAGTGGTCACAAAATTAATCCGGTACTGCGCCATTCATCGCCTAAAACGCTCTGTTCTTGGCTTTCGTATGCGAGGTTTCAAACAAAATTTCAGAGTTGTACACATTCAACACAATCGCCCCGGCTCAACTGGCGCACCTGACACAACGCGTTGCTCCAGGAACAAGCAAAATCCGACCGATTGGAATGCGTTCCCCGCAGGCGTGGCACAGCCCGAACTTCGCATCCTTCAATCGTTCCAAGGCCCGCAATAAGTTCGCTTTTTGCTGTTCCGCAGTGCGAAGGGCCGCTTCGTTGACGCTCCGGTTGTTGATGGCATCCATGCGGCTGACTCGACCAATGGCATTTTCCGGCGGAATAGGCTTGGTCAATTCCCGGTACTCTTCAATGCGTTCGTCCAGCATTTCGAGTTTGGTCGCCACGCGTCGCTCAAACGTCTCCAACTCCTCTTTTGTCCAGTTTGCCATCTCGGTGCTTTTTATCAAGATACAACCCCCAAAAGCACCAAGCAAACCATCGGGATGTGCTACTTTCGCCGCATGAAATTTTTCATCGACACCGCAAACCTCGTCCAAATCCGCGAAGCCGAAACCCTCGGCGTTCTGGACGGAGTAACTACCAACCCATCCCTGATGGCCAAAGAAGGCATCACAGGTGATGAAGCCGTCAAAGCCCACTACAAAGCCATCTGCGAAATCGTGGACGGGGACGTGAGTGCCGAAGTCATTTCTACCGAATTCGAAGGTATGATTGCAGAGGGGCAAGCCCTGGCTGACCTGCACCCCAACATCGTAGTCAAGGTGCCGGCCATTGCCGACGGTATCCGGGCCATTCGCTGGTTCACGGACAACGGCATCCGCACGAACTGCACCTTGATCTTCTCGCCAGGTCAGGCCTTGCTGGCTGCCAAAGCGGGCGCCTCCTATGTGAGCCCGTTCGTTGGCCGCATCGACGACATCAGCTCCGACGGCTTGCAATTGATTGAGAAAATTCGTGTGATCTACGACAACTACGATTTTGGAACTGAGATCCTAGCCGCGAGTGTGCGCCACACTATGCACATCATCGAATGCGCTGAAATCGGTGCCGATATCATGACCGGTCCACTCAGCGCTATAAAGGGCTTGCTCAAGCACCCGTTGACCGACAACGGTTTGGCGCAATTCCTGGCCGATCACGCCAAAGCCCAAGGTTGATGCTCTTGCGGATTCACCCGGACAACCCGGATGAACGCCGCTTGGACCAAGCCGTTGCGCTCCTCGCACGAGACGGTGTCATCGTTGTGCCTACCGATACCGTTTACAGTTTCGCGTGCGTGCTGGGTTCCGCCAAGGGCTTGGAGCGCATATCCGCCCTGAAAGGAATTCCTTTGAAAAATGCGCGCTTCAGTATCGCCTGTGCTGATTTGAGCCACTTGTCAAGTTACGCCCGGCCGCTGAGCAACGGCATCTTCAAGTTAATGAAGAAAGCGCTCCCAGGCCCATACACGTTCATCGTGCCGGCCAACAACAACGTGCCCAAGTGGTTCATGGGCAAGCGAAAAACCATTGGTATTCGGGTTCCCAACAACGGCACACTCCTGGCGCTGATTGAACGCCTCGACCGGCCCCTCGTGGTCAGTTCGGTGCGCGACGAAGACGAAGTCATCGAATACACCACCGACCCCGAACTCATCGCCGAACGCTTTTCCGAGCAAGTAGATGCTGTTATAGATAGCGGGTACGGATCGGTAGATGCCTCCACCGTCATTGATTGTACGGACGGAACAGCCGTCGTGATACGGGAAGGATTGGGCGCGACCGAGGGGGTGCTTTAAGCATCTTGAGCGCGCGACGCCAACATGGGAACGAAGGCGAATTCACCGTGCTCCTGCCGGCTAAACTCTTTCTCCCCGGTGCGTTCGAACGTGAACATGCGCTGGGTATCGCCCTCCCCGACAGGAATGACCAACCGCCCGCCAATGACCAACTGCAAGAGGAGCGCCTCAGGAATTTCCGGGGCGCCACAGGTCACAATGATGCCGTCGTAGGGACCGAACACTGCTTTGCCCTTGTATCCATCCCCGTAAAACAAATCGGGCTTGAAGCCCATCGACTTGAGCAAAGGCCCGGCCTTATCAAATAAAAGGCGTTGACGTTCAATAGAATACACTTTGTATCCCATAGCACAGAGCACTGCGCATTGGTATCCGCTGCCCGTTCCAATCTCGAGCACCTTTGCACCGGGCTCAAGTTCGAGCAATTCGGTTTGCCGGGCCACGGTATGTGGCTTGCTGATGGTTTGTCCCGCCCCGATTTGGAACGCAGTGTTTTGGTACGCGAATTGTTCAAACGCAGAAGCCAGGAAAAAATGGCGCGGCACCCGATCCATGGCCGCGAGAACCGGTTCGTTCTCGATGCCCATTTCACGGAGCTCTTTGAGCATTTGCCGGCGAAGGCCTTTGTGTTTGTAGTCGTCGCGCATGGAAGGTTGAAAATACAACGTATCGACAGCGAACGAAAGGCATGTGCTGAGCCTTTATTGAACATCGAATGTGAATTGCCCCGTTGTGAATGAATTGTTCATCGTTGAATTGCATGCTGCAGATGCCCGGCGATAGGCCGGCAGTACTTTTGCTTTATGACGAAATACTGGTTCACCTGCAAGGTTAAATACGTCCGCCACGATGCCGAAGGCGCCGAAGTGAAAGCCACCGAATCCTTTGTCCTCGATGCATACAATTACACCGAAGCGGAATCGCGCATGACAGGCATTTGCGAACAGGAAGGCATTCGCCCTTTTGAGATTGTGCAAATTACCAAATCCAACCTCGTGGAGGTGATTCGATTTGAGGATACCGACCAGTGGTTCAAGGTGAAAATCGCCCTCACCAGTCTCGATGAAAAGGCCGGAAAGGAGAAAGAATCGTACCAGCACATCCTGCTCTCGGCGAAAGACGTTCGGGACGCCTATGACAAAGTGCGCCAACACATGTCCAAGGTGGGCGTGGGCTTCGTGATTCCTTCCGTTATTTTTCAAAAAATCACAGAGGTGTTCCCGCTCGAGGAAGAAGGAGGAAGCCATGCGCTGCACGGAACTCCAGATCTTGCTGCGGAACCAGCTGCAGTGTAAGGCGGCTTCAAAGGCTCATCCACTCCCAAGCGCTGTGGTAGAATCCTCGGGCTTCAGCAGCTTCGAACAAACCAGCAAAAAATGCATCCTGTCCCACCGTCGCGCCATCACCAACGACGACGAGTTTGTGTTTTGCCCGGGTCATGGCCACGTTCATTCGCCTGTATTCCTTTAGAAAACCGATTTCCCCGGACGCGTTGCTTCGCGTCAACGAAATAAAAACCACATCCCGCTCCTGGCCTTGGAACGCATCGACCGTCGAACATTCGATGCGAGTTCGCAAGTCGATGTCGCCGCCGCACGCACTATCGATGTGCTGGTTTAATACATCAACTTGAGCCCGGTATGGGGCGATGACCGCAATGGCGTGCAAAGGATATTCTGCAGCGACTTCCAGCAAGCGTTGGATTAAAAATCCCGCCTCATCTGGATTGCATGTGCTGCCTGATACGGGCTCTTTATCTTCATCAAACCCGCACCCTGCCGTATCAATAAAAAGAACGGCATTCAGGGCCGCCGGGGGGGACACGGCTCGGCCATCTTGCAACCTCCCATCATAAAAAGAATCCGATGCTAATTTCATGATATCCGGTGCCATCCGGTACTGGTCGGTCAACATGTGGGACACCGAAGCGTTGTGGTCGCCCTGCATAGCCCATTCCAAAGCGCTCACTTCCAATCCACCCGCACGGGCCGCATCGCTTTTTACCACAGGCGGCAATTGCAAAGGATCTCCGGCTAAGATGAGCCGAGGTCCGCGCTGCATGGCAATCAATGCAGCTGGAAGCATCGCCTGAGACGCTTCATCAATGATCACCCAATCGAACGCTTGGCCCTTCAAGTTGCCGTCGGCGCAGCCTGCAAGTGTTGCGCAGACGACTTGACCGGTCCGAACGATGCGCTCCGACAGGTACGCCTCCATGGCATTGGCTTCGGAATCCAACGATCGGGCCTCGTTCCGAGCGGCTTTGCGTTCAGCGCGTTGCTCTACTCCGAAATTCCGGTGGAAAGTATTGGCCCGTTTCCACGCTTTCTCGGCACGCTTGCGCATGTCCTTGACTTGCCTGAATTCCGGCTCCTTCTCCACGTGGGCATCCAATCCGTACTCCACCACATCCGCATCCAATCGGACCGGATGGCCGATGCGAACGGGTGTCGTTTCCAGGCGAACGCATCCTTTGACGAGCAAATCGACGGCGGCATTACTCGGAGCGGATAAGAGCAAGCGTTCACCGCGCTCAACAGCTCGTTGGACGAATCCGAGCAACGTAGTGGTCTTGCCGGTGCCCGGTGGTCCGTGCAGAATGGCCAACTCGTTTGCCGCCTCTGCCACGGACACCCAAACGCATTGGCCGGGGTTTAGTGAAGGATGAGCGATTGGCTTCGTCTCCAAAGGCAACCGGGCTAAACCCTGGCCCAAGAGGCCATTGCGCATCGATGCTGCCGCTTCGTCTTCGGTATTAATCCAGTGGCTCAACGCTTCCGCCATCAGGCGGTATGTGCGGTCATCGGAGCGCTCGTCCATGGTCCAACGCTCATACAGCGTGGCCGATTCCAAGGGGTCTCCGTCCAAAATCACTTCCGCGGTTCCGCCTCTGATTTTGCGCACAATGCCTCGTCGAACAGCGCGGTCGTCCGCGGGCAAACCCGCATCATTGGCTTGGTAAAAATGCACGGGCGAGCCGGAGCGAAATGCATCGTCCAATCCGCCGTTCTGGCCTTTTTTCAAGGCGAGTTTAATACGGCCTCCAAAGGTGAAACTCTGATTCTCGATGGTCACCGGTGCCCATGTCAAGCCCTCAGCCTTGCGAACGCGAAGGCTCTGCTTTTCAAGGACGGCGGCCAGCCTCCGCTCCTCTTCACGCTGTTCTTCAATCAGCGCTTGAGCGAGCCTTCCGAGTTCTTCAACCGCACTGTTCATGCTCACCGCACGAGCGTGAAGGCACCGTTGATGTACTTGACCCCTTGTCCTTGGTCGATGGTTTGGCCGTTAACATCGTTAATGATCAACTCGGCGTCGACGCGGGCGATGCCTAGGATGTAGAAATACGTGCCTTCGGCCGCTTCTTCCGGAGCCGGACTCCACCCTGAAGTTTTCCCAAAATTGTTACTTGTGTAAACGAGCTGCCCCCAACGGTTGTAGATGCGGATGGTGCTGCCGTCATAACGGGGATTATTTAGCCCATCCACGATGAAGGCGTCATTTTTCGCGTCGTTATTTACTGAGATGACATTAGGTATCTTTAGCTCGCAAATGTCCTCGTCCAATGTGAACTGGCTTGTCGTGGTCCATGTGCACGGCGGCACCATCGATACGAGCACTTCGTAATACCCCTGTTCCGTTGCTTGGTAGACCGCACCTGAACCGACCACCTCATCCAAGAATGTCCACTCGTAGGTGTAGTCGGTCTCGAGCAATCCTTCGTTGGTAAAATTCAACGCCACGAGGTCCAAGGCATCGTCCGGACAGATAAGGCTATTCCCAACCACAGGATTTGGAGGCGGTAAAAAGTCTACTTCCACGTTTTGGGAAACTTCACAGTCGTCGAGGTCACCTCCCGTAACGGTCACTAGCAACGTCATAACCGTGTCCTGCGTCAAGCCGTCCACCGTCACGTTGGCTCCGTTGCCGTTCACCAAGTCAGAGGGCTCCCAAGCATAGGAGTAGTTAAATCCTAGCTGCTCATTCAACACATCGCCAAATAATTCCACCGGTGATCCGCAGTATCCAGAAGGTTCGGCAACCGAAACTTCTGGCCCTTCAACCACCGTGACTTGGACATCAGTGGTATACGTGCATCCAAAATTGTTGGTGGTCGAGTATGTGTAGGTACCGGAGTCCACCGCCACGATGGTCACGTCGTTGCAGTCATCGCTCTCGTCGTAGATGTTGGGTCCGTCCCATGAAGTGCTGTCGCAATCCATTCCAAACACCGGAGTAAACACGATTGGCTCAGGGTACAGTTCAGGGTCGAAGTTGATATTCCACTCAAAAATATACCCGTCGTCTTGCCCCCAACTGTCGCATACTTCAATTTCCCAAGTTCCGTTCAGTGGGCATCCTTCAAGAAGCGTAAAGGGCATTTCCGATTCGTATGTGCCTGCCGCAAGTTGACCTCCAAAAACCGCGTTGTCCGCCCATGTTCCATTTGTGGCCAGCGGCGACCAATAATAATCCCATCCTGTTCCTGGTCCAGTCCCATCTCCTTGGTCTGGCACTCCCAAATTGGCTGCGTCCCCACCGAGCGTATGAACCGCCATACTCTGGCCATTCGGACAAATGAACGTAATGGTCAAATCTCCCATGTAGCTGTGCTCGAAATTGATGAAGAAATCTAAAATGTCTGAATTCGCATTTTCGACCACCGCTCCTGGAGAGAAAGTCGTGAACGTCAACTCCGCATTGAAACACTGCGTCTGGTCGTCCGGGATGAACAAGCCGCCGCCAAAGTCGCCAGAAGGCTCCGAATCGTAGGTCACTCCATTGACGGCACCTTCTAAATCGAACAACTGGCCTGAACAAACCGTAGCGTCCAGGGATGTTCCCGTCCAGTCCGGCTCAGTTGAAACCAAGACCACGTGGTCGATTAGGTTGTTGTTGGAACAGCCATCGGGGTCGTCCTCGGTGATGTTGTTATCGGCAATAAGCAACTGCACTTGGTATGCCCCGGGATTATCGAATGAGTGACTCACCACCGGACCGGCACTCGACGTGTTGTCATCATCGAAATCCCACTCCCACGAGACGATTTCGAAGTTATCTGCAACGGTTGAATTGGAGGCATCAAACGTGATTTCCTCGCCAGTGCAAGCAAGGTGTGGAATGGGCTCACCGCTTTCAACAATCGCAAACGGACGTTCACACGGATAGCCACAACTCATCTCTGCAACAAAGCTTCCCTCGCCCACATTGTCTGAAGTGAAATGCAGCGTGAGGCATCCGGTCGGGTTATCCTCCGAGGCAAAAATCTCGAGTCCTTGTGCCTGGTATTCAATGAACGTACCGAGGATTGGGGCGGTATCATCGGGACCGTCGAAAATCTGTAGGATGTCTCCAGCGCCTAGATTAGCCAGAGCCCAGTACAAGGTTATAATTGTCTCAGGAGCTTCAGGGCAAATGGTCATGGTAATGTCCTCATTTGGACTGTAATCCGAGGCGCTGAGTCCAGTATCCACCAAAAACCCTTCGCAGGTTTCGAGGGTGCTATTTGAGATGGCGATTTCTTGGGCGGATGATGTCGCAAACGCCAATGTCGTAATGGCTAGAAAGGCAATTAGTCGATTCATTTACAGAGGTTTCATTGCGGTCATAAGGGTCCATTGTGCGGAGAGGGCAGGCTCCAAATCCAATTCGTGGCGAAAGATAAACAACTACAGCTCCGAGATGGTTGCAACACGATGAACTCTTGTTGTCTCATCCCATTAAGCTTTATGTTTCCTTACTTTTTTTGTTGCAAAAGGTCGCGGATAAAAAATCTGTCTATCTTTGCCCCCCCAAACGTGGGATTTTGACCTCTTAGCTCAGCTGGTTAGAGCATCTCACTTTTAATGAGAGGGTCCTGGGTTCGAGTCCCAGAGGGGTTACAAAAAAAGAGGGTGTCAACGGCTCCCTTTTTAATGCACTGCCCAGGTGCTGAAATTGGTAGACAGGCATGGTTGAGGGCCATGTGTCCGTTAGGGCGTGCGGGTTCGAGTCCCGCTCTGGGCACTTCACACCTACCCGGGTGGCGAAATTGGTAGACGCGCAGTCCTCAGAAGGCTGTGCCTTCGGGCGTGCTGGTTCGAATCCAGTTCCGGGTACTTGCAAGCATGGAAAAATGCTCGACCCAGCTCGAGGGTGGAAAAACGGGGGATTTCGACTTGAGCCATCAACTGAGAACTTTGAGCACCTGACGGCTCGAGTTATCATGATTTCACCCCTAAAGCCACATTCCCTGTGTATCTTGCGTCTGTGGTAACGAACAACACCATCAATTTGCGATCGGTCGTAGACGGCCTTGCCCAGGTGCAGCGGCCACTTCTCATTAGCGGTCCTTGCAGCGCTGAGTCAGAGGAACAAGTTGTGAATACGGCCAAGGAGCTAGCCAAACGAGGTGTTCACATCCTGCGAGCTGGAATCTGGAAACCCCGCACACGTCCCAATGGATTCGAGGGAAAAGGTTCAGTGGCCCTGCAATGGATGGTCAAAGCGCGTGAGGCCTCCGGACTCCCAATTGCAACCGAAGTTGCCAACGCCCAACACGTTGA
>NZGF01000054.1 GCA_002690915.1 Crocinitomicaceae bacterium
AGGAAGGTGTTACGTGGAAACGCGTAGTAACAGAAAGTGCTGCAGAAATTAATACCGCCGATGGTCTCCGGACTCAGGTAAGGGTGAAAAGGTGAGGTAAGAGCTCACCAGTTCTAGAGTAATCTGGAAGCTTTGGTAAACCTTGCGGGTTGCAAGACCATGTACACTAATGCTTGAGGGCTGCTCGCCCGAGTTAGGGGGTAGGTTGCTTAGATAAATGGTGAATCGTTTCGGCGAACAGAATCTGGCTTACATCATGCTTATTAAACAGGAATGGCCCTCACGGGCCTTCTTGCTTTTTTTGTGTCTATTAGACACTGTTTTTTTCGGTTTTTTTAAAATGAAAAATTATCTTTGCGCCGACAAGGGTCTTGCGAAACCAGAAACAATGGAGTTAAACTCAAAGGAGGTCGAAGAAATGATCTCATTCTATCAGGATGAGAAACTGCGCCTGAGCGCAAAACTGAAACACGTAGATCTCTTTTTACGGAAGCTTCAAGGCAACAAATTCGACAGTGAATCTGGGGTACTACTCACTCGGACAGGTTCCAAAGCGAAAAAGCGTGGTCCAAAGAGTGTCTGGGGAAAGTTCATCCTTGAGCAATTGGAGCAGGCTCAGCGCCCAATGAGCTACAAAGAGCTTATGGACATCGCGATGAAGACGCAGGGGCACGGGCAATCAAAACTCCCGAACGTTCGCGCGAGTATCTTGAACAGCGCGTTTCGACTTCGTGCAATCGCTGGAAAAGTGACTACAGTCAGCGAATTCGGAAGGAAAGAGAAATTCATTGTCGCTACACATTGGTTGGACGAGAAAGGGCAACTGCCCAAAGCTCAGATCATGTGGTTAAAGGAAGAAATGGGGTTCACCCCGGAGCCGGTTAATATGAGCTCAATACCTAAAGCGAAATACGAAGAAGACATAGTTTGATTGACATTTAGTTCATGAAAAAAGGGAGGCACAGCCTCCCTTTTTTCATGTGCAGTCATACTCAATCCATGAACGGATAACGATAGTTTACTGGCGGAACAAGGGTTTCCTTAATCGTTCTGGCGCTGACCCATCGCCATAGGTTCAAAACGCTGCCGGCCTTGTCATTCGTTCCCGATCCTCTTGCCCCTCCAAAGGGCTGTTGACCGACCGCTGCTCCAGTGGGCTTATCGTTCACATAAAAATTGCCGGCCGCGTGGACAAGTCGCTCGGTGGCCCGATTAATGGCGTGACGATCTTGAGCGAAGATTGCGCCCGTCAAGGCATATTCACTCGTACTATCGACTAGGTCCATGGTTTTGTCGAAGTCGCCGTCCTCGTAAACGTATACAGTGAGCACGGGACCAAAAATTTCTTCGACCATGGTTTTTGATTTTGGATCCGTCGTTAATACGACCGTGGGTTCAACGAAATATCCTTTGGACTTATCGGCAACCCCGCCTGTAACAATGCGAACAGAGGCGTCGGTTTTTAGGTGATCTAAGTATCCATTGATCTTATCCCAAGAGCGCTCATCAATTACTGCAGTAATGAAATTACCGAAATCTTCCGGGGATCCCATCTTGAGCTTGCTGACCTGCGCAATTAATTTTTCTTCTATCGCAGGCCATAAACTTTTCGGCAGGTATGCTCGAGATGCCGCACTGCATTTTTGACCCTGGAACTCAAATGCTCCCCTGACGAGTCCTGTCACCACTTCGTCTACACCGGCTGATGGATGGGCAAGGACAAAATCTTTGCCACCGGTCTCTCCAACAATACGGGGGTAGCTCTTGTACGTGGCTATATTTTGACCAATTGCGGTCCACAGATCGCGAAAAACGCCTGTGGAACCAGTGAAGTGCAATCCGGCAAAATCCGGATGACTGAAAACCACGTCACCTGCCACTGGACCATCGCAAGTGACCATGTTGATGACCCCATCTGGAAGGCCAGCAGCCTTAAATACCTCCATGATAACCTGAGCGCTGTACACTTGGGATTCCGCGGGTTTCCAAACGACAACGTTACCCATTAATGCAGGGGCAGCACACAAGTTGGCCGCAATCGCTGTGAAATTAAAGGGCGTAATTGCAAAGACAAACCCCTCAAGTCCCCGGTACTCCATTCTGTTCCAGATGCCGTCTTGGCTGTCCGGCTGCACATCTTGAATTTCTTGAAGGAAATACGCATTAAAGCGAAGGAAATCAATCAACTCGCAAGCCGCATCAATTTCAGCTTGAAGTATGTTCTTGGATTGCGCGAGCATAGTAGCCGCGTTGATTTTCGCACGGTACGGTCCTGCAATTAAATCCGCCGCTTTCAGGAATACAGCTGCCCGTTCATTCCATGGCAATGCAGCCCACGAGGGCCGGGCGGCAAGTGCAGCATCAATTGCTTCGGTTACATGGCTTGCATCGCCGTAATTAAAATGCCCCAGGGTATGCTGGTGATCGTGAGGCGGGGACATGGGCCTTTTGTCATCCGTTTGAACCTCTTCCCGGCCGATGTACATTGGGACTTCAATCGGTTTTTGGCCATACATCTTCCGATATACACGAAGAACCTCTTCGCGCTCGGGCGTCCCAGGAGCATACGATAAAACGGGCTCATTGACTGGGTAAGGGATGTTGAAATTGCCTCTAGACATAAAAGTGGAGTTTTTGTTCAATACGTTGTGCAAAGCTAATCCAACTCACCCCAAGGGCCGGCGCTTGAACTCATATCTTAGCTGATGATTCTTCAAATGAATTTACACCCCATGGAACGCACCGTCCAAATCTCCTTTTGCAGCAACCTCAAGCTTAATTTTAAGCGATTGTGCATCCCTTTGATGGTTTTGCCTTCTGTATTCGCAAGCGCTCAAGGAGTACAGTGGTCTGAGAAGGATTTAGCCCGATCTGTGCACCGAGCGGAGCAAACCTTTCGAGGCGGAGAGATGAGTCGGGCCTATGGCTTGTTTGCTCATCTGGTAAGTGTCGCCGGAGACCGTGCGTTTTTGCATTATCGTTTTGGTGCAACGTGTACGTACACCTCGCAGCGTTTGAACGAAGCGATTGAACACCTGGAAATAGCAAGACAACTGGGCATCTTGGAAACCGAAGAAGCAGCCGGTTGGCATTACTATAAAGCCAGGTATCATCACCTGCGTTTTGAATTTGATGAAGCAACTATACACCTGAGAACCGCCATTGATTCAGCATCAAAGAAGGAAGCTTGGTTAGAGGACGCTAAGCTTCGATTCGGTCAGTGCAAAACGAATGCTAGTTTCCCTCACGCAGTCGAAAAACTCGAGGGCCTAGAAAGCTTGGTTTCGCATTCAGCCGATTACTTCCGCTTGTACGAAATGCCCGTATCTGAGGGGCGACTGTTGATGATTCCCGAACACTTAAGAACCAAGGAAGATAAGCGCCGGGACTACCTGACCCAATTGCATTGGCTTCCTGGGCAACGTTTTGCATTTTACTCGAGCTATGGCAAGGATGGGGATACGGGGTTAGATGTATACCGAGTTGCAGTGAATGGAGCAGGAGAGTACGGTGTGCCTGAAAAATTGCCAGACCCCGTCAATAGCGATTTTGATGATTGCTCCCCGGTTTGCATGCCCGGTGAGGACGGGATTGTCGCGGATCGCTTGTTTTTCAGCAGTTCGCGTCCTCAGGCGTTAGGGGGGTATGATATTTTTCAAGTAGACGGGCATTTAACAGGCGAGTCCGTAGAATTGATTCAGAAGAAACAAGCCGTGCAGCTACCGTTTGAAATAAACAGTACTGCAGATGAATACCTGTACTGGGAAAATCAGAAAAAAGGAGAGGCTTGGCTAACGACCAATAGGAGTCAAGACTTCGAAGGGCGGGAGGTTTGGCGGTTCAACTTGAATCGCAGGCCGATAATACCCGTCGCTGTTTCCATTCAAACTGATTTCGGTTCAGTTGAGGGACGGCTGAGCATTCAAACGGAAGGGGTCGAACGCATTGGAATCGAACACAGCATGTCAGGTATGTCATCCGTAGACTTGTTGTTGGCTGCAGGAGAGCGGTATCAGGTTACCTGGGAAGCAAAAGATGGTACAATAGCCGCAACCGAGCGGATAGCCATAGGCCAGAGCGATTCCCCTTCATTTCTGTCTGAACCTCTGCACTTCCAGGGGATTTCGTTACCTAAAAGCTTGCAATCTCAATTGGATGGGCAAGTGAACATTGAACAGCCTATCATTCAATGGTCCTTTTCGGGGCTTTCCAACCAAGTCTTCGCTTCGATGTTTGGCGAAAGGATGAGTGGTGACGCGTTTGCGGCTATTCGCGCAGAAGGCATTCATGATGTAGGCATAGAAAAGGTGCTTCAAGCCGCGAGCACAGAGGAAGCAAAAGGCCAAGCCATTCCGAACTGGATGCTTGAAGCCATGCATGAAATTGGCGTAGCGACAACACTTGCGAATCTACCTGAGCCTGTTCAGCACACTCGGGAGCACGCAGTGGACATCCAATCGCGCATGGAAGAAACTCAGTGCTGGGATGCTCCAGGGTCAGAGGCTTGGAAAGCGCAAGTCATGATTGAACGTTTTGGAGAACCTGCACTGGCATTGTTATCAGAAGAAGCTCGTCAATTGCGCATACAAGCTGAATTCGAACAAGATCGTTGGGAAACTTGGAGTGATGCTATCGCTGAATATGTGTATCAAACAGGCGTCGACTCTGAAGACTGGACAGTGCTGAAAGCTTATTGTGAAGCGCAGTTTCAAGCCTTTTCAGGAGCGCATGTGCACGCTGAAGACATGTTCAGGCGCATTGATTCTCATCTTCGTTTTGAACGTTGGATTACGGAAGCACTTCCCATGGAAGTTGATGCCTTCCGTGAAGATTTAGGAGCCATATTGACCAACAATCCTACCATTATTAATGCTTTTGCAGCGGCCGCAACTGCGGCTCATGAGAATGCAAACAACCAGCGTAAATTCGAGGAGCTTCAAACGGCTCTTTGGGGTGTCTTTACGGATGAAATCATCGGATACCAGGCCCTTGGTATTTACACCTTGCCTGGAATGGAGAAAACCCAATCTTGGTTCTTACGTAGCGGTGGAATCATAGAGGAGCTTCGAAATCAATCCAGTGCTCCGGATCGCCTTACTAAGGGGCAGCAAGCCGTGGGATTAGCCTGGGAGACGCGCCGCGAGGGTGCTCGTAAAAAGAACCAAGTGCTTGAAGAATCTGAGATGAGTCCGGGTGCTTGGTGGGAGTCATTTGGCCCAGCGAATACGGACAATCTTCAGACTCGAGATGAGTATGCCGGCTACGAACTATTTGTTAAGCACGATGACCACATCCTAGATCAGGCTCACGCCTACCAGAAAGAATTGGATGTGCTGAGGACGTCAGCTAAGAGTGGTGAGGCATTCCAAACTTCTTTGAAGAGTGCTATTGCAATGCGCACTTCGATTCAACGTGAAATGCTCGCTTTGTTCGGAGGTGAGCGCACGAAAACGGCATCTGCAAGCAATGATAAGACTGCGATAGAAACAATAGAAGCTCCGATTACTGAGCCGTCAATGCAGCCGATTGGAGAACCTAATCCCACCAAGCCATCGGTTGAAGAAGAAATTGAGCCCGCTTCTACTGAATTAGAAAACACAGCGAATGTTTCTGAATCAGCAGAAGCAGAAACCGTCAAAAGTGAAGTCATGCGGTACACGGTTCAAGTTGGCGCATTTGCGAAGGACCCCAATTTCAATGGATTTCCATCGCGTGAAGAAGTATTTGAATTGAACAGCGAAGGGAGATTAACCAAATACGGCAGTGGCAAGTTTATCAGCTTTGAAGCGGCGCAAGCACACCTCAGCATCATCCAAACTTGGGCCGAGGACGCCTTCATAAGATTGGTTTCAGTTGC
Organism: Crocinitomicaceae bacterium; assembly: GCA_002690915.1. Classification (GTDB taxonomy): domain Bacteria; phylum Bacteroidota; class Bacteroidia; order Flavobacteriales_D; family Sanyastnellaceae; genus UA16. The sequence continues at coordinate 5,858 of NZGF01000054.1, forward strand.
AGCGGAACAATCAACATTACGAAATAAGTTGCCTCGCACAGAACAATCCGTCACTTCCAAACCCAAGACCATAACTCAGCCAAAGCAACAGCCCAATGCGAAAGGAGCCAAGCAGTTTCGAGTCCGAATAGTCGCCTACACCGCGGCACTAAACCCCACTGTAGTGGCTACATTGCTAAGGCTTGGTAATGAGGTGCCGTTGAAAACGGCGAGGTTAGCGACTGAAACAGTATACTTTACCGATATCTTTGAATCTCTAGAATCCGCCAAAGATGCTCTTTCCTTGTGCATCATGCGTGGCTTCACCGATGCAGAAATCGAAGTGTTATACGAATGATGATAATCAGGAATTGGATTACAATGATTTTGGCTTGCTGCACAGGGGTGGGAGCAAGCAGTGCTCAGTCTGTGATATTCAATGAGGTGCTTTCGAGAAATTCGTCCTTTGACTACGATGATTTTTTTCAATTTGAGGACTGGATTGAGATATACAACGCAGGTGGCATCCTCAACTTAGAGGGGTATCACCTGAGCGACGACCCTGACACCTTGAACAAGTGGGTTTTTCCGCCAACCAATCCAGGACTAACGACAATCCTTCCAGGTGGGCATATTCGTGTATGGTGTGATGACGATGAGCAACAAGGGGAGGATCACACGAACTTTAAGCTGAGTAGTGAAGGCGAGACTGTTTTCCTAGTTGAGCCCGATGGACAAACAATTATCGATAGCATCACATTCGGCTTTTCCCAATCCAATATTTCGTTAGGGCGTGCTTGTGACGGATGTGACAATTGGATTTATTTCAACGTTCCTACTCCGGATGCGCCAAACACTGTCATAGAACTTCCGGTCAGCACACTGTATATTAACGAATACCAGTCGAACAACGCGGCCACTGTATTCGATGAAGACTTTGATTACAGCCCGTGGATTGAGGTGTTTAATCCCAATGATTTTCAGGTGAACCTTTCAGGGTATCAACTGGAGTTGAATGGACAATCACACTTGTTTAACAATAACGAACCTTGGAGGACGACGATTGAAGCGGAAGGATTTCAAATTTTCTGGATGGATGGCGCGCCGAGTGTAGGGTCAAACCACATTGGGTGGGAGCCCAATGGAAGTGGAACCTTGCGATTAATTGGCAATGACGGTTCAGTCGTTGATGAAATTACGTTTGACAATGATCTGAGCGAAGGAATCAGCAGCGGTCGAAGCACTGACGGTTCGCCCATGTGGACTAATTTCAGCATCCCGACACCACGCGTGACCAATGCGCTTCAAATCATCACGCCTGCCAATGTGGTGATCAATGAAGCTCAGTCCGACAACTTCATCACCTATGTCGACAATACAAGCGAATTTGATGACTGGATAGAGCTGCACAATCCTACTTCGTCCGCTATTGATATTGCAGGTTATTTCATGTCTGATCGATTGGACCGACCAATGAAATGGCAGGTGCCAGCAACGGCAGGGGACTCCACAATCATCCCTCCGGGTGGTTTTGTTATGCTTTTTGCGGACGAAGACGGGTCCCAAGGCTGGAATCACATGAATTTTAAATTGAGCTCGTTGGGTGAACCTCTTGCCCTGCGATCTCCAGATGGTTTCTCTGTAGCAGATTCTGTATTTATGCCCGGTGTTATGCAAGATCGCTCTTGGGGCCGTCAGTTCGATGCACATCCTGATTGGGTTGAGTTCTTCATACCAACTCCAAATGCAAGCAACGGAGCAAACAGCATCGCAGAAGAAATGCTAGCTCCCTTTACGTGTTATCCAAACCCGGTACTGACAGGGGGGACAGTGCACTTGAACGAAGCTGTCAATGCCTATGATATGAACGGCCACTTGGTTCGGGTTTTCGATAAAAAAGGTGCTTGGCACATCGATCTGCCAATTGGAACTTATGTACTCGTAACACAGCGTGGTGGACGCGTAGCAAAAGCAGCAATTAAACTTCAGGTTCTTTAAGTCCTGCACCATTAGGTACTTATCGCGTTTTCCTGTATTTTTGCACACGTTTTTAAGCTCTGAGGACACGGAGTAAGTATCCATTTTTCTGTTTTTGTCCTGAAGCAGAATACAAAACCCCTGGGCACTGCCATGAGCGAAGAAACCCAGCAACCCGCAGAGCAAGAAGAAAACAATGCTCCGCAAGCAGGTAAAACTGCAACTCCCAAAGATCAAGTCGAACCAGCAGCTGAAGCATCTCCAGAAGAGGCTCCTGCACCAGAAGCTACAGAAGAGGCTCCTGCACCAGAAGCTACTGAAGAGGCTCCTGCACCAGAAGCTACAGAAGAGGCTCCTGCACCAGAAGCTACAGAAGAAGCTCCTGCACCAGAAGCTACAGAAGAGGCTCCTGCACCAGAAGCAAAAGCAGAGCGTGAAGTGATGACCGAGCGACCTGCGCTTGCTGAACCAGGCGACTTTGATTGGGACGCTTTTGAGGCGGACACAGACGACTACAGCGCAGAAGATCGCTCGTCCTTAGAATCAACGTACGAGAACTCGTTGAACTTGATTCAAGAAAAGGAAGTCGTGGAAGGAACGATTGTGTCGGTTTCCAAAAAGGAAGTCGTAGTCAACATTGGTTACAAGTCAGAGGGCATTGTAAATGCAAGTGAATTTCGGTACAATCCCGAATTGAAGGAGGGAGACGTTGTGCCCATTTTTGTTGAAAGACAAGAGGACAAGAATGGACAATTGGTGGTGTCACATCGCACAGCACGAATCTTCAGCGCTTGGGACAAAATCAACGAAGCAAAAGAAAAGGACATGATCATCCAAGGTGACGTCAAGTGCCGCACAAAAGGTGGTCTTATCGTTGACGTGTTTGGTATTGAGGCCTTCTTGCCCGGCTCTCAGGTGGATGTCAAACCCATCCGTGATTTTGACGTCTACGTCGGAAAGCAAATGGATTTCAAGGTCGTTAAAATCAACCAAGAGTTCAAAAACGTCGTTGTATCGCACAAGGCCCTCATCGAAGCTGAACTCGAGGAGCAGAAACGCGTAATTATCAGTGGCTTGGAAAAGGGTCAAGTACTCGAGGGTACAGTCAAAAACATTACGTCTTACGGAGTGTTCGTAGATCTTGGCGGAATCGACGGATTGGTGCACATCACCGACATGTCATGGGGACGCGTGAATCACCCAGAAGAGCTGGTTGATCTCGATCAGCAACTCAACGTTGTTATCCTCGACTTTGATGATGACAAGAAGCGCATTGCCCTCGGCATGAAGCAATTAACAGCTCACCCTTGGGATTCAATGACCGAGGACCTCGTCGAAGGCGGTAGGATAAAAGGAAAAGTCGTTGTTATAGCTGATTACGGAGCCTTTGTAGAAATCGCACCCGGTGTGGAAGGATTGCTGCACGTATCCGAGATGAGCTGGTCTCAGCACCTGCGAAGTGCTCAGGACTTCCTGAGTGTGGGAGACGACATAGAATGCGTCATTCTAAACATCGATCGGGAAGACCGTAAGATGTCTCTGGGACTGAAGCAATTGAAACAAGACCCTTGGGCAGAAATCGACCAGCGTTACCCTGTTAACTCGAAGCAAAAAGGCATCGTACGCAACTTCACTAACTTCGGTTTGTTTGTCGAGCTTGAGGAGGGAATCGATGGTTTGGTTCACATTTCAGACCTCAGCTGGTCCAAGAAAATCAAGCATCCTTCTGAATTCTGTAGCGTCGGAGACGACATTGAAGTTGTTGTTTTAGAACTTGACAAAGACAACCGTCGCATGAGCCTCGGTCACAAACAACTTGAGGAGAATCCATGGGAGGTGTTTGAGACCATTTTCGCTGTAGGGTCTAAGCATTCCGGAACGGTAGTGAAGATGGACGGCAATCAAGCTGTAGTGGCTTTGCCATACGGTCTAGAAGGTTCATGCCATGTAAAGCACCTCCGGAAGGAAGACGAATCAAACGTCGCTGTAGAAGAAGCAGTTGATTTCGTAGTACTCGAATTCAACCGAAACGCGAAGCGAATAACGGTCAGCCACACGCGTACCTTCGAAGAAGCACCCACCGCAGCAGCATCAGCCAAGGAGCGAAAGCCCCGAACAGGCACCGGTAATAACCGTATGATGAATGAGGTAAACGCGAGCGTTGAACGCAGCACATTTGGTGATCTCGACGTTTTGAGCGCTTTGAAGGAGCAAATGAATGACAGTGACGACGTTGTGCCCGCTGAGAAGCCGAAGGAGGAGGAGAAGCCAGTAAAAAAGGCTCCGGCCAAAAAAGCGGCTGCGAAGAAAAAGGCTGCGGAACGCTTGGTGGCAGCGCTCCTTGTCAACTCTGAGACAACCTCCTCCGAGAAGCTCAGTTGCACCC
>NZGF01000055.1 GCA_002690915.1 Crocinitomicaceae bacterium
GGCGTCTACATTATCCATGTCGATGTGCCAGGCATCGGTGAGAAAATACTCAAATGGTTCGGCATCATGCGCCCAACCGATTTGGACAACTTCTGATTTCGTGTTCGATTGCTGAACAACAGGCGGTGGACATTGCGTTGCCACCGCCCTTTTTTATGGAGCCAGGCAAAGGAACTTCGTAGCCTCAAGCAACACCTTATGCCTCAAGCATTGAAATCAATTTTGCGCGCTTTTGCTGGCCTGGCCATTTTGGCAATAGGTCTTGGCATCATGAACGCGCTCATTTCTATGAAACCGAAGCCGTCGGTGGTCGAACGTCCGGTCGCCCCCCGTGCAGTCCGTTCGGCGGTCGTTAACCCGGGGGATTGCACGCCGCAGACTCCAGTGGAAGGGCGGGTGGAGGCCTTGTATCGCATGGAGATTATTTCCGAGACGACAGGTGATTTAATCCTTGGTGGCAAGGAATTCCGAGAAGGGATTGAGTTTGCGAAAGGCGAGGTCATGCTGCAATTGAATGCGACGGAAGCCCACAATGCATTGACCGCACAGCGCAGTCAGTTTTTGCAATTGCTCTCAACTTCGTTGGCCGATTTGCGGACTGATTTCCCGGAAAACTGGTCGGCATGGGATGGATTTCTCAATGCTATGGAGGTTGATGTGCGGCTCCCCGAATTGCCGGCATTCCTCAGCCAACGGGAAGAACTTTTCGTGGCTAACCGGGGTATCCTCGGCCTGTTCCATTCTATTCGTTCGGCGGAAGAACGGTTGGATAAGTACACCATTGTGGCGCCTTTTGATGGCGTGGTGATGGCGGCGGCGGTGCGGCCCGGTGGCCTGGTGCGCGCCGGACAATTGGCCGGTGTGTTGGTGGGGCGAGGGGCGTATGAAGTCAAAACAGCGGTACATGCCCGCTACCTGACGACAATTGCGGTAGGGGATGCTGTGGTGTTTGTTGACGAAAACAACCAGCCGGTAGCGAACGGAGCCGTGCACCGGGTGGCGGGCAACGTTGATGCCGCTACGCAGTCGGCCAGCGTGTATTGCCGTGTGCAGCCTGCGGACGGCAAATCTACTTTGCTAAGGGATGGTCGTTTTCTGACTGGCACCATCGCCAGTGCGCCCATTGCAGCGGGGGTCAACGTACCGCTCAACCTTGTGTTGGAAGGCGGTTGGATTTACGCAGTGGAAGCCGAGCAATTGAAAAAGGTCACCGTTGACGTTGTATTTGAGTCGCGCTCCGATGCCATTGTGTTGGGGCTGGATTCCGGAACCGTTCTTATGACCGAGGCAGTAGCTTCGGCATTTGATGGCATGCCTGTTCTAACCAGAGCTGAGTGATGCGCGGATTGATTCGCTATTTCGTCAAATACAACTTGACCGGCGATTTGCTCATGATCGCCATCTTGGCGGCGGGGTTCGTTGGCTTGAATAACCTGCGCTCCAACTTTTTCCCGGAGGTGGCTTCCAAAACCATTCAGGTGCAAGTGGTGTACCCCGGAGCCTCGCCCGAAGAAATCGAGGAGGGGATTGTGGCCAAAATTGAGGAAAACCTCAAGGGCATCTCAGGGTTGGATCAGGTCAAATCCGTCTGCAACGAGAACGCCGGTAGCATCACCATCGAAACTGTCTCCGCCGACGTGACAGACGAGGCGCTGCAGAACGTAAAAAATGCCGTGGATCGCATTGCGAGTTTCCCGGTGGGGATGGAGCCGCCGATTGTGTTCAAACAAGACGCAGTAGGGGTTGCTATCTCCTTCGCGGTTATTGGTGTGGACGACCTGAAACTCCTGAAGGAAGAGGCGCGCCGCATCGAGTTGGAACTCCGCGCCGTTGAGGGCATCTCACAAGTCCTCCTAAGTGGCTTCCCGGACGAAGAAATTGAGGTTCGCCTGCGGCAGAGCGATTTGAACGAACTCAACTTAACCGTTGCGGAGGTGGCCACCGCCGTGCGCAACGCCAACCTCGAAACCACGGGCGGTCGCCTCAAAACCGCCAACGAAGAAGTCATTATCCGCGGTCGGTTCCGGCAGTACGAGTCCGGCGCTTTTGACGACATCATCCTGCGGGCGGATGCCAATGGGCGAGTGGTACGGCTCGGCGACATTGCCGACATCAGCCAGCGCTGGTCAGAAAACGATCCATCGCGCAGTTGGTTCAACGGCGAGCCAGCCGCTGTTGTCACTGTCAACAACCTGACGACCGAATCCATTCTGGACATCACCGAATTCGTCCGCAGCTACATCGCCGCCTACAACGCACGCGAAGGCAATACGCGAATCGAGGTCATCCGCGATTCGAGCACCGTGCTCAACCAGCGAATCGATTTGCTCGTGAAAAACGGCATCATCGGTTTTATCCTTGTCTTGCTATTCTTGGCGTTGTTCCTCAACATCCGCTTGGCGTTCTGGGTGGCCTTGGCGATTCCGGTGTCGTTCATGGGGATGTTCCTGTTCGCGGGTTACATGGGGGTGACCATCAATGTGGTTTCGCTTTTCGGGATGATCCTCGTCATCGGCATCCTGGTGGATGATGGCATCATCATTGCGGAAAACATCTACCAGCATTACGAACGAGGGGCTTCGCGGATGGAGGCCACAATCAACGGCACACTGGAAGTGCTTCCTGCGGTTTTTGCAGCAATCATCACCACGGTGGTGGCGTTCTCCTCGTTTTACTACATCGAAGGCCAGTTGGGGGATTTCTTCCGCGACATGGCGACCGTAATCATCCTGACCTTAATCTTTTCTTTGGTCGAAGGCGCGCTGATTTTGCCGGCACACATCGGTCATTCGAAAGCCTTGCGGAGGAACTTTGAGCCCAACCGAGTGGAGCGCTTCATGAAAAATTTCATGAATGGCATGCGCGATCGGTACTACGCGCCCTTGCTTCGGTTTAGCTTGAAGCAGCCGTGGGTCATGTTTTGCATCATCGTTGCTATTTTTATGGTGGCGGTGCCCGGCTTGATCGGGAGTGGCAAGGTTAAAACTACCTTTTTCCCGTTCATCGAGGGAGACAACCTCACCATCAACCTGACCATGCAGTCGGGCACGCGGGACTTCATCACCAAGTCGGAATTGGACCGGATTGAGGCCATCATCTGGGACGTCAACCGCGAACTGTCGGCGGAGCGCGAAGACTCGTTGCAGATGATTTTGGCGGTGGACAAGCGGGTGGGGCCGGCGATGCACACCGGCAACATCAACGTCCAGCTCCTCGATGGCGAACGCCGGAACATGCGGTCCACAGACATGAGCGCCATGGTGCGCGAGCGCGTCGGGACGGTGTTTGGGGCGGAAAACCTCAGTTTCGCCGCGTTCTCTCCGTTCGGCCGACCGGTGTCAGTCTCCCTTTTGGGCAACAACCTGGGTGCATTGGAACAAGCCACGGCCGAATTGAAGGCGGCCATGATGAACAACCCTGACTTGAAGGACGTCACGGACAACAACCAAGAAGGAATGCAGGAGGTGGAGGTGGAGCTGAAACCGCGGGCCTACCAACTCGGCTTCACTCGTGCTTCCGTCATGAACCAGATCCGTCAAAGCTTTTTTGGCGCCGAAGCGCAGCGCCTGCAAAAAGGCCGCGACGAAGTGCGGGTGTGGGTCCGCTTGGATGAGCGGGACCGGCAATCCATTGGTGACCTCGAGGCGTACCGGGTGGTGTCGCCGACGGGAGGCAAGGTGCCGCTGGCGGAAGTTGCCACTGTCAACATGGGACGCGGCATCACGGCCATCAACCGCTTGTATGGTCAGCGTGAAGTTCAAGTTTCGGCGGACCTGGCCGGGCCGCAGGTCAGTGCCACCGACGCCAATGCCGTCATTCAGACCGATGTGCTGCCTCCAATTTTGGCGCGCTACCCCAGTGTGACCCCAAGTTTTGAAGGGCAGAACCGCCAGGTGGCCAAATCCCAGCGCAGCATCGCGGGCGTGATGCCGTTGATTTTTGCCTTGATGCTGTTCATCATTATTCTTTCCTTCCGGTCCCCGTTGCAGGGATTGGCGGTGTTTGGGTTGATCCCATTCGGATTCGTCGGGGTGAGCATCGGCCATTGGCTGCTAGACGCCCAGATCAGTTTGTTTTCCATCTTGGGTATGATTGCCCTGATTGGCATCTTGGTCAATGATGCCCTCGTGTTCGTTGCGGCGTACAACGTCAATTTGAAAAGCGGTAAGGATGTTAAGACGGCAATTTGGGAGGCCGGCATGAGCCGATTCCGTCCCATTATTTTGACCTCGGTGACGACGGTGGCCGGTTTGGCGCCGTTGATGTTGAACAAGAGTTTCCAAGCGCAGTTCTTGATTCCCATGGCCATCGCAGTAGCCTTTGGTCTGCTCTTCGTGACGGTCATCATCTTGGTGCTGCTTCCGATTTATTTGCAGTGGATCAACCCGTTGCACCGCAGCTGGGTGTGGATCAAAAAAGGCACGTGGCCCGGGATTGAAGCGGCCGAGCCGGCAAACCGTGAAGAACAATCTTTCGAGGAATGAAGCACACGATTCAAACCCTCACCTGGGCCTTGTTGGCGGGGCAGGCACTGATTGCCAGCGCGCAGGCACCGCTGCAGCGTGAAGATGCCGTAGCCCTCGCCTTGGAACAAAATCTCGGAGTGCAAATCGCCCGGTTAAATGTGGAGCAAGCCGAAGTAAACGACGCGTGGGGAGCCGCAGGAGCTTTGCCGCAAATCGGATTGAACAGCAACCTTTCGGGTGCCGTCAGCGACCAATCGGAAAACCCCACGTCGTTCATCCAAGAGCGGCTGGAGAGCCAATCCGTCAGCATCGGCGCCCAATTGAACTGGGTGGTCTTTGACGGGTTGGGCATGTTTGCCAATAAGCGGGCCCTCGAAACGCTGGTGGAACAGGCGGACGGCCAAGCGCGGTTGATCATCGAACAAACCATTTCCGCCACCTTGCAGGCGTACGACGCCGTGCTCGTGCAACAGGAGGTATTGGCCACCCTAGATGCGACGGTGGACGCTGCCGAGGCTCGTCTGGATTGGATGAGTCAACGGATCGTATTTGGAGCAGTTGCTGAGTTCGATCGGTTGCAGGTCGAGAGCGGCTTGCTGTCCGACCGCTTGAGCCGCATGCAACAAGCCCTCGCGGTGGAGGTGGCGTTGCGTGCGTTGAACCAGCTTATGGGACAGTCACTTGACACGCAATGGACCCTCTCTGAATTGGAGCCGCCTGAGATGCGGGATTTCAATGGGCTGCAAGCTCAAGTAATAAGCGATGGGACAACCATGCAGAATGCCCGCATCGCGGAATCTCTTGCCTTGACCGGACTGCAGCAAGCCCAAGCGCGCATGAGCCCAACCATAGCACTCAGTGCGAGTCAAGGTGATCAGCGGAGCCAATTTGCGGCAGGCGATTTGTCAGGTGACGGGCGGACCAAAAACATCGCCGCTTCGGTGGTGCTGAATTTTAACCTTTTCAACGGTGGTGCCACCCGCCGCGGGATCCAGCAGGCCAAGTTGCAAGTCCTGGCCGCGGAGCAGTCCATTGCCAATCAGGAGCAAGAGGTCCTGCGCATCTTTGCCGATACACGCCAGCGCTGGCAGACGGCAGCCGATTCCTATGCTCTTGCGGTGCAATTGAAGGTCAACGCCACTGCGATTGCCGCGATTGCTGAACAACGCTTCAAAAGCGGCGCCATAAATTCACTCGATTTCCGGGATGCGGAGTTACAGCAGCTGCGTGCGGAACAGTCGGCGCTTCAAGCGCTTCAGGCTTGGCTTTCGGCGGATGTGGAATTGGACCGCTTAGCGGGCGGTTGGGTGCAGCTTCGCTGATTGCGGTTTTACCCTCTTGATGGGCTGTAAAAACCACGAATGAGTTCATAGCGAAATTGAATCAGTACGGCGGTGGCAGAGAACCTTCCTGTCAACAAGTAAATGCCGCCATAAGCGATGGTCCCAAGTACTTTGATGGATTGAATCAGATTCCAATTGAAGATGTCCTTTGAATTTTCGCAGCGTATGCGGTCGCCGGCCCCCATACCGAAGGCTTGCCGCATGACATAATCACGGGTCAGGCGAGACGCACCGATGCGGTGCTTGACGACGCATTCTGGGAAAAACCACAAGTCGTCACCATTGGTTTTCATTTTTGTGAAAACGTCCTTTTCTTCCCCACCTCCGAGCACTTTACCATTTCGACCTAGCAGTGGATTGAATGCACTGTGCTTCTGAAACCAATCCTTTTTAATTAACATGTGTGCACCGGTAGGATATGCCCTGCCGCGGTACTGCTGGGCGTTACCGTAGGGGAAATGATGGCCGAGAATGGAGTGCAGAATGGGGGGGAACCAGCGGGGTTCTTCCCCGTCGAAGTGGACAATGATTCGTCCGCCTGCACCCGAAATGTGCGGATGTGCTTCCAGCTGATCAATCCAACGGTCCAAAAATTCAGGTTCAGCATAAACATCATCATCAAGGAACAGAATGAATTGCCCATTCGCTTCTTCGATGGCTCGATTGCGGGCATGAGACAAACCTTGTTTTAACTCATTGAACGTTCTCAATGCTACTGGTGAAGTCCAATCGAAGCGCTCCAGCATGTCTGCAGTGCCGTCGGTGGAGTTGTTATTGACGACCACCACCTCGGCATCCATTTGTGTAGCCTTGAATCGATGAACATCTGTCAAGGTATCAACGAGGTAATCATGGCGGTTGTACGAACAGATGGCAACGGTGATGAGTGGATTTGAATTGGTCATACTGGTCCAGTGATTTTCATCTTCAAAATAGGCCTTGTTGGTTCATTCCGCATCCTGAGTTAAGACTTTTTCATCTTTATGAAGTGATATAACCAGGCTAACGCCGCTCTGACCGTAGAACGTGCTATTTATAACCGGAGTTCGAGGTGTGATTTAATAACCTTTCCAGGCGTGACTTCATCCTGATACATATTCGTATTTTTACCAGAGCAGAAGGCTATGAAGAATTCTCTGGTATCCATTATAATTCCAACGCACAATCGGGTCGACCGGCTGAAACGAGCGATTGCGTCCGTTGAAGCTCAGGATTATTTGAGTATCGAGCTGCTCGTTGTAGACGATGGATCCCATGATGGTACTGCAGAATTCTTGAAAACGTACATGTCATCGCGCTCCTTTCGTTGGTTTCGGCACCAGAAGCCTCTGGGGGCGTGTGCAGCGCGCAATTGGGGGATAAGTGAGGCGACGGGAGAATATGTGGCATTCCTAGATGATGACGATTGCTTCGCTAAATCAAGGGTTTCAAAATGCCTTTTAGCATTAAATGAAAAGGATGCCGCAGTAACGACTTGGGATGAGTTTATTTCGGATACAGGGAGTGTGGGAGTATGGAAAAAACCATCATTAATTGCCCTGGAGCAGTTGTTGTTTCGCAACCGGGTTGGCAACACGATTCTGGTTAAAACGGAGTACTTAAGAGCCATTGACGGCTATGACCTAAGTCTAACGTCAGCGCAAGATCATGACCTTGTCATTCGATTGGCTTACGAGTTTGGACCTATCCGAACGGTCAAAGAAACCTTATACCAGATAGATGTAGCCGATGAAAACAGTCGCATCACGACGTCACACAAAGCTTGGGTGGGGTATTATGATTGCTATGTCAAGCATAAGGCAATTATGACTGTACGCCAGAGGCGGTCGAACTTGTACACGGTCCTGAAGAAGCAAGGCAAAAGTAAACTCACCCATCTGCTGTTCTTGGTGCCGATTCGGTTTTGGCCAACCGAGTTAATCGATTACTTCACATCTCGATGACCTTATTCATGCTGCGTATGTACGGTATGTCCTCCGTCTTTGAGGTACTTGGTGCGCTGGAACAGATCGAGGTCTGAAGCTACCATTTCAGCGCAGAGCTGTTCGAGTGTATGCTTTGGCTCCCACCCCAAGATGCGTTTGGCTTTTGAGGCGTCACCCACCAACAGATCAACTTCCGCGGGTCGGAAGTAACGTGGGTCCACTTGAACTAAGGTCTTCCCGGTGGAGGTGCAAATCCCCACTTCATCGACTCCTGAGCCTTTCCATTCTAACGTGCGGCCGACTTCGGCAAATGCCATGTTGACGAAATCACGAATCGGAACGGTGCGGCCAGTGGCCAAGACGTAGTCGTCAGGGTTATCCTGCTGGAGCATGCGCCACATGCCTTCCACGTAGTCCTTGGCATGGCCCCAGTCGCGCTTCGCATCCAGGTTGCCGAGGTACAGGCAATCGTTCAATCCGAGCTGAATCTGGGCCACGGCCCGAGTGATTTTGCGCGTGACAAACGTTTCGCCGCGCAGGGGGCTTTCGTGGTTAAACAAAATACCATTTGAGGCGTGCAAGCCGTAGGATTCGCGGTAGTTTTTGACAATCCAAAAGCCGTAGAGCTTGGCTACACCGTAGGGGCTGCGTGGGTAGAACGGCGTGGTTTCGTTCTGCGGCGTTTCCTGCACCAGACCGTACAATTCCGAGGTGGAGGCTTGGTAGAATCGGCATTGCTTTTCGATGCCGAGGATGCGCATCGCCTCCAGAATCCGGAGCGTACCAATCCCGTCGGCGTTGGCGGTGTACTCGGGGGTGTCAAAGCTTACCTTGACGTGGCTCATGGCGGCCAGGTTGTAAATCTCATCGGGCTGCACCTCTTGGATGATGCGGATGAGGTTGGTGCTATCGGTCAGGTCGCCGTAATGCAATTTCAACCGCACGTTTGTGTCATGCGGATCTTGGTACAGGTGATCGATGCGGTCGGTATTGAGCAATGAGGATCGGCGTTTGACCCCGTGCACCTCGTAGCCTTTCTCCAACAACAACTCCGTCAGATAAGCGCCGTCTTGCCCGGTAATCCCCGTCACCAATGCCTTTTTCATGGTTTTATTGTTGTTTTTAGCAAGGTACAAATTCGAAAGATGCCGTCAAGCCAAATCGATTTCTTGGTTCTCCACCAACTTCTTATACGCTCCGCCGCTTGCGATTAGTGTATCGTGCGTTCCCATTTCGAGGATGGTTCCTTCTGAAAGGACCGCAATTTGATTGGCATTCTTAATGGTGCTCAGGCGGTGGGCGATGATAAGGCTGCTGCGGTTTTTCATCAGGGCATCCAATGCCAGTTGCACCTCTTTTTCACTGGTAGCGTCCAGGGCACTGGTCGCTTCATCTAAGATTAAAATATCTGGATCCCTCAAGATGGCTCGTGCTATAGCGATACGCTGGCGCTGGCCACCAGAAAGTTGCACGCCACGTTCGCCGACGATGGTAGCGAAGCCGTCGGGAAATGACTCGATAAAGTCGAGCGCGTTGGCTTGTTCCGCTGCCGAGCGGATGGCCGCATCTGAAGCATCGGTTTTCCCGTATGCGATGTTGCTGCGGATATCGCCGCCGAAGAGGATGACTTCCTGGGGCACAAATGCCATCCGCTTTCGGAGCCCAGTCAGGTCGTATTCCTCCAGTGGCTTTCCGTCCACTTTAATGACTCCGCCGGTCGGTTCGTGGAACCGCTGAAGCAGCGAGGCGATGGTGGACTTGCCTGCTCCGGAAGGTCCAACGAGGGCCACGCGTTTGCCCGGCTCAATGCGCAAGTTGACGCCGTTCAATACACTTACATCGGCTCGATTGGCGTAATGGAAGTGCACATCTTCGAAGGCCACATCGCCACGCAATTCAAGCGCAGGACGGGCCTGACTCATCTGCGTAACCACTTCTTCTCGGGATTCTTCCATCAACTCCATCAGGCTTTCGATGGCGCCTAATCCCTGCTGCAGTGCGGAAAATTGTGCGGCAATGCCTCCGATTGAACCGGCAACCAATCCGGTCATAAGAAGGAAGGTAAAGAAGTGTTCGCTCGCTAGACCACCTTCCATCATCAACGCGGCACCTTTGAATATCACGAGGGTGATGGCGCCAAAAATGAACAGAATGATGAACGAGGCGAATGCCCCGCGCCAAATAGCTCCGCGCATAGCGAGGGAGCGGATTTCTTTGATGCTTTGCAGGTAGCGCAACACTTCCCACGCTTCATTGGCAAAGCTCTTGACGCTGATGATGCCTGTGAGCGTTTCTTGAACTATCGTATTGGACTCGGCGACTTGGTCTTGGGTTCGTTTTGATAGCTTTCTGATGAAGCGCCCGAATAAGATTGCTGCGATAATCATTACCGGCAGGGTCGCGAGCATCAAGAGCGTCAGGGTCACTGAAAAATAGAGCAAGGCCAAGATGCCACCGACGATGATAATGACTTGACGGAGCAATTCGGCCAGAGTGGTGGTGAACACGTCCTGAATGGCGGTGATGTCAGCGGAAACCCGGCTGTTTAAATTGCCCACACGTCGCGTATCAAAGAACTTCATCGGCATGCTGACAATGGCCTCGAATGCATCATTGCGCATCGCCAGCATCATGTCTTCGGTCATTTTTGCAAAGAGCAACACACGGCCGAAGCTCAACGTGGCTTGAACGGCCAAAACCAGCAGGATGAGCCAGCCAACTTCCGTCAAACTGTGCATGTCGATATTCAGCATGGCCATGGGCGACTCAACGCTCGCTTCGTCACCGATAGACGCCCCTACGCCTCCAAGTTGACCCCATAGCCGCGTAACCAACAGCGTCAATACTCCGCTCAAACTGATGATCAAAACCCCTACGGCGTAACCCCAAGCATGTGGACGCAGGTAGTGCCCCATTTTTCGCACTGCCCCCCAGTTCTTCCAATTGAACTTTCGCGCTTCTTCTCCAGTCTGTTCCATTGGGGCTAAATTACACGTGAATCCTCGGTGATGAGGCTGAAAATTGCATCTTTCCCGCCGGAAGGTTTGGACACACGAATTCTGTGTGTATCTTTGCCCTCCCGAATTTACGAGGAAGGATATAGGCCTTCCTACAATGTGATAAGTAATGAAAAGGACCTTTCAACCTTCAGTGCGCAAGCGACGAAACAAACACGGTTTCCGCAAGCGCATGTCTTCTGCCAACGGACGAAACGTGCTAAGCTCGCGCCGAGCGAAAGGCAGAAAGAAGTTGAGCGTAAGTTCGGAGCGACGCCATAAAGGCATCGAACGATAAGCAGTGCAAACTACTCCGCTCGTCGGAGACCTCAATAGAAAAGGAGCTCACTCGCTCCTTTTTTTGCGTCCATCAATTGCTAGTGGGTCCGAGCGCCAGCCACATCGGCGCTTCGCTCGGGGACGTTTGCATCTGGACAATTTGGTAATGCCCTTCGCTGCCTCGAACGCTGCCGATGACACCGACTTCCTCGGCGTGTTCTAATCCGCGCCACTTCACCTGCAAATCACTTCTGAAGTCCAATGCTGGCCCATAGGCTTTAAACATGCATTCCTTAACGGCCCAGGCGCCAGCCAAAGCCGCCAGCGATTCCCCAACAACCTCCTGCTCCGCGAGGCTCAGAAAGCGCGGGGCAATCCGCAGCAGTTGTTCCCGTTCGGCCTCTACATCGACCCCAATGGCGACTTTGCCCAGGGCAACAGCTGCCCAACAACCGTCCACCGTGCTGTGGTGAGCGATGCTCAGGTGAATAGCAGGGTTCTCGATAGCTTCGGGTTTGCCGTTAGCGGTGTGCGTGATGCGCAAATCAGAATAGCCAAGGGCGTGTAAGATTTGGTCGATACACCAATGCTCCAATTGGCGAGTGGCGGTCAAGTCAGTGACATCCCGATTGGGAAAACGGTCTTGTGCAGCGGCCCATTCAGCCACCGTCGATGCATCGCACGCGCCGAACCCCGCCGATGCCAGGGGTGCCAAACTTTTGAAAATCACTGTGAAATCGGCCATTGACGTGCAGTTAGGGGGTGCAGGGGTAATTTTGTTTGTGCTAATTTTGCACTCGAAAACAAAGACACATGAGTACAGTAATGACGACAGAATACTTGCCTTACAAAGTAAAGGACATCAGCCTTGCTGAATGGGGCAGGAAGGAAATCCGTTTGGCGGAGGCTGAAATGCCGGGCTTGATGGCTCTGCGCGCCAAGTATGGAGAGGAGAAGCCGTTGAAGGGGGCCCGTATCGCAGGTTGCCTGCACATGACCATCCAAACTGCTGTGCTCATTGAGACACTTGTAGAGCTAGGTGCGGATGTGACGTGGTCTTCTTGCAACATTTTTTCGACCCAAGATCATGCGGCTGCAGCCATTGCTGCCGCTGGGATTCCTGTTTACGCATGGAAGGGAATGAACGAAAGCGATTTTGATTGGTGCATACGCCAGACGCTTTTCTTTGGCGATCAGCGCCAACCATTGAACTTGATTTTGGACGACGGAGGTGACCTTACCAATATGGTACTGGATGAGTTCCCTGAGCTTGCCGACGGTATCAAGGGCTTGTCCGAGGAGACTACGACGGGCGTGCTTCGCTTGTATGACCGCATGAAGGCTGGATCGTTGCCAATGCCCGCCATAAACGTCAACGACTCTGTCACCAAGTCCAAGTTTGATAACAAGTATGGCTGTCGAGAGTCTGCAGTAGATGCGATCCGTCGGGCAACAGATGTTATGATGGCAGGCAAAGTAGCAGTTGTTGCGGGATATGGCGACGTAGGCAAGGGCACAGCGGAATCCCTGCGCAACGCTGGTTGCCGCGTAATCGTGACCGAGATTGATCCCATTTGCGCATTGCAGGCCGCCATGGACGGCTATGAGGTCAAGCGTATGGCTGATGCGGTCGTCGAATGCGACATCATCTGCACGGCAACGGGCAACAAAGACATCATCCGAGGCGAGCACTTCGAAGCGATGAAGGACAAAGCCATAGTTTGCAACATCGGGCACTTCGATAATGAAATTGACGTAGCTTGGTTGAACGCTAACCACGGTGACACCAAGGATACAATCAAGCCGCAAGTAGATTTGTACAACGTCAATGGTAATGATATCATTTTGCTCGCCGAAGGCCGTCTAGTGAACTTGGGCTGTGCCACGGGCCATCCAAGCTTTGTGATGTCCAACTCGTTTACCAACCAGACCATCGCTCAACTGGAGCTATGGGGGAATGCCAGCGCCTACAAGAATGAGGTAATTACGCTGCCGAAACACTTGGACGAAGAGGTGGCACGCTTGCATCTGGACAAGATTAACGTGGAATTGGAGACCTTAACGCAGGACCAGGCTGACTACATAGGAGTTCCCGTGAACGGACCGTTTAAATCTGACCTTTATCGCTATTGATCGAACAATGGGCTTGATAAAGAAATTGCGCGAATTCGTCCGGTTACAGCCGGACGTTTTCCGTTTTCTGGTTCTGGGTTTCGGCGGATACATTGTTTGGCACCTGGCCTACGAGACCTACCTGAAGCCCGCTACTTTACTGGATGAGTGCATCACTGAGAACCTCATTGTTGTCTCCGAGGCGGTGGTCGAAGCGTTGGGCTATGAGCCCTTGGCCTTTTTTGAAGAAAACGACGGCGGGTTCCGATACCGCGTAGGTATCCGAGGTGGTCAAGGCGTTCTCGTGGGCTCCTCATGCGATGGAGTTGTGCTGTTCGCGCTCTATGCCATTTTCATTCTCTCCTTCCCCGGTCGGTGGTTTCGAAAAGCGTGGTACATCCCAACTGGCATTGCCGCTATCCATGCCGCGAACATTGTGCGCATCATCAGCCTCTTGATGATTCAATTGTACTTTGGAGAAGAAGCGCTCAAGTTCAACCACGACTACACGTTCACAGTAGTCGTTTACAGTATCATTTTCGCGCTGTGGTACGCATATGCGGTTGGGGCTGGGCTTGGATCGGAGCGCCGCCAAACGCCAGCTGAATGACTGTTCCTGCATACAAACCCATACTTCCTCGCCGCCGTCCATTTTGGATACTGGTTCTAATGGGCATGTTGGTGTTTGGCTTTTACCAGGAACGGGCCAAGGTCCAATTGAATCACTACACCCACGTACTACAGGAAAATCCCGGTTTGGCCCAAATGTCCGCGGAATTTCGGCAGAAATGGTGGGATGTCAATCCGCAACCAAAGCGTGTCCACTATTACGTCATCGAAAGCACATGGAATGGATTTCACCGGTATTCGATGTTGGAATTGGCGCGCATTAAATGGGCCCTGAGCATAGTGATTCTTCTGGTGTTTTTTGCACTGGACGCCCTGTTTTTGCGGACGACCGGTCATTTCGAACGCTGGCCTTGGCTGATTATCATGTACGCCATCGCAGGAACCATTATGGCGGGGTTTCTGATGCTGGTGCCTGGGAAAGCAGGATACAGCGTGGCCCACGAGTTTTTGGCGTTCCTGCAGTCGCCATTGCCTTCGTTATTAATTGTCTTGGTGCCATCCTTGTTTGAACGGATGCAGTCCAACGGGCTTACGGATTAAAAATGCGCAGCACAGGGTCGTTCCATTGCGTCGCGTAGCGGTGCAAGGGGTACGTGGCGTCACCAGAGATTACCGAACCATCGATGATAAGCCATTCGGAATTGCTACATGGGTCGGTGATTAGTAGCCCGTCCTCAGTTACTTCCACTTGACAATTGGCGGGAATGTCAAACGTGCTGTGCCGGTCAAGGGCGACAAATTGATCCAAGGTGTACCTGTACAGGATGATGCCTTGCGAACCGCCGTTTACGAGCACGTGCCCGCTGGGCACTGATAAGTCTATGTAGGCCGGTAGGTTGACGTTGACAGAGAAATCCACTGGCACATACGGGATGAATTGCTGCGGGTCATTGCACCGCGCTTGCAGCAACACGAGTGCTCCAATGGCGATGGCCGCACTGTGAAAGGAGGTTATGAACTTCATGAGGGTGCTGACGTTCGCAACCCGAGCGGATCTTTGGGTGTGCCGGCTTGAAAGTCCTTGAGATAGGCCGGAGTGAAATACGCGACATCTTCAAACCGTTGTTTTGCCCAGGCGTTGCGTGCTGGAATACGCGCGCATTCGGCCATTGGATGGGCTGAGGTGAATTGCCACTTGATGCCCGTTCCCGAGAGCAAGCGCTCTGTTTTGTCAGCAGCATCGCCCAAGACGATGGCGTCATCGGTGGCATGGGGGAAGAGCACATCCACGCCGGTCTGGGATTCGATGACCAGTGCCCGTGTCTCATCCAAGGCGTCGAAACGCTCACCAGACCAACGGAACGTTTGCGTGTACACTTCATCCCGCCGCGCGTCCATTACGGCAATTACCGTTGCACCCGCTTCAAGGGACCCGTTAGCTACGGCATGGTAGGCCTGAATTTCCAAGCTGTTGATGGCGATGAGAGGAATGCCCTGGGCGTGGCAGATACCTTTGGCTGTTGAGGTGCCAATGCGCAGCCCTGTGTAACTCCCGGGACCCGCGCACACGGCTACAGCCGTTAGATCAGTGGTTTGCCACCCTTCAGTAGTCATTGCTGCGTCAATCATGGGGAGCAGGCTCGATGCGTGAACATGATGCTCTTCGCAGCACTGCTTAGCATACACGCAAACATCGCCTTCAAAGAGTGCTACGGAGCACGAAAGGGTCGAGGTTTCAAGGGCTAAAATCCGCTCGCTCATCAGTGCTCTTTCGGTTCTTCGGTTGGTTTGATCTCGACGCTATCGCCGTCATCCAAGGTGCGGGACACGCTTTGATAAGGACCGGTCACGATGGTAAGCGTAGTATCAAGTCCCGATTTGATCTCGATAAAGCGGTTGTCCTGGATCCCGGTCTCCACATGCTGCCAACGCACTTCTCCGCTTGGCTCCAGAATAAATACGCCCAGCTCATCTTCTTCGTCACCAGCATTGGACTCGCGGGTAGTGACCGATTGAATCGGAACAGAGACTACCCCTTCGGCCCTCCGGGTGAGGACATCTACTTTGGCGCTCATACCCGGCCTGAAAGGTGAGGTGGCGTTTTCCAAGGTGGTAAGCAGGGCTGCATAACTCTCGGGTTGAAGCCTAACCTTGACTGAAAAATTGGTCACCTGGTCCATGGCAAAGCCGTTGAGTCCGGCATTCAAAGCGGTGTTACCAATTTCGGTTACGGAGCCCAAGAAGGTCTCGTCCATATAAGCATCCACTTCTACCTCCGCCTCGTCGTTCATCCCGACACGAACGATGTCGCTCTCGTTCACTTCGACATCCACTTCCATGATGGACAAGTCGGAGACCTTCATGACGACTTCACCCGCGGTAAATCCGTTGCCTTGAACGCTTTCACCGACCTCTTTTACGAGTGCTGTGACGGTGCCAGATTGAGGAGCCAACAAAGTGGTGCGACTCAAGTTGTCTCGGGCCTCTTGCACCGAGGCCTCAGCACTTGAAATCGCAAACTCAGCACTGCGGATGGATTCTGTTGCAGCTGTCAGGGTCGCTTCGGCGCCGATGAAGTTGGCCTCACCCGCATCGTAATCCGCTTGAGAAACCACCTTGTCGCGGAACAGTTGCTGGGTGCGTTGCCAGTTCTTTTCTGCGGCGAAATACTGAGCGTTGGCCTGGGCATGCTGAGCTTTTGCCGAAGCCAAATTGGACCGGGCACTGTTGGCCGCGGCTTGGGATCGATTAAGGGCTGCCTCGTACAAATCGGGGTTGATTTGCACCAATAAGGCCCCTTTTTCCACCCGGTCGCCTTCTTTCACGGGCAAAGCGAGGATTTGACCACTTACTTCGGCGGTGATGTTCACTTCGGTTTCCGGTTGGATTTTTCCCGAGGCCGAAACGCGTTCGATAATGTTCCGCAACTGAGCCTGCTCCACATCCACTTTATCGAGTGTTTCCCGGCCGCCGTACCACTTGCCAGCCATGCCGAGCACCACAATGGCGACGGCGCTGATGATCCAGAATTTTTTCGTGAATTTCATGGAAGGGAATTATCGAAACGTCATGGCTTTACCCATGTAAAAGTCTAGGATTCGGCTCTTGAAGGCCAAATCGTATTTGGCGCGCAGGGTGTTCACTCGGGCGTTGTCGAACAGGGTGCGGGCGTCAGCATAATCGATGGCAGTGGCGGCCCCTGCTTCGTAGCGCTTTTCCGTATTCAGGAAGGCGCGCTCTGCCGCAACCAAGGCTGCCTCTTGGGCCACGGCCTGTTCGGAAGCTGCGCGCGCATCGGCCCAGGCCGACTCGATGCTGGTAGTCAGCGTCTGCTTCGTCTGTTCGAGTTGGTATTGGGCACTCAACGCAGAAACCTCGGCTTGCTCAATGGAGGACTTCACGCTGAAGTTGTTGAAGATGGGGATGCTCATGGAGAAGAACACGCTCTGGTTGAAATTCTGGCTGAGCTGGTCGTCAAATGGGGTCGTAATGAAGTTGTAGACTTCTTGTTGAGCAATGAGATCGTACGACGTACTGTCATCCACTTCCAGTGAGCCCAGCACAAATTCCTCCACTGAGGGCGCCCCGTCAATGCTGCGGGACGCTCCGGAGTAACCGGTGCCGATGTTGTAGCTCGCAAATAGACGGGGGTAGCGATTGGCCTTGGCGATGTCCAACCCGATGAAGGCGTCTTCAACCTGCAACTGTGCTTGTCGAATTTCTGGGAAGGAGCCCAGCGCATAGGCCACAGCTGCCTCGGGTGAGGAAGGTAAATCGGTACGTTGAAGATCCTGATCCGAAGGCCGAACAAGTTCGAATCCATCGGCTTCTGAAGCAGGTAGTTGAAGCAATTGGACCAAATTCAACTTGGCCAACCCCAAGGCATTCTTGGTACTCACGATGTTCGCCTCGTCCGCAGCCAGTTGGGCCTCTACATCGTACAGGTCAAATTCAGCGGCTGCCCCGGCGGCGACCATGCTCTGCATGCGGTCCACTTGACGCGCAGTCGCTTTTCGGTTGTATTCGGCCACACGTACAAATTCCTCTTGGAACAGAACGTTCAAAAATGCGCCGGCTATGGTGAGCACGACGTTGTTTTCGGCGATTTCCCGTTGGGCTTCTGCTGATATCTGAGCCAACTTGGCCCGGCGCAGGTTCAGGTGGTTCTGAAAGCCGTTGAACAAGACCATACCGGTACTCAATCCTAAGCTGTTGGAGCGGATGGCGGATGATTCAACGAATTGGTTGGTAAACGGGTCAATGGTTCGGCCGAAGTTGTAACCGTGGGATAGGTTTCCATTGAGGTTAGGGAGAAAGGCACCTTTTGCGGTTTGCGTGCCGATGGCTGCGCTGGTCTCACCCAGTTGACCGAGTTGAATCTGGATGTTGTGCTCAAAAGCATGGTCCAAGCACCGTTGAAGGGACCAGGCTTCTTGTGCGGCAATTTTTAAAGGGACGAAGGCCAAGAATCCGAGTACCAAGGCTTCGGCAAGTGGGATGGCAGGTTTCAATTTGCGCATGGACAAAATTAAGCCAAAGCGCCTGTCTGCGAACGCGTTATCAGTAATTGGTAACTCTGATGCTTATGCGCCGGTTGGCTTCCGCTTCCTCTGGGGTTGATGGCTGGGGGTGCAGGCGCTGAGATGCACCGCGTCCTTCGATGGATAACCGGTTGGCGTTTACGCCGGAAGAAACCAGGTATTCAAAGACTGCCCGAGCGCGGTTGCGGCTGGAACGATCGGGTTCGGGAGCGTCATCGCCGTCGTGGCCGATGATGGCCAACGAGAGGGTGGGGTTAACCTCGATGAAGTCGCGTAAGGCTTCGATGGCCGGGACCGAGGTGTAATAAAGCTCTTCGGTACCGGGCATGAACTCGATGGCCGGCAAAGCCGTCTCTAGTCCCACGGCCAAGGGCTCAAGCAGCAACGTATCCGTTGGTACCTTCGGGTCGGCGTAGATGTAATCCGCGTAAAGCATAAAATTCGGTTCCACGCAAAGCCGACCGTACCGGCGGTGGGGTGCGAGTTCGAGTGTAGTGCCCTTGTCCACTTGGAGACGCACTGGTTTGCGTGGGTTCAGGCCTTCCACTGTCAATTCCGCATTAATGAACTCCGTCGTGTGTTGATTGGCGACGGCCCACTCCTGTTGCATCGGCTCTTCCGTCACGGCATCACCGTCCAACCACGGACTGCGTTCCACCACGAATTGGGCGGAGCCATAAATGCAGCTGAGCATAGCAAAAAGCAGCCCGAACGCTCGGACGCAAATGGGGGGTATCATGTGATTCTTCGGTTAAGATGCGCTATTGCGCTTCTTATAAATTACGAAGAAAAGAGCGGAAAGCAAAATGTAAGGGATCGCCATCAGGTACAAAATCCCACGGTTTAGCCCGGCACCGAGGCCGCCATCATCGGCGCTGTCTTCGGCCACGGCTTTGCACATAACGCACTGACCCGTCATATTTTCCCAGGCAAACACGGCAACCAACGCCAATACAACCGGGAGGAATTTGCGCAAGGAGTTCATATCAATGCGGATAGTAGGGTGAAATCATCAGGTAGACAATCACCCCGGTGGCGGTGACATATAGCCAGATGGGCCAGGTGATTTTGGCGAGTCTGCGGTGTTTCTCTACTTGCATGCCCAATCCCCGCGCATAGGTGAAGAGCACGAGCGGGATGATGCCGGTGGACAGCAGAATGTGGGAAACCAAGATGAAGAAGTAGACGTTGCGTATCAAGCCTTCGCCGCCAAATCTTGTGGATTCTGTGGTCAAGTGAAAGGCGACGTAGCTCACAAGGAAGAGCACACTGAGGCCCAAAGCTGTGGTAGTGAATGCCCGGTGAACTTTGATTTTCTTGTTTCGAATCGCAATGAGTGCCCCGATGAGGCAGAAGAAGGCGGTGCCGTTGAAAATGGCATTCAGCCTTGGAAGTACGTACAACGATTGCCTGGTGGATTCCGACAAGGACTCTACCGGCGGGATCAGGAACAACAAGGCAACGGCGACAGGAATGACCACGGCCATTGTCCAGATAAAGCGCTTGACGTTTGTTTCGTTGTTTACCATAGCTTATTCGTTCAGGGCCCAGAGCTGTTCGACGGCTTCCAGTAGCTGATCCACTTCTTTTGTGTCTGTTCCGTCGTAGTACCCGCGGATGCGTCCGCTGCGGTCCACAAGGGCGAAGATGTCGCTGTGGAAGATTCCACCGGCAGCAGTATCGCTTTCAATGGCCGTGAGGAAGTACCCGTTTCGGGCGAGATCGTAAAGGTCTTCCTTTTTACCGGTCAGCAACTTCCAGACCGCAGGATCTTGCCCGAGCCGCTCCCCGTAAGCCTTCAACTGGGACGGCGTATCGTGTTCAGGGTCGACGGAATGGCTAATCAGTCGAACCGCGCCATCAAGGCCCTTGGCTTCAATGCCCGTTTGCAAACGTGCCATCTGACTCGACATGATGGGACAAATTGTCGGGCAGGTTGTGAAGAAAAAGTCAATGACGCGCAACTGCCCGGAGCAATCGTGGTGGGAAAACTCCACGCTGTCGCTGTCGAGAAAAGCAAACGGAGGCACGGTATGTCCCGCCGGTCCTAATACAGGCAGAGGAGGGCGGTCAGCAAGGTCCTCAGCACGTTTTTTCTTGGCGTAAGCCGCCTCGTCCATTTCCTTTTGCAGCAGGGCGATGTCTTCCACGGCGTCTTTGATGGCATCTTCAGAAGCCGCATGGTACACCCCTCGCAGGTAGCCTTTGCTGTCGACAAGCCAGAGCGTTGCGATGTTATCGGGGTCTGCGGGATCTCGCTCAATCATAAAGGATTCTCCAATGATCGCATCGATTTCCGCTTGCTCGCCGGTTAGAAATTGCCACTTGCCATCAAATCCATTGTAACGCGTATTGCGCTCTACATACTTGGCCAGTACTTCAGGGGTATCGTGCACGGCATTCAGGGTAAAGCAGACGGTGGTGACGTCGCTTTCGTCACGGTACCTAAAGTTAGGCCAAAGCAATTGCTTGGTCACTTGAGCCACATGCGGTGCGTCGGTTGCAAAGAAGGCCGCGATCCAGACTTTCCCGTCCAATGTCTTGGAATCAAACGGCGCCCCGTGATGACTGGTCAATGTGAATGGTTTGACCCGTTGAACAAGCTCGCTGAATGTTTCTGTCGTGCCCGATTCGGTGTAGTATGGAAGGGTGTTAAAGTGGTGTTCTCCGTGCACCCCGAGCACCATCAGCCCGATTAAAGGCAACGCAAGCATGATGCCCAGCAGGACTGCATACTTCTTCAGGGTTTTGGAATATGAGGTGTTCACAGGAAACAAACCAGCGAACTGGCGATGAAGTTCAACCTTGAAAAGGGCTCGAATGCATCGACCTAGTGCAGGGTATTGAAGTTGCCTAAATGCCCGAACCCTTCGGAAATGGCAATGAATATTAGGTACCCAATGAAAAGCATGTAGGGTGCAATGATGACCTTTTTCAAGTTGCTGCGCTCATCCCCTAAGTGCATAAAAACCAAAACGATATATGCAGCCTTCACCATGGTCAGGATGATAAATGACCACTTAATCATGGCCCAAGTAAAGGTCTCCGAGCGCTTGAAGTAGATGCCCATAAGAACTTCAACAGTGGTCAGAAAAGTGAGGATGCCCGTGACCTTCCAAATGTTCTTGCGAATCTTCTCTCCTTGTTCTTCACTGTGGTGAGAATTGAGGGCGTAGCTGTCGTTTACGATGAGGTCGTCGCGTTCCATGGTTGCTGGGGTTGAAGCTGAGCAGGTTTAAACGAGGTAAAAGAAGGTGAACACAAAGACCCAAACAAGGTCTATAAAGTGCCAGTAAAGGCCTACTTTTTCTACCATCTCATAGTGCTTTCGGCGCTCAAATACGCCTTGAATCACCATGATAAAAATGATGATGTTGATTACCACACCAGAGAACACGTGGAATCCGTGAAATCCGGTGATGAAGAAGAAGAAGTTCGCATAGGCCTGCTGGATGGCGTATTCGTTGTCGTGCATGTTGGCGCCAAACGCGAAGGTGCTGGAACGTGCATTCCAGAGCTTCATGGCCTCATCGCCGCTCACAAGTGATTCGTTCTCGACATACTTGTTTAGTGTTAAGGCGTGTAGCTCCGCTTCGTGTGAATGCTCGCCAACCTCGATCAATTTGATGCCGTTTGTACTTTCAACCAGCGAAACGTTGGTCTGGCCTTCCATCCACGGTTCAGCTAGGTGGCCAAAATGGTGGTCCATGAAGACGGGTTCGCCTTTAGTGAGATTGAACACCTCACCATCATCAGAGGTCACCGTAACGCTCTCTTCCAACAGGAAAGATCCACCGCTCCCATGAATGAAGTGCGACCATTCCCATGCTTGTGAACCTAGGAAGAAGAAACCGCCTATAATGGTCAAAGCAAGCCAGCGGGTAACGCCGCTTTTGTCGTTGCGGTGCCCGGCTTCTACGGCCAACACCATGGTTACAGAAGACACAATGAGGATGAACGTCATCAAGGCGACGTAAATGAGCGGATATTCACCATCCAATCCAGGAAGCGAACGAAATACCTGCTCGCCAATGGGCCAAGAATCCGTACTGCTGGCTCGGACGAAACCGTAAGCAGTGAGCAATCCTCCGAACGTCAGCGCGTCCGACACGAGGAAATACCACATCATCATCTTACCATAACTCACGCTAAAAGGTGAGCGACCTCCTCCCCAGAGAACTTCTTTCGAAATAGCTTTAGTGGCTTCACCTCCCATGACTACAATTTGGGAGTAAAATTAATGAATTGCTCCGCACTAAACACCATTTTTGTGGCCGAGAAACAATCAATGAGCGAATTCGTTCAATTCACACGCGAATTTTTAGTTCAAAAAGAATAAAAATGCGAACAAGTAAAGCCACAAGGCTCCCATGAAGTGCCAGTAAATGCTGAGGGATTGCAATCGCACTACATCTCCGGAGTGGATGGTCCCCAAGGCCACGCGTATGCCACTGATTACGAGGTAAATAAACCCGAATATTAGGTGCAAAATGTGCACGGCAATCAGTGCCCAAAGGTACCCGCCACCTGAGTTGGAGGTGCGGGCTACATCCTGGGTAATGGGCTTTACCATGAGTTCGTCGTTCGACGCATAAAATTCTTGACGTTCGGGGCTGTAAATCAACGGTCGGCCGTTGCGTGACACGTCGTAGTCTTGGCCGTAGACGGCGTCACTTTCCATAATGGATTCAATGCTATTCCACCGGTACGCATTCATTCCGGATTCGTGCTCGCTGACGGACCATCCCATGCCTAGATCCGACATGCCCTGCCAGCCCTCAGCCTGGCTCACGGTAAAGCCAATACCAAAGAGCAGCGTGCCGCCCAACGCTGCCAGCGTTTTGGCTTTATCCCCAGAACGCATCCAGCGCACTGCTAGCCACAAGGCGAGCGAAGAAAGAACCAGCAGGCCGTTGCTCACCCAAAACGGTGCTGTAGGCGAAACATGTACCCAGTATTGGCCCATGTTGGAGACAATGTATGCACTGGTGAAGCCGGCAAACAGCATGACGATGGCGAATACGATAAAGTACATCAACATCTTTTTCGTGCGTTCGCGAACAGCGGGATTATGTCCTTCAAAAACGTCAGGTTTGGCAGTGGAAGTCTGGGCCATATTTCTATCAAATTTTGTCAAGTACGAATGCGATTTGCACCACCGGCAGGTAGATAAACGAGGCAAACATCAATTGCCGTGCGTGTTTTTGGTCCAAGGTGCGGTAGAGTTTGATGGCAGGAATCATAAACCCAATACCACTGAGGATGGCCACCCCTAATGCGATGTTGCCCACCATTGGCGACCCCGTTGGCAATGCCCACGGAAGGAGGGATGCCGGGATGCAAAAGGCGGTGTATATCAAGATTTGCCATGCGCTTTCTTGGGTTTTTCCGGCCCGGAAGGGCAACATGTGGTACCCAGCTTTCTGGTAATCGTCGTGGGCGAGCCAGGCGATGGCCCAGAAGTGCGGAAACTGCCACATGAATTGAACAGCGAAAAGGGTCCCAGGTTCGATGCCGAAGTCACCTGTGGCCGCAACATAACCGATCATGGGCGGCAATGCCCCAGGGAAGGCCCCAGCAAACACGCTGAGCGTCGAACGGCTTTTCAGTGGTGTGTAGATGAACGCATAAGAAACCAATGCAGCAACTCCCAACCACCCGCTGAGGGAATTGAGGGTAAAAAGGCACCCTAGGCCAATGATACCGGCTATGATACTGTATACTAACGCTTGCCAGGGTTCCATACGGCCGGAAGGAAGCGGGCGTTCGGCGGTCCGTTCCATCAACCCGTCTACGCGCTTTTCAATGACTTGGTTCAACCCGTTCGAAGCGCCGGTGAGCAAGTAGCCACCGACGGTAAGCAGCAAGAAGCTTGGCAGGTCAAGTGTTTCCACGGCCATGAACCAGCCGAGAATCGCAGACATGACCACGAAGAAACCGAGACGAACTTTAAAGAGTGCAGCGATGTCTTTCATTTGCCCAAGTTGGGGGTCAAAATTACGCCCCAGCGCGGGATATCACCTCACCAATTTCGCTCTTCAAGTACACGATTGAGCCGAATACCGCACTCGACCCTCCACCAATTTTGCTGTTCTAGGTTCCCTAGGCGGTGATTTTGCATGGCGCGCATAAACATTTGCTGTCCGTCCAGCCGAGGAATGTCGCGTGCCAAATCGATCCACCACAGCCGCTGGGTGACGAGGTCAGTGTCTCCGGCGATGCCGTCGCCGGTGTAGCCCAATTCTATGCCATAGTCGGCGGGTCGGGAGTTGTACGAAAGCAAGGGATTGGAACCTATGCTGAACGCAGGCTCTTTGTCGAGTTCAACGGCCTCATCCGCACCTTGCTGCCGAAGAACGAATCCGGCCTGTGCGCTCCATGGTCCGCGTGCCCATCTTATGTGGGCTCGGCCTTCGATGAAGTTGCTGCCTGCCGGATGCGCAATCGGTTGGTGGTTGTGCGTCCAACTCTGGGCGGGTGCGGCATGCGCATAGGTGTAGGGCCTGACGGCACAAGCTTCAATGACGGCTCCCCAATCGTTGGTAGGGTGCTTCCAAGAAGCCGTCCCCAGCAAGCCCCACTTGTTGGCCCACCACTTGTCCCGATTGAATACTTGACTCACGACCAACTCATCAAGCAGCAACTGGCCGTAGACTTGGAGGGTGTTGTTCGCCCACGCGGGAACCCAAGCGAGCGCTGCGCCGATGAGTGCATTGTCCGCGGAACCCAGCGCGTATTCAACCGGTCGAAATGCCACCACAGGCAGGGCGTAAACCGATTCAAAACGCGATGTGTAGCCGCTATCGGTTGCCAACCAGGTTACTGCGCCGAATAGAGTTCCAGTCCACCTGGGGGTAATTTCCACGTCAATGGCGTGACTCGCCAGCCAACTGCTGCGTTTGTTGACATAGGCCCCTGGGCTCAGTTGCCCTGACCCCGGAAAGTCAGCAGGGCTTCCGACTGAGCGGTGTTGGGTGCGTCCGATCATATGCACGTAAGAGATGCGTTCGGTGTTCAATACAATGCGTGCAAAGGGAAGAGGCGCAGCTTGCCGATCCAGCCACAGCGAACGCCACCCCTTGCCCCAATGGTGGCGATGATTCCCCGCCTCAATGGCCAGCGATTGGCTCACGGTGTAGCCAACGGTGCCCACTGCTCGGGCGAGTGCGACGTCCGCTTGATTTGGATTCCAGGCCCAGCCCATTCCGTCCCACGTGCCCCATTGCCAGGCTTCGTTCCAGTCGTCTTCATGCACCCCTGCGACGCGCCAATGCTCAGCGTGTCCGTGGGTGTAAAAACGATCGTGAGACCAATCCCATGTCATGCCTAATTGCCAGCCAACGCCGCCAGCGGAGGGCCAATCCCAGAACGCACCCCTCAGCAATGCGCCTGGGCTGTATTGCAAGGCACCGAAGCCCTGTACATCGAGTTCTCGGTTGGTGGTGTCATTCGCTTGTTCAACTGTGGGCCAAAAGCTCGCAGCTTTTGGTGTCCAGGCACCAACGTCCCATTGCTTGCTGACCAGTTCCTGCGCACATGTTGTTCCTTGGTTAAGCAGGCCAAGAAAAGCGATCTGGAAGATACAAGATGTAATACGGGCGCAAGCCATACCCGAAAGGTACAATTAAGCAACAGCTGATTCGGAGGCTTCTTTTTCCTTGTTCTCCACGACCGCGTCTTTCAGTAATTGGTCACGGTGCTGGGCCAATTTGTGCTGTCCTTTGGTGCCGATCAATACAGGCAAGAACCAGAGAAAGCTCAATGCAAACAAACCGAAAAACATGCCTTCTTCTTCCAACTGCGGAAAGAGGTAAGGCCGCGCCCAAGCGATGCAACAAATACTCAACGAGAAGATGTAAACGAACATCGATGTTTTGGAGTGGCTGCGGGTCCGTATCATCAACCGGTGGTGCAAATGGTTCCGGTCGGGATTGAAAGGACTGATTCCGCGCGCTGCACGCAAGCAGAATACCCGAAGCGTATCAATGAGTGGATAGGCCAAGATGCTCATGGCGATGACCGGCTTGGAAATGCCGTTCCATACTTCAGGGACTTGATTCTGTGGGGTATTAATGACATGGGTGGCCATGGCATATGCCACGAGTCCAAGCAATAGGGACCCGCTGTCTCCTAGGAAAATTTTTGCAGGTGCAAAATTGAAGACCAAAAAACCTGTCATGGCTCCAGCCATGGTAAGTGCAACGATAGCAAATGAAGTTTGTCCAGTATTCAAAAACCAGAACCCAAAGGCAGACATGGCAATAACGGAGTAGCCCGCGGCCAATCCATCGATGCCGTCAATGAGATTCAACGCATTGACTATTACGATGTACACAAAGAGTGAAAAGATGAGTGACAACGCCTCAGGCACGGCCTCTACCCCAAATAACCCGCCGAACGTGTCGATTTTGAAGCCGCCAACCGTTATCAAGACGAGACCTACGGCCAAGTGGACCAGAAGTTTTTTTGCGGGTGCGATGCCTACGATGTCATCCTTCAATCCTAACAAAAAGATTGCTACTGTGCTGGCCGCCAGAGCAGAACCTGCTCGAAAAATTTCCACTGTTGGTGCGGGGCCAAGTGCGAGCCAGAAAAAGACATTGATTAGCAGTGCGGCGAAAATCACGACGCCTCCGACGGTCGGAACTGCTCGCTTGTGGATTTTGCGAGGATTTCCCGGCAAGTCCAAGAATCCCTTCTCCCGTGCCACTTTTATTAGTGTCGGCATTCCAAAGAGAACAATGAAGAATGCTGTTGTGGCGACGAGAAACATCATTTGTTTGCTAAACTAATTAAAAAAAACCAACAAGACAGCGAGAGGCTGGAAAAGTATGATGACTTATTTGTGAACAAATACGATACGGGAATAAACTGCACAGGGTTACTCATTTCCAATTCAATACCCCGGCATGCACGCCCATTCGCATGCCTGTATAGCCTTCGAAAGGAACGTCGAGGAGATCGGAACGACAGTGCCCAATGCCAATCCACAGGCGCATCGGCCAAGTAGGTTGTAATTCGAATAAAACGTCGGTGTGCCATGCCAGGGCCAAGTCGTTTTGCTCCGCTGCAGCTCGAACCATCCACCGCTTTCGGAAGCGAACCATGGTCTCGGCGCGAAGGCTTTCGTCCCAGAGGCTGTGGATGTTGATGCCGGCGTTGCTCAATTCGGTCTGGATTGGCCCGCGGCTTCCATCGCTGATGGGGTGGCAATCGCGGCAATGGGCGGACCCTCTTTCGGCCCATTCAGCGCGCACCGTCCACTTTTGGCCTCGGGCGTGAACGCCCACAATCCGAGTGAGGGGCTCTAAGGTTCGAGTACTGCCAATCCATGTCAGGGATTGTTGGGTGAAAACGGTCACACGGGCGGATGCCACTTGTTGGTGAAATTGGAAGTCCAGACCAGCCACATGTCGGGTGGGCTTATACAGTTCTCCTTCAGCGAAACCGAGGGTTTCCCACCCTCCAGCAGCCTCTTGTGGCGTGGTCTCCCAACTGAAATTATAGATTCCTTGTACCACCACGTGTGTGCCGATACTGTGTTGGTGGGTGAGGAAGAGGGCACGGCTGCGATCGAGCAACGATTCAGAGGTTTCACCCAACGGTCCCCGTCGCGTTGACATCCAGCGGGTCGTCCACAGGCTCGTTCGGTGGCTCGCACGGTGGTGCGTTACCCTCACATACGGCGCGGGCGCAGCATGGCGCGACAAGAATGCACTCGCACGCCCGGCTCCAATGTGCAGGGCGTCTACCCCCGCATCCCAACCCCAAGCTTTACGGACGCGGCCTACCCATCCTCGGGTGAACATGACGTCGAAATAGGCTTCGTCTACGGTGTTGTATCCGCTTTCTTTTCCCAATTTGGCCCGGCCCCAGCCCGGAATCCGGTAATCCGTGGCCCAGTGACCAAGTAAGGGTTCCGCAAGGCCTTGGCGCTCGAGCAGTTCACCTCCCAACTGCCACTTGCCGTCGATGACGCCTTGAAAACGCGCGCCGCGGATGTTATCCCACCAAGCACGGGCTTTTTCATTGTCCGCACCATTGCTCGTGCGAATCGAACCCACAAAGGCCTGCACAACCGGATCTACCACAATGAGATTCTGGGAGCGTCTGGCATCGGAAAAATCGAAAAGGTGGTTCTGCACCGTTCGTTGCCACCACGTGTGTGCCTCTGACGGTTCGGTTAATTCTAACCGTTCGATGGTTACGAATCCTGAGCTGTCGGTGGTTCGCAACGACCACCATTCTCCGCCCTGTCCAAATACCAGGACGGGCATCCACAGGAGGAGTGTCGCAGCAAAGCGAGACGGCAGGCAGCGGATCATGCGAATGTCTCTTTGATTTCTGAGTAAACCCGTTCTATGCCCTCTCGGAGGGCAATTCGGGCTTTCCATCCGAGCGCGTTGATACGGTCTACGTTCATGAGTTTGCGTGGAGTCCCATCGGGTTTGCTGGTGTCCCAGTTTAATTCTCCAGTATAACCGACGATGTCGCAAATCAACTCTGCCAGGGACTTGATGCTCAGGTCTTCACCGGTGCCTACGTTCACCCATTCTCCGCCGTTGTAGGTAACCATCAAATGCACACAGGCCTCCGCCAGGTCATCCACGTGCAGGAATTCGCGCTTTGGCGCTCCCGTGCCCCAGATTGGCACGCTGGGGTGCCCATGAACTTTAGCGGTGTGGATCTTGCGGAGCAAGGCCGGCAGCACGTGGCTTGTCTCGAGATCGTAATTATCGCCTGGACCGTAGAGGTTAGTCGGCATGGCGCTTATGAAATTCGCGCCGTACTGGTGGCGGTAAGCTTCGCACAATTTGATGCCCGCAATTTTTGCAATGGCATAGGGTTCGTTGGTTGGCTCTAGCGGACCGGTCAAGAGCGCGTCTTCAGCCAGTGGCTGCGGAGCTAGCTTGGGATATATGCAGGAGGAACCCAAGAACAAGAGCTTATTTACCCCATGGGCCCATGCCGCATGAATAATGTTGGCCTCCATCATGAGGTTCTCGTAGAGGAACTCAGCCCGGTAGACGTTGTTGGCGTGAATGCCACCAACTTTGGCTGCGGCCAAGTAAACCTGCTGAGGTTTTTCGCTTTCAAAAAACGTCTGAACTGCGCGTTGGTCAGTGAGGTCGAGTTCCGCTCTGGTGCGCGTGATGATGTTGGTGTATCCTTTTGACAGGAGGTGCCGCACTATGGCCGATCCCACCATGCCGCGGTGTCCAGCGACGAAAATTTTAGTTGTTGATTTCGCTTCCGGTGTGCTCATAGTGTAAAATAAAAAAGAAAACTTCAGTCGGGTTGGATTTGCCGCAGGCCATCACCAATGAAGGTGAAGGCTAAAACAACGCTTATGATCAAAGCGCCGGGTGCGATGGCCAACCATGCGTGGCTTCCGGTGATGAGGTGGTAATGTTCTTGAATGATGTTGCCCCAACTGGGGATGGGAATCTGGGCGCCATAGCCAAGGAAACTCAGTCCGGATTCGATGAGAATGGCAGCGGCGAAGTTGGCAGCGGCGATGACAGTAATGGGACCGGTGGCGTTTGGTAACATATGCCGCAACATCACCCGCAGGTCAGAAAAGCCCATGGCTTGCGCAGCTTGAATGAATTCCATTTCGCGCAATGCGAAAAACTGCCCTCGCACGACGCGGGCTACATCCACCCACATGGTTAATCCTATGGCCAAGAACACCTGCCACAGGCCTTTGCCAAACGCCATGGTAATTGCGAGTACCATCAGTAGCGTCGGCAAAGTCCAAACCACCTGGATGAACCAACTGATGACGGCATCGACGGTGCCACCTCGGTATCCGGCCCACGCTCCAAGCAGAATACCGATGCAAAGCGAAATCAGCACTGCAGTGAACCCCACTCCGAGGCTGATGGCCGAGCCCGCCATGAGGCGGCTGAGTACGTCCCTTCCGTAACGGTCTGTACCGAGCCAGTGGGTCTGGGTCGCTGCGTCATTCTGAGGCCATACCGCTCCTGGAGCCAGGAGCGCACGTTCGAGCAATTGATCGTTGGCGTTGGGGGTGGAGTCTGGTCGAATCGCTGGCCCGGCCAATGCTACCAATACGAGCAGCCCAATCCAATAGGCTCCAATGCGGGCGGGTAAGTGATGGGCGAAGCGATTCAAATCAAAAAGGTTGACGAGGTGAATTTAAATCCGGCGCCCCTTCCATCGAATGCCTCCGCGCAGAAGTTGCCACCACGCTCCCCACACCAAAAAGGAGTAACGGAACTGGAACAGCAGCGCATCACCGGTGCGCCAGGGGATGCCGAATTCTTGGCAGGCCAGTGACAAAAGGCGCCAATCAATTAGCGACTTTGCGGCGAAATATCCGATGAGTATCCAAAGGTCGCTGGGTCTGCCAACGGCAATAACCCCAACTGCCAAAGCGATGGGTACGACATGGACAGCGGCAATGGTAAGGGCCGTCTGCCTCGTCTCGGCGTCTTGGCCACCAGTTTTGGAGGCCCAACGAGCGCGCTGTTGCCACAGGGTCTTCCAGTTGGGTGCGGCTGAGGTGTAGACGCGGGCTGAAGGAAGTCCACACCAGTAAATTGGCTTGTTGGCTTCGCGCAGAGAGAGCAAGGCAAACGCATCATCCCCCGATGCCCATTCAGGTTGGAGGGCGTTGACCGGGTAATCTGCCGTGGCATACAGGCTATTTGCTCCGCTGCCCATGGCCAGCTGATTGGATTGCACACCACCTGCAATCCAAGCCTGCATGACAGCGAATTCCAATTGCTGAAAGCGATTCCATGCTGTAGACGGATTGGCATCGATGACGACCCCACCCAATACGCAGGCAGGATTCTGGTGATCTGCGCTTGAAAGTAGGCTGCGCGCCCAATCGACACCAACTCGGACATCGGCATCTACCGTGGCCACCCAAGGCGTTTGCACCTGCTCGAAGCCCGTCTTTAGGGCAGCTTTTTTACCAGAACCAACGGCAGCAATGCATTTTACATCAGCCTCCTGGGCGGCCAGGTCAGTGTGATCGGTACTAGCGTCATCGATGACGACGATGCGGACGGGGTGCGATTGAGCGCTGAGGTCTTTGAGAAGGTGGGGCAAGGCATGAGCTTCGTTACGGCACGGGATGAGGACTGTGAGCTCACTCGAATGTTCCGTGGAAGGGATGCTGACTGGCTTGGAAGCGTTCATTCGGGCGCCTACTTTCCAAGCAAAAAGGGCATATGCGAGCCAGGACGCAATGGCTACTGCAACCAGAAAGACAAGCGCTTCATCCATGGTGCTGACGGAATTGCAGTCCCCCGCCGATGAGTGCGGGGATACCCAGATTGACCGCCCAAACGAGGAAGGCTGCGGCCAAGAGTCCAGGCAACAGTGACCCCGGCGGTTGCATCCACGCGACCAGCAGCGCTTCACGGACTCCAAGTTCGGCTAGTGCTGCGGTGGGTACAATCATGTTGCCAAGGTAAACGACTGCGATGCTGGTGTAGATTTCTATGTCCCATTCGTTGCCCCAAGCAGCGAGGGCCACTGCAAATTGGCTGGCGAACACGGCATAACGCAATCCGCTAAGCGCAATTTGTACGAGGTGTTGCCGCGGTGACCACCGGCCGGGGGTCAGGCCCCATCGAGATTCCAACCACCGGTTTATGCGCAACGGATAATGCGTGAGCCGGGGAAGGAGCCACCAAGCTGTGCTTGTCGCTGCCAGTACTGCGAAAACCATCCAATTCGCCTCTTCAGGAAGGGCTAGGCCGGTCTGCCCTGCCCTGGTGCATGTCCACCACGCCGCCGCACCGAAAGTCAGGGTCCATCCTGCTTGAGCCCAAGCACCTAACAACCAAGCTTGAGTGCCGCTCGAGCGCTGAGCGGAGGGCAACAGTGCTACGCGAGCTACGGCATCACCGGTTCGGTTGGGCGTGACCATGGCAAACGTCGCCCCGATCAAAACTTCCCGGAGGCTGGTGGACCACGACTTGTCGCCATTGGCAGTCAGTGCATGCCATTTGGCTGTTTCCAATGCAATGTTGAGCGGTAGCCCTGCGACGAGTATGCCTAGGAGCCATGGACGGTCCGGATGCCACAACGCCTCCAGCGCAGCAGAATCCGACCAAATGCTGTGGTCGGTTAATGCCCAGGCGATGTAGCCCAAGGCAGCCGCGGTGACGAAGTGGCGAAAATGCATTTCCAAATGTACCTTCGTCGAAGCATGCCTTCCAACTCTACCCAGCAAGCGCCTGAACGAATCATTTTGGGCATCGACCCTGGTACGACCATCATGGGTTACGGCGTGATTCGCATAAGGGGTAAAAAAGTGGAATTGGTGGAGATGGGCGTTCTGCACCTCACCAAGTACAAAGACCATGCGGTGAAGCTGAAGCGGATTTTTGACCGTTGTGCGGCATTGATTGAGTCGCATGCACCGGACCATCTGGCGGTGGAGGCGCCGTTTTTCGGCAAAAATGTGCAGTCCATGCTCAAATTAGGTCGGGCGCAGGGCGTGGCCTTGGCGGCGGCTCTGTCTCGGGATATTCCGGTTTCGGAGTACGCACCCCGCAAAGTCAAGCAGGCAATCACAGGTTCTGGTTCCGCGAGCAAGGAGCAGGTCGCTGCGATGGTGGCCCGCACCTTATCAATCAATCCAGCCGACATGCCCAAAGAACTGGACGCCAGCGATGGCGTAGCTGTCGCCCTGTGCCATCATTACCAATTGGCGTCTCCTCGCATGCAGGCAGGGTATAGCGGCTGGAAAGCGTTTGTTGCCGATCAGAGCGACCGGATCGTTGGTGCTTGAATGCACTCAATTACTTGTAGAGAAACGCAACTTTTTATGAAGTCACCTCGTAGAAGAATGTTGAGCTTCGGCTCGATAACAGTTTACTTGTTTTCATTCAACAAGGGGGAGTCATCCAGCGGGATGATTCCCTTTTTTTGTGCCTTGTGGTTGCCGTTTATACAAGCAATGTTTGTTCGATGATGCGGCTGATCAATTCCATTTTGCTCAATCCGAAAGCGGCAGCCTGCTTGGGAATGATGCTGGCTTCAGAAAAGCCAGGAACCGTATTGATTTCGATGACGTGGATCTGTTCTGGAGATTCGGATATCATATCCACCCGGGCCATGCCCCGCATACCCGCTGCACGGTAAACCTCCAGCGCTTGTTTCTGCAGTTGGGCGGTCCATTCTGCCGAAATATTCGCCGGGGTGATTTCTTCTGATTCGCCTGCGTATTTGGCTTCGTAATCAAAAAAGTCCCGGCTTGTTCGGATTTCAGTGACGGGCAAAGCCACCGGATGACCTGAGGCATCCGGAATGACCCCAGACGTGAATTCCCGCCCGTGCAACATGGATTCAACGACTGCGCCGCTGTTGCCAATGGCCATGGCGGTGTCAATTGCGGCATTGAGTTGCTCGGCATTGAAAACTTTTGAAATGCCTATGCTTGATCCGGTCTCGTTCGGTTTGACGAAACACGGCAGCCCGATTGCGTCGATGAGTTCCGCTTTAGACCATGAGCTACCCGGTGCGATTTGAATGGATCGGGCCACGGGCAGTCCTTCTTTGGCCAAAAATTCCGCCGCGCGCCCTTTGTGAAATGTCAGGGCCATGGCGCGCGCATGCCCAGTTGTGTGCTCGAAGCCGTTCGCTTCCAGTTCGGCTTGCAGCTTACCGTCTTCTCCCGGCGTGCCGTGGACCATGATAAAGGCGCCGATATAGTTGGCCGGATCGGCTTGGATGCGCGCCAAGTCGGTAGGGGCACGTTCACCATCCACTTCTGTAAACCAACCGTCTTCGTCAATGTGCACGAGCATCGGTGCAAACCGTGTGCGGTCGATATTGGCCATGACCATGGCGGCTGATTTTCGTGAAATAACCGCTTCTGCTGAGGTTCCGCCTGTGAAAACGACGAGTGCTTGCATGGAAACAAGAACGGTTGCTGAATAACGTTTATGCGCTAGGTCCTTGTTTTCCTTCCACCGCTAGTTGTTCACGAATGCGCAACATGCGTTCGAGCACTTCTTCGCGCGAATCCCCTGTGATGGTAACGTGACCCATTTTGCGGAAAGGCTTGACATGTGATTTGCCGTAGAGATGGGGGTGGACCCCTTCCGTGGCCAAGGCCACGTCAATGCCTTTGTAATCGGGTATGCCAATAGCCTCGGCTGTTCCTACAATATTGATCATCGCGCCGACGGCGTGGACTGGCGCGGTGCAGCCCAGCGGCAGATCCAGCACCGTTCGTATGTGCTGTTCAAATTGGGATGTCACATTGGCTTCTATGGTGTGGTGCCCGCTGTTGTGGGTGCGGGGCGCGACTTCGTTGACCAAGATTCGTCCTTCTGTGTCGAGGAACAATTCCACAGCGAGGAGCCCTTCAAAATTCATGGCCTCCACAACGCACTTGGCCAAGCGTTCAGCCTCAGCGGATTCCTCGGCTGTGATTGCCGCAGGCGCTATCAGGTAATCGACGAGGTTAGCAACTGGGTCAAAAACGGACTCCACCACAGGAAAGCACTTCATCTCACCAGCGCTGTTGCGGGCGACGATGACACTCAATTCCTTCTCAATGTCCACTGCCGCTTCTAGTACGCTCGGCACTGTGAACGCTTTTTCAATTTGGGCCTTGTCCTTCAGTAGGACCACACCTTTGCCGTCGTAGCCGCCTTTGCGCATCTTTTGAACGATAGGAAAGCCCATGGCCCCTACTTCGCTCACGTCGTTGATCAGTTGGTACCGCGCGGTGGGGATCTGGTGAGCCGTGTAGAATTCCTTCTGCAGGCCTTTGTCTTGAATAATGGCCAAGTGATCCGGCTTGGGAATGACACGCACACCTTGTTGCTCTAGGGTACGAAGTCCCTCAACGCTCACGTGTTCAATTTCGATGGTGATGCAGTCCAAATCCCGCCCAAACGCCACGACGTCATTCGCGTCGTTGAGATCACCTTTTACAAACCGGTGGGTAAAATTGCTGCATGGCGCGTCAGCGCTGGGGTCCATTACTTCCACCCGTGCATCGAAGTCGATTGCGGATTGAATCATCATTCGGCCAAGCTGCCCTCCGCCGAGAACGCCGAGGCGCAATGAAGGGCCAAACGAGGAGGTGTTTTTAGAACCATTTCCCATGGTACAAAGATATTTGTCGTTTTTTGCAGCATGGAATTTTTGGAACAGGTTTTTTTGGGTAACCCCGTGCGTGAGTGGGGCATTGCCTTGCTGTGGGCAATCGGCGGTGTCGTTGTCGGGAAATTACTTTACCGCTGGTTCAGCCGTCGCATGCGAAAATTGACCAGCAAAACGCAAAGCGAACTGGACGATTTAATCGTCGATCAGGTGGAGGAACCCTTGGCCTTGGCAGTCATCATGCTCGGTTTCTGGTTTGGGTACGACCACTTACACTTCGGCGCGAACATCGATGAGTTCATGGAACACGTCTTTTCCATCGCGGTAGCGGTGGATGTAACTTGGTTGGCGGCGCGTTTGCTAGACAGCCTTCTGGGTAGCTTGTTAACCCGTACCGGGGAACAGGCCGAATCGACGATGGTGTTGCAAATGGCACCCATCCTGCGCAAGACCTTGCGGTCCACCGTGTGGGTGCTCGGTGTTATCATGGCCATGAACAATGCCGGCTACGATGTGGGGGCCCTCCTCGCGGGGGTAGGAATCGGTGGTTTGGCCATGGGCCTTGCGGCCAAAGATTTTGTGGCCAACATCTTCGGGGGCATCACCGTTTTCGTCGATAAACCATTTATGGTTGGTGACCGCGTGCAACTCGAGGGCGTAGACGGTACCGTCATCGAAGTGGGCATTCGCTCCACCCGCATCAAGACTTTGGCAGGCCGCATCGTCACCATCCCCAACCATAAATTTACCGACAGTGTTGTCGAAAATGTGACGGCGGAACCCGCGCGGAAGGTCCGATTGGACCTCGGGCTGACATACGATACCACGCATGCACGCATCGAAGAGGCCATTGGTATCCTGCGTGAAATCGTTGAAAAGCATATCGGTACAGAAGACAATACGATTATTTGGTTCAGTGGATTTGGAGACTTTTCGCTCAACGTCAGCGCGATTTATTATGTGCGAAAGGAAGCCGATGTGAGCTTGACACCGGGAGCTATTAACCTGGAAGTCTTGCGCCGCTTCAATGAGGCGCAACTTGAATTTGCCTTCCCGACCCAGACGCTTATTCACCAGGGTGAGGAGAGTCCTACACTAGGCTCGTCATGAGCGAACCAGAATCGATTCAACAGGCTTATGATGTGGTCATCCGCATGGATGAGTCGCGGTATTGGTACTTCTTAGTGGGTTCCGTCTTGGCTGGTTTCGTCATGGTGCAGGCGTTCCAAAAGCTGAAGGATACGAGCAAAGAGCGGGCGCTCTGGAATTTGGGTGTTTTTATGGTGTTCGCAAACTTGGTCCCAACATTTTATGGACTGCTCAATCCGAATGTCGATCTCAGCATCCATCGCAATTTGCCGGTACACTTGTGCGGCATTAACGGCTGGTTGATTGCGTTGAACTGCTTTTGGAAGAACCAAAAGGTTTTCACCTTTTCTGCCTTTCTTGGAACCATCGGTGGATTGCACGCCTTGCTCACGCCGCAGTTGACCATCGGCGATGCCCCAGTGATTCTGGTGCATTACTACGTTAACCACACGGCTATTGTGGTTATCCCGATCATCATGGCCCGGGCGTATGGGTTTCGCTTTCCCAAATGGGGTTGGATCTGGACATACGTGGCTGCAGCATTGTTATCCACTTCGGTGGGTGCTTTCAACTGGTACCTTAACACCTACCATCCAGCGGATATCAGCGCGAATTACATGTATATGTGGGAAGCGCCGAAGGTGGACAACCCGTTTGTTCAGGACATGGCGTGGCCGTGGTACATTTTGCCCCTGCATGCCGCGCTGGTATTCCACTTGTTGGTCATCAACTTTTTCTATCGCTGGGTCACGCCGATCGAGGCGCTGGCAGGAAAATCGTGGTGGGTACGCCGTTTGGGCTAAGAACCTGTTCGGAACCCAATTCTTTTCAACCCGATTTCCACGGACACGGGAAATGCAGGGGGTAGGAAATACCTTCGCAGCATGCGTGCATACCTCGATTTACTTGACCATTTGCTGACAAAAGGCAACCTGCGCGAAGACCGCACAGGGACAGGCACCATTGGGTGTTTTGGCTATCAGATGCGCT
Organism: Crocinitomicaceae bacterium; assembly: GCA_002690915.1. Lineage (GTDB taxonomy): Bacteria > Bacteroidota > Bacteroidia > Flavobacteriales_D > Sanyastnellaceae > UA16. The sequence goes on from NZGF01000055.1 coordinate 37,415, forward strand.
TTGATTTGCAGGAAGGCTTTCCGGTGTTGACCACCAAAAAACTGCATTTGCGCTCGATTATTCATGAGCTGCTGTGGTTTTTGCAAGGGGACACCAATATCCAGTATCTAAAGGATCACGGGGTCCGGATTTGGGATGACTGGGCCGACGAGAACGGAGACCTCGGTCCGGTGTATGGCTACCAGTGGCGCAGCTGGCCCAATCCTGACGGCACCCACACCGACCAAATTGCCAAGTTGGTGGAGCAAATCAAAACCAATCCGTATTCCCGCCGTCACGTGATTTCTGCATGGAATCCGAGCTTTATCGATGAGATGGCCTTGCCGCCTTGCCATTGCCTGTTTCAATTTCATGTGGACAACGGCCGCTTGAATTGCCAACTGTACCAGCGGTCTGCAGATACGTTCTTGGGGGTGCCGTTCAATATTGCGTCATACGCTTTGCTCACCATGATGATGGCACAGGTTTGTGATCTGGAACCAGGTGAATTTGTGCATACGTTTGGCGATGTTCACCTGTACACCAACCATGTGGACCAAGCTCGCGAGCAGTTGACTCGCGAACCGCGGCCGCTTCCCCAGATGTGGATGAATCCGGACATAAAGGACTTGTTTGCGTTTTCCTACGACGACTTCAAGTTGTTGAATTATGATCCGCATCCGCACATCAAAGCGGCAGTTTCAGTCTAAACCGAGGCCATGCGGATTTCCATCATCGTTGCCGTTGCCAACAACGGTGTCATCGGACGGGATAACGACCTCGTGTGGCGTCTGCGCGATGACATGAAGTTCTTTTCGAAAACGACCCGAGGACACGTTGTGATTGCGGGGCGCAAGAACTACGAATCTATCCCGGAAAAGTTCCGGCCGCTGCCGCATCGAGACAATATTGTGATCACTCGAAACCTGGAATACGAGGCGCCGGGGGGGTACGTTGTGCACTCTCTTGATGAAGCTTTGACGCATGCCGCCAGCACCGGGGCTTCCGAGGCTTTCATCATAGGGGGCGGAGAAATTTACCGCCAAGCGCTCAAGCGCTCGGACGTGGAGCGCGTATTGTTGACCCATGTCGATGCGGAACCGGAAGGGGATACTTTTTTTGATTTGGAAACCATCGCTGCGGGTTGGGACCGGATGTCTCACGGCCGGTTTGATGCAGATGAACGCAATGAGCACGGGTTTGAAATTGTTGAATACACTCGGGCTGCGTTATGAATGAAATCTACATGGGGGTTGAGCACATCACCGACCTCGACGGTTACGACCACCTGCTGTACTTGCTAGCACTGGTGGCGTGGGCGAGCTTAGCGGATGCATGGCGCGTCGCACTGCTGGCGACGGCCTTTACTCTGGGACACAGCATCACGTTGCTTTTGGCAGGGATGGGCTGGGTGCATGTGGACGGTGCTTGGATTGAATTCCTCATCCCCGTAACGATTGCAGCTACAGCTTTGTGGAACTTGCGCCGAGGTGCGGGTGCGAAAGGCCAACGGGGAAGCAAGCTGACTTACTTGGCTACCGTGGGATTTGGGCTTATCCACGGGCTTGGATTTAGCTCTTTCTTTCGCATGATGCGGGAGGAAGGGGAAGGCATTGTGATGCCGTTGTTGCGGTTCAACTTTGGGGTGGAACTAGGACAGTTGCTCATTCTTGCCGTGTGTTTGGCATTGGCGTCCCTTGGACGTGCTGCTGGTGTCACGGCCCGAGAACAACAGGTTTTTGTTTGCGCGGTCACAGGTACGGTCGCATTCCTGATGATTTTGGAACGCTTGCCTTTTTGAAGCTTTGGATCTCAATTCGGTTTTAGCCGAAAGCGAAGGATGTTGATATGCCACAGAGGAACAGGTGGGCATCGTGATTGCGAAAGGACAAGGCACTGAAATGCTCAACGTATTTTACGCTGAAGGCTCGGGTTTCTCAACCGTAGGTTCTTCTTTGAGGAAACATCGGAGGGGGAAATCGACGGCAATGGTATTTCTGATACCGTCGATCTTATTTGCCTCCTTTTGGATTAGATGACCGTTGATTCTTGTTTAAGTGCGATCAACAACGATTGAGTTGTTAGCGTAGCTGATATGCTCGTGTCCCTAAAGGATTTTTGGAGTCATTTTTGAATGAAGCACCGGTCGTCGTCGTAAATTTCCAATATGGTTCGTTCGCTGATGCTTTTCCTGATTCGCATTTACCAAGTCGCGCTGAGTCCGTTGCTTGGGTCCAATTGCCGATTCCAGCCTACCTGCTCGGCATATGCTCGGGAAAGCATTGAATTGCACGGGCCATGGCGCGGAGGCTGGCTGGCCATGCGACGCATAAGCCGCTGCCATTCGTGGACTGAACCTGCTTACGACCCCGTGCCACCGGTTGTGGAAAATGACAATAAGAAAACCCAAACAACATGAACCGATTCGTTGGAATGGCCATCGCCCTCTGCTGCGTGGCCATCGGATGCGGCACCCCCGCAGAAAGTGAAAGCCTAAAAGAATCGCGCAAATTGCACGATCAATTGACCCGTATTTCAGGGGTTCTACACGAGGATATGCAGGCTTCATTGGTAGGCATTGAAGAGAAAATTGAAGCGAGTATCAGCGTTGGGGATTCCACCGTGGCCAACCAGCTCGCGCGCCTCGAGAGCGAATTGGGCGAGTTGGACGTGCTGTTTCATAATTGGGAATCAACCGTTGTGGGCATCCCCGGGGACGCTTGCGATCACGACCACGACCATGCGCACGACCATGCGCACGACCATGACCACGAGGGCCACGACCATGCGCATGACCATGCACACGACCATGGTAACGAATTGAGTTTGGAAGGCATGAGCGATGATGAGATCCTTGAGATTCAAGCGGCTTTGTTCGCAGAGTTGCAGGTGCTTCAGGCGGAGTATGATGCTGTGCAGGCACAATTGAACAGCGGAACAGCGGAATGAATCACGTCCGAATCGGCTTTGGCCTCGTTGCTGTTTTGGTATTCTCATCGGCTACTGCCCAGCGTGCTCCGGACAACGTCTTGATTTTTGACGGATACGGCTACAATTACCAGCCCTGTGAGCCATCGATTGCTGTGAGTCCGGCCAACCCTCGCCACATGGTGGCCGGTTCCGTTTTGGACCGCGTGCATGTCTCGAAGGATGGCGGATGGACTTGGCAAACGGAGACATTGACTTCTAAATACGGAGTGTATGGCGATCCGTGCATCGTCGCTTCGCCCAAAAAGGATTTTTATTACCTCCATTTGTCCAACCCCGATGGCCAAGCCTGGAGCTCAGATGCGTTGCTTGATCGCATTGTCATCCAACGCAGTAAGAGAGCGGGAAAACGCTGGAGCAAAGGGGCTGGGATGGGCCTGAACGGCAACAAAGACCAAGACAAGGAATGGGCGTCGGTAAGCGTGAATGGCTCAACGCTTCTCACGTGTTGGACGCAGTTTGACCTCTATGGAAGCCCATCCGATGCGGACAGCACCGTTATCCTTTGCAGCACCTCTAACCGTAAGGCCAAAAAATGGTCCGATCCCGTGCGCATCAACGCTATCGCTGGTGACTGCCGGGACAGCGACGAAACGGTCGAGGGCGCCGTCCCCGATATTGCAGCAGACGGCACGATGTATGTTGCTTGGGCGCAAGCTGATACAATCTGGATGGACAGAAGTGCAGACGGCGGCGAGACTTGGCTGGATCGTGATTTGCGGGTCGCCACCATTGCCGGGGGCTGGGATCAGAACATCCGAGGAGTGGGTCGAGCCAACGGTATGCCGGTCACCCGAGTGGACCGCAGCAACGGCCCGCACAGGGGCCGAGTCTACGTGAGCTGGACAGACAACCGCAACGGAGAGGACGACAACGACGTGTGGCTGGTGTACAGCGATGACCATGGCCGTAAATGGACTGACCCGGTCCGTGTCAATGACGATTTAGCTGGTGCGCAGCAGTTTTTTCCTTGGATGGACGTTGACGATGTCACAGGCAACATACACGTTGTTTTTTACGACCGTCGCGCGTCTTTTGCCAAGAACCAGAACCTCAACCTACGTTCGACCTGGGATACGGAAGTGTACGTGGCTTCCTCCTATGATGGAGGTGATACGTGGGAAAACCTGTGTGTGAGTGAGGAGAAGTTCCGGACCAATCCAAAGGGCTTCTTCGGGGATTATAACAACATCAGTGCCTACGATGGCATCGTTCGACCCATCTGGACACGCAACGATGACGGCGTCCTAAGCATTTGGACGGCAGTGTTGGACGGGTACGTGGAGTGAGGTGCTGATCTTAACACGGGGTCACTTCACTGTTGTGGCGCAACATCAGACAAAGCCACGCCTTTAATGCGCTTGATGTCAATTTTTCTCACGATTTGTCTGAAAACGGCCATGTCCTCTCGTTGGATGTGTTCATACCGAGGGACTGAGATGGTAGCATCTACCACAGGCTCATTCCCAATTTGGAACTCTATGCGCAGTTGGAGGCTCTTATTGTGAGGTGTGGTTCCGTTTTGAAAGTTGTCGATGCGTACCCAGATTTCTTGGACCTCTGGATTAGCGGGTAAATCGGCGAGGACGCATTGGTCGATATCGAAATTCTGAGCGTGTAGGTCCTGGGCAATGAATTTGACGTTATCGTCAGTCGGTAATGGCCGCGAGTAGGCGTAAATACCAGAATTGTTTTTGTGGTATCGCAGCCATTTTTCTTCATCTGCGCGCAGATGAAGTTGTCCTGGATAGAGTGAATCGATGAATTCCCCCAATTCGTCTGCTGCACGGATGGAGCCAAACAATGTCATGTGTTGGTTGGCTGTTCTCGTATTTTCGAAATACTCAGTTTTGGAAGCCATGTCCGATTGGGTCTGCAAGTCGAGGTACGGCGCATCCAAATCCTGAGTGAGGTTTTCATAGCGTTGAGTCCAGATGTGTGCGTTTTCGACGTGTTTTTCATACATGGGTAATGTGAAAAAGACCAACTTGATTCCTTCCTTTTCACACAGTTCGGCGATGCGGTGAGCGTAGTCTATGCATTCGTCTGAAATCAACTGTTCTGCTCCGTCGATGGTGGCTCCTAGCTCGTCATAGGTCGCTAGTAAGCTATCCGTCAGCCCCGAGGTGAATCGGATGAATCTTCCGAGGTAACGGTCATTGTAATCAACCTTTCGCTGTCTGGGCCGCTCGGGAAAACCTTCCCAAACGTAGTGGTGATTTCTAACCACATCGCTGATGGCAAGGGGCACATCGTCCACGGGAAAAAGCGAAAACATGGATGCCAAGCGAATGGCAGGATCTTTTCGTGTATTGAAGGCGCGAATTTGGTGGGCGAGAGAGCCTGGGAGCATATCGCGGTGATTACGATGATTGATGGGATACGTCTCAACGGCCACCAATTTGGGACTGTGGATTTTCAAAAGCTCGCGCAAGTTCCAATACACATCCATGGCATTGGTTGCGTTATTCGCCAGCACGAAGGCATTCGATTCAAGCGCACCACTCAAGTATTCAGGGCTCAATCCTGTAAAAGCATGGCTGTTCCCAAGAACGAGCACATCGACGGGAGTTTCCTGTTCAGCCATCTTGTACAGATAATTCCATCGTTTTTCCCTGTGATTATTGGGATTAAACTCATTTGCAAAGGCGTCCTTTTGCTCAAGGGCCCAGAGGCTGGTGAAGATGACACCCAAGCCGACAACGCCTTTTACACAGATTTCAAAAAGTGGAGAAATGGAGCGCATGACCCTCAGAATTGAAAATAAATAAATTGTTTATCGGCCAGGTTCAATCCGTAGGACCCGAGCAAAATAATTCCCATCGACAATCCATAATAGATGGACCACCGCACAAGAACAGGACTGGATTGCAGACGTTCTGAGGCTGAGGGCCAATTTTCCTGGATCCACTCGATTGCCATCATTCCACCCAACAGCCACAAGAGCAATTGAAATTCTGGTTCACCCATGCCAAGTACTGTGAAGGCCCCGTTGCCACCCGCCAGCGCTCTGTAAACTTCGATTGCACCGTCCCACCCTTGGGCACGGAAGAACCCCAACGAAAGTGTCCAGCAGAGGGTTACCAGTATGGCTTGAACAGCGCGACCGGCCCCTCCCAAGCGGCGAAAGGGCTGGATGATCAAAGGGTCGAGTACAACAAGGAAAACACCATTGAGCAGGCCCCAAATCACAAAATTCCATGATGCCCCGTGCCAAAGTCCGCTGAGCAGGAATACGATCATGACATTTCTCCAGGTATGCCATTTCGACCGGCGATTGCCCCCGAGTGGGATGTACAGATAATCACGGAACCAACTGCTCAAAGAAATGTGCCAACGGCTCCAAAATTGACCGAAAGATGCGGCTAAATAGGGACGTTTGAAATTGGTGCTCAACCGCACGCCCAGCATTCGGGCAATCCCGATGGCGATTTCAGAATAGGCAGAGAAATCGAGGTAGAGCTGAAATGCAAAAAAGAGGAGTGCGACTGCTGCGGTGCTGCTGTCCAGTCCGGCGGGTTCGTCAAATGCGGCGTTAACAAAAAGCGCCAATCGATCTGCAATCACCACCTTTTTAAAGAGTCCCCAAAGGACCAGTGTAAATCCGCTGCGAATGGCTGCTTTGTCGAATGCCGGCTTCAGACTGAATTGTGGCAATAGGTCCTTGGCGCGCTCAATGGGGCCTGCGACTAACTGCGGGAAGAAAGCGACAAATGCGAAGAACGCGATAGGGTCTCGTGTCGCTCGAAGCTGCCCTCGGTAGATGTCGATGGTGTAGCTCAGGGTCTGAAAGGTGTAGAAACTGATGCCCACGGGTAGGACGATATCTAACCGCCAATTGGATCCGTCCATTCCCAGGCCTTGAAATCCATATTGCAGGGAATCCAAAAAGAAATTGAAGTACTTGAATAGGCCAAGAATTCCGAGGTTGATTGCCAGGCTCAGAGCCAAATAGATCCTTTTTGTACGGTCTCCTTCAGCGGCACGCTCTATTCGTTGTCCAATGAGATAATCGCTCAAGGAACTGATGAAAATCAACGATAAGAATCGCCAATCCCACCAACCGTAGAAGATATAAGAACAGGCAAGAACAAAGGAATTGCGACCCCTTAAGGTTTTCGCCATGAGGCCCCAGTAGATCAAAAAAACCAGGGCAAAAAAGATCAGAAATGTGATCGAATTGAAAAGCATTCGTATCTACATACGTACACGTATGTTTTTTGTTTCAAACAACAGCATTTTCAAGCCTTCCGGATGCGTTCCGCTGTGGCGGAAAGTTGCTCCTGGGTCATGTCTAATTTCGGTCGCTCGAAGTTGATGTCGCTGACCGATTGTAAGGGGATGAGGTGAATGTGCGCATGCGGCACCTCCAACCCAATGATGGCCACCCCTACCCGTTTACAGGGAATGGCGTGCTCAATCTGCTTCGCGACGTCGCGGGCAAACACATTGATTCGGCTCAGGAGGTCATCGTCTAAATCAAAGAAGTAATCGACCTCTTTTTTGGGAATGACGAGGGTGTGCCCATCCGCAAGGGGCTGAATGTCGAGGAAGGCCAAGAATTCGTCGTTTTCTGCGATGCGGTGGCACGGGATGTCACCGGCGACGATTTTACTGAAGATGGAGGCCATGTCAGCCGCGGGAGATTTCGAGAACCTCGAAAGGGATGATACCGGCCGGGACCTGAACCTCTGCGATGTCACCGACGGATTTGCCGAGCAAGCCTTTGCCGATAGGGGAGTCGATGGATATTTTCTTCTTAGCGAGGTTGGCTTCGTTCTCAGCTACGAGGGTATACGTCACCTCGGCGTTATTTTTTGTATTCCGAATTTTGACGGTCGACAGAATGTACACCTTGGTGTTATCGATTTTGGAGTCGTCGACAAGGCGTGCGTTGGCCAGTGTGTTTTTGAGCTTGGAAATCTTGGCCTCGAGCAATCCCTGGGCCTCTTTCGCTGCATCGTATTCCGCGTTTTCACTTAAATCACCTTTGTCACGCGCTTCTGCGATTTGCTGGGAAATTTTGGGGCGCTCAACGGTTTCGAGCTGACGCACTTCATCTTTCAGGCGCTGCAAGCCTTCTTTCGTAAAGTAGGAGATGTCTGACATGTCCATTGGGGTTTGAGGCAAAAAAGAGAAAACCCGTCGGTCGGGCTTTCTCTTCTATTGCTAATACAAAGATACGAATTTCCTACGGAGGGGTTGCAGAGCATCTGCTACCCGACCGTGAAAGGATGTCAAATTACAGGGAAAGGACGATACCGATACTGTGGTTTCCGTTGAACGGATTGGTCGTCCGGTAGCTGTAGTCGATGCCGATCATCGCTCCGTCGGTTGAGGCGGGCAAGTTGACCGAGAAGCCTGCAGCTGGTCCAGTGAAGGCCGTTGTAATGGTCTCGTCGCCGTTCACGCCGTCTTCCCAGAGGTAGCCGGCGCGCAGCGTAAAACGATCGTTGTAGGAGAATTCGAGGCCACCACCGAATTGGTCTTTGGTGAAGGAATTCGAGATGAATTGACCGGTGAAGGTAGCATTGAGCATTTCTGACTGATAGACGTCGTAGCCAAAGCCGATGTTCACCAATGAGGGCAATTCATAGCGCTCGCTGCGTTGGAGCATGGTTAAGGAAGTAGGTGAACCCTGTGGAGTGGCCGTAACGGTTAAACCATCTCCAGCAAATCGCATAGGAGCACCAACATTGCGCAGAGCGATACCGAAGTTGAGTCGGTCGCCTGATACATAGCGAATTCCGGCATCGAAGCAGACCCCCGATGCTCTCACATTGGAGATGGCCTCGCTGACGATGCGCATGGTAATTCCTCCGTAAATCGAGTTGGAAAAGGCCTTCGAGTATGTGACACCAATGTTTGAGAATGCCGGCGAGAAGGTGCCGATTCCGCCTTCGGGTAGGTTTTCAGTTGTGACGGGAATGTCACCAAATCCCATAGTCATCACCGTTAAACCGAGGACGCCTCCATCACCGACTGCAGTGCCGAATCCAATGGCATTGATCGAGATGCCCGAACCTGAGAGGTACTGCGTATTCGCAAAGCGGAGTTCGTTCTGGTTGAGGAACGCGAGACCCGCCGCATTGAGGAAGGTTCCTTCGAGGCCTTCGGTAATGGCCATGTTGGTTCCTGCCATGCCGTTGGACTGCGCCCAGGGATTGATCAAGAGTTGACCAGCGCCCGCTGAACCAGCACGATCCGGATTTCCGGCAAAGACCGCCGTAGTGAGCATCAGGCACACGGTTAGTGCAGCGGATGCGAGGAGGGTATGTTGCATATTTTTCATAGCGAATTCGGAGTCAAATCAGAAGTTGTCCAAATCGGTTGGGCGCATGATGCCGAACCATTTGAGTATTTTCTCACCGATGCCTGGCACATCGACATGGATAATGTAGACGCC